>DASPXE010000001.1:0-1864 GCA_035637455.1 Gemmatimonadales bacterium
GCTCGCCGCCGCCGCCGCGCTGGTACTCGCGGTCGCCGCGGGCTACGGCTACTGGCGCGAGCGCGCGGCGCGGGACCAGCTGGGGAGCGCGCTCGCGGCGACGCGCGCGCGGCTCGACAGCGCCGACCAACTCGTGGCGGCGATACTCGATTCCACAGTGGGCACCGCGGACCTGGCCGCCACCGGCAAGGCGCCCACCATGCGGCTCTACTGGAACCGGGCGCGCCACGTCGTGGTCGTGGCTGCGTTCGACCTCCCGCCGGCCCCGGCGGGCCGGACGTACCAGCTCTGGGCCATCAAGAAGGGTCAGAGCCCCGTCAGCCTCGGCACGTTCAACACCGCCGCCGGCGGCCGGGCGGTCGTCACCCTTCCGGTGCCCACCGGCCTGAAGCCCGACCTGAGCGCGGTGACTGAAGAGCCCGCGAGCGGCTCACCACAGCCCACTCAGCAGCCGTTCCTCGTGGGCGCCTGGCAGGGGATCTAACTACCGGAACCCGCCAATCCGCTCGCGCTCCTCCGCCGTAGGTAGGCAGACCTACAGCGGAGGATGCCATGCAGCACTCGACCTCTCGGTGGTCGCGACTCGCGCTCGCGGCGCTCGTCGTTGCGGCGCTCGGCACGGCGGGTGTGATCAAGCTGGCGCGCGGCTCGGACCACCAGGACACCCCCGACGTCGAGCTCAACCCGGCGTCGGACATGACGGACGTATACGCCTTCCCGGGCTCGTCCCCTGACCGGACGGTCCTGGTGCTCAACAGCTGGGCGTTCATCACGCCGGCGCAGACCGCCAACACGTATTTCGATCCGAACCTCCTGTACCAGTTCAAGATCGACAACAACACCGACGGCGTCGAAGACAAAGTCATCCAGATCACCTTCAACGGATCGGGGGCGGATCAGACCGTCGAGGTCCGCGGGCCGGTGACGCCCCCGGTAGCGGGGGCGATGGGGAACCAGGTTGCAAAGCTGGCGCCTGCGGTGACCGGCAAGGTCAACACCGTGTTGGGTGCGGCCGCCGGTCTGCAAGTGTTCGCCGGCTGGCGCGACGATCCCTTCTTCATCGACCTGGAGCAGTTCTTCCGGATCATTCCGGATCGGAAGCCGGTGACCGGCCCGCTCGCACAGCTCCCGGACGTGCCGACTGCGAGCGCGTTCCGGAACCCGGGCATCGACTACGTGAAGGGGTTCAACGTGCAGTCGATCGTGATCGAGCTGCCCACCGCGCTGCTCACGGCCGGCGGCAACGTGAAGATCGGGGTGTGGGGCACGATCAGCCGTTAACCCTGGACGCCCTTCCATTCGACGCAAGGAAGCAAGCGATGAGGCGCATTCATGCAGGATTGGTCGGACTGGCCCTCCTGGCCGGCTGCAACGACGACACCGTAGTGGCCGCCACCGAGCGGACGTACAACCAGATCCAGCGCCTCGGCAACCCGCTCGTGAGCGAGGTGTTCCTGGCGAAGCGCTCGCACCCGGTGCACGGAGTCACTGGCCCCGCCGAGGACGTGCAGCTGATCAGCGCCGAGTTGAAAGGATTCGTCGCAAGCGTGGCCGGCCGGAACGTCACCGTGCAGAACACGCTCGCCGCTGTCCTCTTGCCCGACGAGCTGATCATCCAGACCGACAAGGACCCCGCGAGCGCCGGGTGGCTCTCTTGGGCGCTCGCGAACGGGTGGGGCGGCCGCACCCTCACCGACGACGTCGTGGACGCGGGCCTCGCTGCCACCTTCGGGTCGTTGCTCGATCCCAACAATACCAGCCCCGGCCTCACGACGGACAACGTCGCGGCGAACGACGTCGCGTTCGGCAGCACGTTTCCCTACCTCGCCGCGCCGCACTTGCCGTGAAGGAAAGCGCTCCCGTC
>DASPXE010000002.1:0-3365 GCA_035637455.1 Gemmatimonadales bacterium
GTGAACGGCCACAAACACAGCTATGAGCGGTTCGCCCCGCAGAACCCGAGCGCCGTACTCGACCAGACCTACGGCATGCGTGAGTTCGTCGTGGGCACGGGCGGCACGGGCCTCGACGGCAACACCACCGCGACCCCGATCGCCAACAGCGAAGTGCGGAACGGCGTGACGTGGGGAGTGCTGAAACTCACGCTCCACGCGGACTCCTATTCGTGGCAGTTCGTCCCCGTCGCCGGCCAGACCTTCACCGATGCCGGAAGCGGCAGCTGCCATGGCGCCCCGGGTGGCGTCAATCACCCGCCCACTGCCGTGCCCGGGGGGCCGTACACCGGCACCGAGGGCACAGCCGTGAGCTTCGACGGCAGCGGCTCGTCGGACCCGGACGGTGACGCGCTCACCTACGCCTGGAGCTTCGGCGACGGAGCCACCGGGTCCGGTGCCCGGCCCACGCACGCGTACGCGGACAACGGCACGTACACCGTGACGCTCACCGTCACCGACGCGCGCGGAGCCGCGGGTGCCGCCGCCACGACCACGGCCACTATCGGTAATGTGGCGCCCACGGTGAACGCGGGACCGAACCAGACCATCACCTTGGGCAGCGCTGTCACGCTGAGCGCCACCTTCAGCGATCCCGGCCTGAACGACGCGCCCTGGACCTACGCGATCGACTGGGGCGACGGCTCGCCCCAGACCAGCGGCAGTACGAGCAGCCAGTCGAGCGCCATCACGGCCACGCACACCTACGCCGCGGCGGGGACGAACACGGTGCGCGTGACGGTCACGGACAAGAATGGCGGAGCGGGCTCCGGAACGCTCACTGTGACCGTCACCACCGTCGCGAACCGGGCTCCGACGGCTGTGGCGGGAGGACCGTACACGGGCACGGTGGGCACACCGGTCAGCTTCGACGGCAGCGGCTCGTCTGATCCCGACGGGGATGCGCTTACCTACGCCTGGAGCTTCGGCGACGGGAGCACCGGCACCGGCGTGCGGCCAGCTCACACATACGCGAACAACGGCACCTATACCGTGACGCTCACCGTCACCGACGCGCGTGGGGCCGCCAGCGCTCCCGCCACGACCACGGCGAGCATCGCAGTGGCGTCGACGACCGTCACGCTCGTCGGGGCCGGGACCGTTGCGAGCTGCACCTCCACCGGTGATTCGGCCACGGCGGCCATCCTCGACGCGGTCCCCGGCACTGTCTTCACGGTCGGCGACAACGTTTACCCGAGCGGGTCGCTCGCGAACTTCCAGAACTGCTACACCCCGAGCTGGGGCCGGCACAAGGCCCGCACCTCCCCCACGCTTGGCAACCACGAGTACGACACCAGCCCGACCGCCGCCGACTACTTCACCTACTTCGGGGCGGCGGCGGGCGATCCCACCAAGGGGTACTACAGCTACGATCTCGGCGCGTGGCACATCGTGGCGCTCAACAGCCTCGTCTCCATGAGCGCCGGATCGGCGCAGGAGACGTGGCTCCGGGCCGACCTGGCTGCGCATCCGGCCCGCTGCACTCTGGCCTACTGGCACTACCCGCGCTTCAGCTCCGGCACCACGCACGGCAGCATGGTCGGGTCCCAGCCGCTGTGGCAGGCGCTGTACGACGCCCGAGGGGAAATCGTGCTCTCGGGGCATGAGCACAACTACGAGCGGTTCGCCCCGCAAACCCCAACCGGTGCGGCCGACCCGGTGAACGGGATTCGGGAGTTCGTCGTGGGCACGGGAGGGGGGGCCAGCGCTTACCCGTTCGGCACGCCGATCGCCAACAGCGAGGTGCGCATCACCGGCGTGAATGGCGTCCTCAAGCTCTCCCTGGCCGACGGCTCGTACTCGTGGCAGTTCATCCCGGTCGCCGGACAGACGGCTACGGACTCGGGAAGCGGCACGTGCCACTGACAGCGGCACCTCGTCAATCTGTCGCACAGCTGCGACACGGCGGGGCGGGTGTCGCTGGGGCGACTGGTGTAACAGTGCGTCATTGCAGTGGTTAGGTAAGTGCGCGCCCGCGCACGGCTCCTGCTAACAACTGGCAGGATGTGCTTCGATCGACGCCGCCACCGCTCTAGCAGAGCGGTGAACGAGCGATTTCAGCCCCCGGCCGCCGGGTGCGCGAGTGAACTCGCGGCTCGACATGTGCCCGTAAACGGGCGTAGCTCCTCCGCTTCAACGGAAGGGGCCGAGTCGCGGCTTCAGCCGCGCATCACGGGCAGTGCGCCGACCGGGGTGCAGCCGTGAGCGGCACCACCCCCACGAGGTCGCGCGCCGGCGGCGGCCCCCATCCCACCCCTCCGAAGCGCTCCCCGGCGGGGGGGGACGCGCCGCGCTCGCTGGTCGAGCAGCTGGGTGACGCGCTGCGCGACGAACGGGTCGCCTGTCTCCAGTGGAAAGGGAACTGGAAGCGTAACCGGTGGATGAGCGGCGAGGGCGACATCGACCTGCTGGTGGACCGCCCCGGCGAGGCGCGCTTCCGGTCCGTCCTCACCACCCTCGGGTTCCGGCGCGCCGACCCGCCGCCCCAGAGCGCGATCGCGGGGATCGAGAGCTACTTCGGGCTCGACCCTGTCACGGGCCGGTTGATCCACGTGCATGCGCATTACCGCCTCGTCATCGGGGGCATCTGGCGTACGGTGTACCGCCTTCCCATCGAGACGCCGCTCCTCGCCTCGGCGGTCCAGGGGACGGTGTTCCGCGTCCCCGCAGGCGAGTTCGAGCTCATCACGTTCGCGGCCCGCATGGTACAGCGCTACAGCGCGATCGACACGCTGCGCCGTCGCCAGCCGGCGTGGCTGACGGGGATTCAGGGTGAGCTCGACGCGCTGCTGGCGAAGACCGACCGCGCCAGACTCGAGCAACTCCTGGCCACGCACCTCCCCTGCCTGGACGTGCCGTTCATCGACGCGTGCATCGCATCCCTGCGCCCCGGGTACCGTCGCTGGGCGCGCGTCGCGCTGGGGCGCGAGCTGCACCGGCGGCTGCGCCCGCACGCCCGGCGGCCGCCGCTCACCGTCACCCTGACGCGCGTGCTGCGCTGGTTCGTCACGCTGGGCGGCCGGCTCGACCTGTGGACCGAGGGACGCAAGCATCTGGCCCACGGCGGGACGGTCGTCGCACTGGTGGGTGGAGACGGCGCGGGCAAGTCCACCTGCGTGCGCGAGCTGCGCCAGTGGCTGTCCGACGAATTCGCCATCATGACCGCGCACCTCGGCCGCCCCCCGCGCTCGCTCCTTACGCTGGCCATCGGCGCCGTGTTCAAGGCCGCGGGAGCGATGGGCGTGTGCGCGGTCACCGACGCGGAGCGCTTGCAGGCGCGGGGCTACCTCGCGGCACTCCGCGACGTCTGCACCGCCCGCGACCGG
>DASPXE010000003.1:0-1691 GCA_035637455.1 Gemmatimonadales bacterium
GTGAACGCGATGAGCCCGAAGACGACCAGCGCCCCGACGCCCACTTCCTCCTTGTAGCTAAGCTCCATGCTTTCCCTGGCTCCCCTCGGCCTGGATCAGGCTCATTTCGAGATCGCGCTCGAGGAACTGCTGCACCGCCGAGTCGCGCGAGGCGAGGATCTGCTCGGCGGTGCCCACGGCGCGGATCTTGGCCTGCCACAACAGCGCCACCCGGTCCGCCACACGGAACGACCCGCGCACGTCGTGCGACACCACCACGCTCGTCACCCCCAGCTCGTCGCGCAGCCGCTCGACCAGCCCGTCGATCACGTCGGCGTTCACCGGGTCGAGCCCCGAGGTGGGCTCGTCGTACAAGAGATACTTGGGCTTCCCCGCGATCGCCCGCGCGATGCCCACGCGCTTCTTCATCCCGCCCGACAGCTCGGCCGGGTACTTGTCGGCCACGTCGGGCGCCAGGTTCACGAGCCGCAGGCACTCCTTCACCCGCTCCCGGCAGTACGCCTCGTCGCGGTGCTGCTGGTCGTCGGTGATGCCGAGGCGGATGTTCTCCGCCACGGTGTCGGAGTCGAACAGCGCGCCGTACTGGAACACGTAGCCGATGCGGCTGCGCAGTTGCTGCAGCTCGGCGCGCTTGAGCTTCGGGACGTGCAGCCCGTCCACGATCACGTCGCCCGAGTCGGGCTTGAGCAGCCCGTTGATCGTCTTCAGGGTGACGCTCTTGCCCACGCCCGACGGCCCCAGCAGCGCCACCGTCTCGCCGTCCTGCACGTCGAGGCTCACGCCGTCCAGGACTACGTTGTCGAGGAAGCGCTTGGAGATGTTGAGGAGTTGGATCATTTCACGCCGAGCAACAGCTTCGTGATCACCGCGTCGAGCAGCAGGATGCTCACCGACGCCGACACGACCGCCGTCGTGGTCGCCCGCCCCACCCCCTCGGCGCCCTGCTGGGCGTTATAGCCGATGTAGCAGGGGATGAGCGTGACCGCGCCCGCGAAGCAGTAGCTCTTGATGAGCGAGTACCACAGGTCCAGGGGCCGGAAGAAGTAGCGCGCGCCGTACTCGAAGTCAGCGTAGGTCAGGCCGAGCGAGCCTTTGGCCGTCAGGTAGCCGACCACGATCCCGGTCGCGTTCGCGAACATGGTGAGCGCCGGGATCACCAGGATCCCCGCGATGACGCGCGGCAACAGCAGGTGGGTGATGGGCGAGCGCCCCAGGCTCTCGAGCGCGTCGATCTGCTCGGTAACGCGCATCGTGCCGAGCTCGGCGGCATAGCGGGCGCCGATCCGGCCCGCCAGAATCAGCGCCGTGAGCACCGGACCGAGCTCCAGGATCATCGACTCCGAGATCACGGCGCCGGCATAGTAGAGCGGCAGCGTGCCGGTGAACTGGTAGCCCGTCTGCAAGCTCGTCACCGCACCCGCGAACCCGGCCACCAGCAGCACAATGAACAGGCTGCCGTAGCCGATATGGGTCGCCTGCTCGAGGGTGCGGGGGATGTAGACGCGCCACTCCGCCAGCCCGCGGAGCATGTCGATCAGGAGGTAGGTGAACCGCCCCGCGTTGCCGAGGACGTGCTGGGCCGGGCGGCGTCCCCACCGCCCGAAATACCGCACGAGGTCCAGCGCGCCTACGGCCGCCATGGCCCGTCCATGGGCTGTATCTTGGGGAGGCATGACTCGTTCGTCCACCCC
>DASPXE010000004.1:0-36413 GCA_035637455.1 Gemmatimonadales bacterium
GGCGTAGACCTCAAGGAAGCCGTCTCGCGCGCACGGGACACCTCGGTGCGCGTGGTGCTTAGCTTGCGGCGCTTCGACACGGTGTCAAGCGTCCCTCCAGCTGGGCCGGCACGCCGCATCACACGGCGCCACACGCCCGGAGCTCCCGCTCGACGTCGCTGAGCGTCGGCTCGATCTCGACCGGCGGATTGGCACCGGGCGGCCGGGGATCCGCCGCCTGGTGGTAGCGCGTCACGCTGTCGGGATCCTTGAGCAGGTGTCCGGTGAGCACTGCGACGACGAGCTGGCCCGGGCCGATTACCCCGCTTTGCAGCAGGTGTCGGACGCCGGCGACGCTCGCCGCGCTAGCCGGCTCGCACCCGACGCCCGCGGCGTCGACCACCGCCTTGGCCTCGAAAATCTCCTCGTCGCTGACGGCCGTGACCACGCCGTTGGTCTCGCGGATCGCCCGCACCGCTCGCTCGTACGACGCCGGATTGCCGATGTTGATCGCCGTAGCGGCGGTGTGCGGGTCGACCCGGTGCCGCCGTGCGAAGCCCTCCCGGAAGCTCGCGGCGAACGGGGCTGCGCCCGCGGCCTGGACGGCGGCGAGCCGCGGCATGCGCGTGATGAGCCCCCAGCCGCGGGCCTCGCCGAGCGCCTTGCCGAAGGCAGCGGTGTTGCCGAGGTTCCCCGCCGGCAGCACGATCCACTCCGGCGGGCTCCAGTCGAGCTGCTGCAGCAGCTCGAGCACGATCGTCTTCTGTCCCTCGATCCGGAACGGATTGATAGAGTTGACGAGGTACAGACCGAGCTGCGCGCGCGCTTGCTCGGCGAGCTCGAGACAATCATCGAAGTTGCCGCGCACGAGCAGGGTCCGGGCACCGTATGCGAGCGTCTGGGCCAGCTTGCCGAGCGCGACTTGCCCGCGAGGGACCATGACCAGGGCCAGGAGCCCCGCGAGACTGGCGTACGCCGCGAGCGCCGCACCGGTGTTGCCGGTCGAGGCGCACGCCAGGGCCGGCGCGCCGACGCGGCGCGCCTGCGTGACCGCCACGGTCATGCCGCGGTCCTTGAACGATCCGGTGGGGTTATGGCCCTCGTGCTTGAGGAGCAGCTGGGAGAGCCCTGTCCACCGGGCGACGGCGGGGCCGTCGAGCAGCGGGGTGTTGCCTTCGGGATAGCTCACGACGCCGTCAGCCACCGTCGGCAGGACCGCCTCGCGGAACCGCCATACCCCGGACGCGAGCGCGCCGCGACTCACGCTACGGCGCTCGTCGAAACGGGCCCGCAGCGCTGCGCCGCTCAGGCCGGGGCGGGCGTGGTGGATCTCCAGGAGCCCCTGGCACGCGGGGCAGCGCAGCTGCGGGTCGGTCTCGGAGAGCTCGTGGCCGCAGCTCGAGCAGCGCTGCCGCGAACCGCTCATGCGCTGGCGAGCTTCAGCACATCGTTCAGGATTCCGCCGGCGGTCACCGCGGGTCCCGCCCCCGGCCCCGTGATCACGAGCGGATTTTTCCGGTACCGCATGGTCGTGAAGATAAACTGGTTGTCGGTCCCGTTGAGCGACGCCATCGGGCTCGACGCGTCCACCACGACGAGCCCGACGCGGATGCGCCGCCGCGTCACGATGGCGCGGTAGCGGACCACACCGCCGCGCTGGCGTGCCAGCGCGACGCGCCGCGTCCACGGCGCGTCGTACTGGTCGAGCCGGGCGAGGAACTCCGGGAGCGGCAGGCGCTCGGCTCCCTTCGGGACGAGCGATTCCACCGCGACGTCACGCAGCTCCCCGGGGAAGCCCAGCAGGCGGCCGAGAATCAGCGCCTTGCGGGCGACGTCCATGCCGGACAGATCCTCCCGCGGGTCCGGCTCCGGGTACCCCTTGGCAATGGCGCCGCGCAGCGCCTCCGAGAAGCGGCGGCCGCGTCCCAGCTCGCCAAACAGGTAGCCGAGCGTGCCGGACGGGCACCCTTCGATCCGCTGTACGCGATCGCCTGACTCCACCAGCTTGGCGAAGGTGTCGATGATCGGCAGCCCGGCGCCGACGGTCGCCTCGCGCAGCAGCTGCCGCCCGCGTGCCGCCGCGGCGGCCTGCAGCTCGTCGTAGTGCTTCCTGCTCACCGTGATCGGGCGCTTGTTCGCGAGCACGACGTGCATGCCCGCTGCCAGCGCCGTCTTGAGGGTCTCGGTCGTGTCGGCCGCGGTGACGTCCACCAGGATCGGGTTCGAGAGCGCGTGGCTCGCTACGAACGTGACCGCTTCGGTCGCGGACGCGCGGCGGCCGCCGGCCACCTTGGCGAGTGGCGTGGCCTTCGCCTTGGCGGCGGCGAGCGCGGCGAGCCGCCGCGGCGACAAGCCCCGCGGATCGAACACGAAGCCGCTGCGATCGACCAACCCGACCACCTGCAGTCGGAGCGCGTTCTGCTTCACCTTGGCGATGAGGGGAGCGAGGGTGCGGCCGATCTGACCGAAGCCCAACAGCACGACGTCGCTGCGCTCCGGATGCGCGCCCATGCCGCCGCCGATCTTGCTGAGCTGGAACGCGGCGTGCACCGCGCGCAGGGCGCGAGCGGCGTCCCCGCCGTCCACCACGAGCGAGAGGTTCAGCTCCGAAGAGCCCTGGGCAATCGCGATCACGTTGATCTTCGCTTCCGCCAGGGCCGAGAAAATGCGGGCAGCGATGCCGGGCGTCCCCGCCATCCCGAGACCCACCACGACGAGCGTCGCAGCGCCGGCGCGCACTTCCACGCGATCGATCTCCTGCCGCGCGATCTCGCGCCGAAACGTCGCCGCCAGGCCCTTGCGCGCCCGCTCCGCGTGCTCCTCGGGGACGCTGAAGCAGATGGACTGCTCGGACGACGCCTGGCTGATGAGCGAGATCGAGATCCCTTCGTGGTGCACCGCCGCGAAGGCGCGAGCCGCGATGCCCGGGACTCCGAGCATCCCGCTCCCCGTCACCGTCAGCAGGGCCTGCTTGGGGATCGCGGACACTCCCTTCACGGGATAGGCATTCAAGGTGCGCCGCCGCGAGATCTCAGTCCCGAGCGACGCGGGCTCCGTGAACGGCCGGATCCGCACCGCGACGCTGCGCCGCAGCACCGGAACCAGCGCCCGGGGGTGCAGCACCTTCGCACCGTAGTACGCGAGCTCGGCCGCTTCGCGCACATGGAGCTGGGGGATCACGCGCGCGTCGGGCACGGTGCGCGGGTCGGCGGTGAGCACCCCCGGCACGTCCTTCCAGAGCGAGGCCTCGCGAGCGCCGAGCACCCGGGCGAGCAGCGTGGCCGTGAGGTCCGATCCGCCCCGACCCAGGGTCGCCACCTGCCCGTCGGGGGCGGCGCCGAGGAACCCCGGGACGACCGGGACGACGCCGCGGGCGAGGAACGGCCGGAGCACGCGACGCGCACTGCGCTCGGTGCGCGCGAGATCGGGCGATGCGTTGCCGAAGGTGCCGTCGGTCTGGATCACGGCCGCGGCGTCCACGTACGTCGCCGAGCAACCGGCGGAGTCGAGGGCCGCCGCGACCAGGCGGGCCGACAGCTGCTCGCCGCGCGCGACCAGGTAATCGGTGGTCCGGGGCGTCAGCTCGCGGAGGATGCGCAGGCCCGCGGCGAGGGGCTCGACCTCCGCGAACGCGTGCTCGATCGTCTGGACGAGCTCGTCCGTGCGCGGACCGGGACGGAGCAGGGCACGGACGGCGTCGAGATGCTGGGCGCAGAGCGCAGCCACCGTCGCGCGGGCGCCGTCCGGGCCACGCTGGATCGCTGCGGCGGCGAGCTCGAGCAGCGCGTCCGTGACGCCGGCCATCGCGGACACGACGACGACCATGGGCGCGGGCCGGCGCGCCTGGATGATCGCCACCGCCTGCGCGATGGCGGCACCGCTCGCGAGCGAGGCACCGCCGAACTTGTGGATCTCGATGGGGCGCGCGGTGCGAGGCATGGCGGTCAGGCGACCTCTGCTTAGGGCCAGCGAAAACAGAACGCCCGGGCAACGGTAGCCGCGGGCGGTCGCTTTTTAGCACCTTGTTTAACGTGGCGGCAATACGCGGCAAATCACCACGCGGCTTCGATTGTATGTTCATACTTACCCGGGGGTTCGGGGACCGTCAAGACGCGAAAGGAAGGACGTGATGAGCAAGATCCGCGTCGGTATTCTCGGCGCGACCGGCACGGTGGGGCAGCGGTTCCTCGCGATGCTGGCGGGGCATCCACAGTTCGTCGTGACGGCGCTGGCGGCCTCGGACCGGTCCCAGGGCCGCCCCTACGGCGCGGCCTGCAGCTGGCGCCTCCCGGGAGCCATGCCGTCCGCGGTGCAGTCGCTGGTGGTTCAACCGACCCGACCGCCACTCGACTGCGACGTCGTGTTCTCGAGCCTCCCGGCCGATGTGGCGGGCGAGATCGAGACCGCGTTCGCGCGCGCGGGCTTCCCCGTGCTGAGCAACTCCTCCTCCCACCGGATGGACGATGCGGTGCCGTTGCTCATTCCCGAAGTGAACCCCGAGCATCTCGCCCTGCTTGACGCCTGCCGCGGCACGGGGAAGGGGTTTATCGTCGCGAACCCCAACTGCTCCACGGTCATGCTGTCCCTCGCTCTGGCGCCCCTCGCGGCGCGCTTCGGCGTCGAGGCCGTCGTGGCAACCACGCTGCAGGCGCTGTCCGGCGCGGGCTATCCCGGCGTCGCGTCGCTCGACATCACGGACAACGTGATTCCCTACATCGCGAGCGAAGAGGAGAAGATCGAGCGGGAGACCCGCAAGATCCTGGGCAGCCTGAATGGCGGCAGGGTCGAGCCCGCGGGCTTCGCCGTCAGCGCCCAGTGCCATCGGGTGAACGTCGTGGACGGGCACCTGGCGGCGGTGCGCGTGAAGCTGTCGCGGCAGGCGCGCCCTGCGGAGCTGCGGGAGGCGTTCGCTGAGTTCGCAGCCGCGCCGCAGCAGCTGCGCTTGCACACCGCCCCCGAGCACCCCATTCTCGTGCGGGACGAGCCCGACCGCCCCCAGCCGCGCCTCGACCGCGACGCGGGGGGAGGAATGAGCATCACCGTGGGGCGGATCGCGCCGGACCGCGTGCTCGGCCACCGCTTCGTCGTACTGAGCCACAATACGATCCGCGGCGCCGCCGGCGCGGCGATCCTGAACGCCGAGCTGCTCCTGGCGCGGGGATACCTGGCGGGCCCGGACGCTTGAGCCCCGCCTCTAGTCACGGCGAGTCCCCCAGCGACGCCGCTTGCTCAGGCGGCCGCGGCCGGCCGCCACACCCCGCCGCGCCGCACGGCGTGGTCACGGATCACATTCCGCGTGGTTGCGGTCGGTGTGACTGAGGTCACGACCGCGCTCCGCCGGGAGATGTTACTATTGTGGCGTGACGATTCCGTTCCGCCCGATCACGCCGACACGTCTCCAGGCGAAGGGCTGGGCCAGGGTCGGCAAGCCCGGCGCCCATCTCCTGCGCCGCGGCGCATGGTACCCGGTGGTCCGTATCTCCTCGAGTCACATCGTCGTGCTCGACGTGAACCGGCGCAACGTGCCGGTCGACCGGCGCTTCCTTGAAATCCGTTATCACCCGCCGGAGCGGTGGAGCATTGTGCGGTGCGAGCCGCGCGAGATCCAGCGGGTGGGCCGCATCTTTCCGCTCACCTACGCGGTGTGCCCGAGCTGCCGCCACCGGCAGTCGTTCGAGACGGAGTCGAAAGAGCTGACGTGCGAACGGTGCAAGAAGATCGCGGGATTGGCCTGGGATGAACTGAGCTAAGGCCGGTAAGAGGCTCACCGGCCTGTACCGTCTAGAGCACCACCACCCGATCTCCGACGGAGACGATTCCCGTCCCCACTCCGACGCAATAAAACCCCCTTGTCCCGTCGTCCAAGAACTGCAGCGTCTCTTTCAGCACGTCGGTCTCGACCATCCCGCCCAGCGCCCAGCCGCTGAATGGGCGACAGGGATGGGCGACCTGGAGCACGTCGAGGCGGACCAGCTCGCGACCGTCCGGCCCCAGGAAACCGACGCCGCTATCCAGGTCGTCGAGCGTGAGTCGCCCCTGCGAGTCGACCAGGACATTCTCACCGGCGCAGCCGGGGACGATCCGGTCACCGAAGCGCTGCTGCATCAGGGCGTAGTGCGAAGTGAAGCCGATGGACACGCCGTGGGCGCCGTCTTCGTTCTTGGTGTGCGGGTGACCGCGGTGGTGGACGTCCACCAGCCAGGAGCCGTCGGGCCCTTCGCCCAGCACGCCATCGCGGCCAACCGCGAGCCGCGAGACGGCGAGGATCGGCGTCGGGTCGTAGACGCGCGTGGGCTTCTCCCCGGTCTTGAGGGTGGAGCGTTGGATTTGGAGGCGGACGATGCGGCCGAGGTCGCGCATGAGGGCAATTTATGAAGAAGGCGGCCGGAGCGCTCCGGCCGCCTTCGAGGCGTTCTTAGTGAACGGTGTCCTGGCGGTTCTCGAGCGTCCGATTCTCGATCGTTAGGAGGTCGTAGTAAGCCTTCCCACAGGAGGGCGGGCTGAACGAGCACGAGTCGTCGACGAGAGAACCGGACAGGACCTGGTGCTGCGGGAACGTGGTGGTGATTAGTGCCACAGCCGCCGGCCAGCTCTGGTATCCGAGGCCGACCTGCGTTACATCCCACCGGGCAGGGATGTTGTCGGTCATGTCGACAAAGTCCCAAACGCCTGTAAGGCAGCCCGTGCCGAACCCACCGTGCCCGACATAGCCGAAGGCGTTGCCGTCAAAGTGACCGTCCCCGTCAGTGTCTATCGCGAGCTGTATGCGCGGCGAGCCCCCGCCACACGACCTCGAGGGGAAGTAGTACTTGAGCTGGATCTGGTCCGAGAAGGCCGTGATCTTGATTCCTGGCGGCAGGTTTCGAATGGCCACACCAATACCTGCCGGGTAGTCTGTGGTGGTAAGGACGGAGACCACGTCGTTCGTGAGGTTCAAAGGGTCCTGGTCGTCCACCATGGCGTAAAACAGCTGGAACTTGTGGCCCATGCCCGGCAGCTCTTCCTGGGTGGCGGCAGGGTCAGCGACGAGGAGGTTTGGCCCCGAGAGGAGTGATCCGACCCACGAGGGAACATCGGTTGGCACGCCGAGATCTGCTTGAGGCCCTCCCACCGGTGGCGAGGCGGTGGGCGCCGCGCGCTCCGCGGCCTGGTCGCACGCCACGAGCAGCGCCGCCACGGAGAGGATGGTGGTCGTACACCGCTTGACCGTCGGGCCGTTCGTCCAGATCCTTGTCATGGATCGTTCCCCCTTCCCGAGCATCGCGTGGTCGCACGTTGTGAAAGAGCTCCGCCGTGTTGCGGGCAAGCCGCATACCCTCCACATGGGCGGTCAGACGTCAGGTAAGCAGGTAAGAGGGTACGATTCAAGGACGAAGCACGCCGCTGATTTCGCTCGTTGCGCGCACGCTACATATTGGCTGCGTTCGCGTGTCGCGCGGGCGCAACGGCGAGGTGTCGGTTTCCGGATTCGTGCAGCGCCAACGTTGGCAGGCCTGTTACCGAGGACGTGCTATGATGCGAGTCGCGACACCATGAGGATCACCCTGGGCTGGGCCCGGTGTGCGGACAACGTGGCGGACGTGCTCCGCCGCGGCGCGTGGTATCCCGTCGTGGAGGAATTGGCCGACGGCCACGTGGTCGTCGAGGTGCGGCGGGAGCGGATCCGCCTGAAGCGCGCCGAGGTGACGGTGCGCGTCGAGCCCCCCGACCACTGGAGCGTTGTGGTCCGCACCGGGGTGTTGCGACCCACGCTGGGAGGGAAGGGGATGGAGGTCGTCACGACTTACGCCGTCTGCCCGCTCTGCCATTACCGCCAGGACTTCGCCGGCAAGCCGGCAACGCTGCGCTGCGTGCGCTGCGGGGCGACGTCCCCCGTGGACTGGACGGAGACTTGCTAACCGGTTCCGGCCGAGCCGGGATCGATCCGATCGAACACGCCTCCGAGCAGATGCACGACCAGCACTCCCTCGAATAACACCACCGCCGAACCCACCAGACTCGCCACCGTCACGGCCCACATGAGTGGCAGCCCGCCCGCGTGCGCGGCCACGCCGGCGATGCCGCCGACGACGAGGGCGGGCACGAGGGCGACGACCAGCACGACCATGCTCCCCGCCGTCATGAGAATCCGCTGCCCGGTCGCCTCGAGTCCAACGGCTCGGTCCCGTCCGACGCTTACCCAGGCGGGAAACAGCAGCACGGCCGCGTTCTGGACCAGGACCAGCACCAGCAGCACCGCGGCCGTAGCAGGCAGCAAGGCGAGCAGGATCGCGAGCCGATCGCCGAGCGGCGGCAGCTCGCTGCCCTGCCGGGCAGCCGTGGCGGCGAAGGCGCCCAGCAGGCAGCTCCACACGACGAGGCCGATCAGCGTCACCGGGGCTGCGACCTCGCCGCCTACCACCTGGCGCCCGCGCACAGGGTAGCCCTTGAGGACGTCCAGCATCTCGAGGTCCTGGCGCAGGTCGCACCGCGCCGCGAGCGGGCCGAACAGCAGCGTCAGGCCGGCGATCCCGAGCAGCAGCGCGGCCACCAGGTCGAGCGCGCGCATCGGCCCACTCGCGAGCGTCATCGAGCCGCCGATCACCACTACGGCGATCAGGACGAACGTCCGTTGGCTCAAGTCGCGGGTGGCCCCGACCGCGTTCTTCCAGAGGATGGCGAAGCCCGGGCCCCCGGTCGGCGCGAGTCGCAGGCGGATGCGGCCGGTCGACTTCGGTGCGCGGCTCGTTCGCGCTGCCCACCGCCCCTCGCGGACCGCCTCGATCCTGCGCGCCAGCTTGGCGGCGTGCTCCACCGCGGCTTCCTCGAACGCGAGCGTGGAACGCACCACCCAGATGTAGTGCGCGCCGAGAACGAGCAGCGCGGCCGGCACCCGGCTCGCGAATGCCGCCGCGCTCGGCGCGAGGAGCGGCGCCACGACCGCCTCGAGCGGCCACACCAGCACCCCGAGCGGCCCGGTGTGCATGATGCTCGCCAGCGCCGCGTAGCCTCGTTGCGGGTCTTCCCCGAAGGCCACCACGACGTCGGGGAGCGCGCGCCGCACGCTCCACCACGTCACGGCCAGGAGGCTCGCCAGCACGAGGAGCGAGCCCAGCCGGCGTCGCAGCCCGGTCACACCTTGCTGCGCGAGACTCGCCCGCAGTAAGGACATCCCCGCGTAGTGCAGCTGCAGGGTGCCATATACCAGCCAAAGACCGACCACCCGAATCAGCGACAGCCCGCTCACATGGCCGCCCGAAAAAATCAGTGCGGACACGGCGGCCGAGATGAACAATGGAACCTGGGAGCGGAGCAGCTTGAAGTCGATCACCTGGCGCCGCGTGAGCGGGGCGGTGAACAGATACTGGGTCTCGGCGAGGTTGAAGGTGAAGGGGCTTTCGGCGCTCCCGAACAGCCAGTTGAACAGGACGAGCGCGCCGAGCAGACCCACCGCCACGACCTCGCCGTTAGGCGAGGCCACGCCCCCAAGTCCCGTCCCGCGGCGCGGCCGAATGACCAGCCAATAGAGGTACAGGCCCCCCACCACGAACCCGATCAGATACTTGGGCTGGCGCAGCCGCGCCACGCGGCGACGCGTGGCGTTGACCAGGGACCGGCGGATGAGGTAGAGCGCCGCGCCGATCATGCTTCGGTGAGCGCGAGGAAAATGTCTTCGAGGCTCAGCCCGCGCAGGTCCGGTCGCTCAGTCAAGATCTCTGCGATCGTTCCGAGCGCCACCCTGCGTCCCCGCAGCATGATGAGCACGCGCGTGCAGATCTCCTCCACCAAGTGCAGCAGGTGTGAGCTCAGTACCACCGCCGCCCCCTGCCGGGCGCGCTCCTTGATGGTTTGCTTCATCCGCCGGATCCCGGCCGGATCGAGCCCGGTGAGCGGCTCATCGAACAGCAGCGCCCGGGGATCGTGCAGCAGGCCGCAGGCGATCACCAACTTCTGCTTCATGCCGCGGGACAGCTCCCCCGGGAGCGCCTGGGCCTTTTCGGAGAGCTCGAGCTCTTGGAGCAGGGGAGGGATGCGCCGCTCCACGTCCGCTACCTCGTGGAGGCGGGCCGTGAAACGGAGATGCTCTTCGACGGTGAGGTAGTCGAACAAGTGCGGCTCGTCGGGCATGAAGGCGAGCAGCCGCTTGGCGGCCACTGGCTCGCGCTCCACGTCATGCCCGCCCACCCGGATCGCTCCCCCGGTTGGCCGGACGATGCCCACGATGCTGCGCAAGGTGGTGGTCTTCCCGGCGCCGTTGGGGCCGACCAGTCCGAGCACCTCGCCGGGCGCCACGCTGAACGACAGGTCGCGCACGGCTGCGACGGTGCCGTACGACTTGGTGAGTCCCTGGACCTCGATCATGGGGCAGCAATCTAGGGAAAACCGCCCCTTGCGGCACACGGGGAAGTAGTTAGTATATTAATAGTCAATATGTTAATTACTGTCGAGGCTCGCGCATGAGCGATCGCTCCGAGCTGGCGCTGCAGCTGACCGACGCGATCGCGGCCGCGCGGGCCGCCGTGCAGCACGCCGGGAACCGGGCGTTCCGCGCCTACGGGCTGTCGCATCGCGCCCACGCGGCCCTCAACGCCGTCGATGCGAGTGGGCCGGACGGCGCCCGCCCCAAGGACGTCGCCGCCGCCCTGGGCGTATCCCGCGCCGCCGCCACGACGTTCATCCAACGTCTCGAATCCAAGGCGCTGGTCGAGACCACCCGCGACCCCGAAGACGATCGTGGCGTACGGGTGACGCTCACCCGGCACGGCCTCGAGGTGCTGCTGCGCGTGGGCCAGCTCGAACGGCGGCTCGCTGCCCGCGCCATTGAGGGGATGCCTGCCTCCAGCATCGCTCGGGCAGTGCATGTGCTCGCGGGTTTCAAACGACGGCTCGAGGAGAAACAGATCGGGGTGGTGCGGTAAAGAACGGGAACAGGCCGGGGAAAGGGGAAGGGGAGGGGGAGGAGTTACGCGTGTGCGTATCTTTATGCAGCCCGCGCGCCCGACTCGTCGATTCTCGGCGGCATGAGAGATCACTTGAGGGTTGCCACCTTACTTCCACGCTGAATAACCATTTAGGCTCGCGCTGCTCCACCACTTTCTCACCTCTGCAGCTAGCCCCAGCGGGACGCGCCGGGGTGGCCGGTTTTCCACAGCTTCGGCTGCGCGAGGAAATGTTGAAAAGTGACGATCCTGCCCTCCACGCCGCCGCGCGCGCGCTCCGAACGGCCCGCCGGGTGGTGGTGGCGACCGGCGCGGGCATGTCACAGGAAAGCGGGATCCCCACGTTTCGGGACTCGCGGACCGGCCTTTGGGCACGCTACGATCCCGAGGAGCTTGCCACCGAGGCGGCGTTCCGACGCCACCCGGCGCGGGTGTTCGGGTGGTACGCCTGGCGGCGCCGGCTGGTGCGCGCCGCGGTCCCCCACCCAGGGTATCAGGCGCTCGTCGCGTTGGCGGGTCTCGTGCCGGAGCTCACCATCGTGACGCAGAGTGTGGACGGCCTGCACACCCGCGTCGGCAGCCGCCAGGTGCTGGAGCTGCACGGGTCGCTCGAGCGGTTCTCGTGTGTCGATGTCCGCCACCCCTTCCCCGCGGACCTGGCGCCCGAGCCGGAGGCGGAAACGGAGTGCGAGCCGCCGCGCTGCGAGCGGTGCGGCTCGCTGGTACGGCCGGATGTGGTGTGGTTCGGCGAGCTGCTCCCCGAGCGGGTGACGGCGCAGGCGTGGGAGCTCGCCGCGTCGTGCCAGGCGATGCTGGTCGTGGGGACGTCGGGGCTGGTGCAACCGGCCGCCCAGCTTCCTTTTATAGCGCGCGACGCTGGCGCCAGCGTCATCGAGGTGAACCCCGACCCCACCGAGATCTCGGGACTGGCGCACGTCGTCTGCCGCGGGCGGGCCGGCGCGGTGCTGCCTGCGCTGGTCGCGGCCCTTACGGAAGGAGCGACGCGGTGATCCGCCGCACGAAGATCGTCGTCACGCTCGGCCCCGCCACCGGCACGCCCGAGCGCATCGCGGGGCTGATCGACGCGGGCGCGAACGTCATCCGGGTGAACGCGTCCCACGGCACCCCGGAGCTGCGGGCGGGGTGGGTCGCCGCAGTGCGGCAGGCCGCGGAGGCAGCGGGAGCGCCGGTCGCGGTCCTGATGGATCTGCAGGGCCCGCGCATCCGGGTAGGCGACCTGGCCCGGCCGCGCGTGCTGCACGCGGGCGAAACGGTGGTGTTCGCGCCCGAGGAGGCGGCGCGCGGCGACGAGCTCCCCACGACCTACGAGGACCTCGCGAAGGACGCACGGGTGGGGGCCCGGATCCTGCTCGACGACGGGCTGCTCTCGGTCGAGGTGACGCGGATCGCGCCGCCGCGGGTCGAGGGACGGGTGGTGGACGGCGGCACGCTCACGTCGCATAAGGGGATGAACCTCCCCGGGCTCCAGGTCAGCGCGCCGGCCCTCACGCCGAAGGACCGGGAGGACGTGGCGCACGCTGCGGGGCTGGGCGTCGACTACGTAGCGCTGTCGTTCGTCCGCCGGGCCGACGACCTCGCCGAGCTGCGGGGGCTCGTTCCCGACTCGGTGAAGCTCGTCGCCAAGATCGAAAAGGCCGCCGCGCTCGACGATCTCGAGCGCATCCTGCGGGCGAGTGACGCCGTGATGGTGGCACGCGGCGACCTCGGTGTGGAGTTGCCGTTCGAGGAGGTGCCCGTGGTCCAGAAGCGCCTGATTCGCGAGGCGAATCGCCACGGCAAGCCAGTGATCACCGCGACCCAGATGCTCGAATCGATGGTTCATCACCCGCGACCCACCCGGGCCGAAGCGTCGGACGTTGCGAACGCGATCCTCGATGGGACCGATGCGGTGATGCTGTCGGCCGAAACCGCGGTAGGCGAGTACCCGTTCGACGCGGTCCGAGCGATGGATCGCATCATCCGCGAGATGGAGCGGCACCCGCTCGTGGGGGCGCGGGAGGACCGGCGGGTGGCCCCGGGGCAGGACGTGACGGTCGAGGACGCGATCGCGATCGGCACGAGCGCGGTGGCGCGCATGCTCAAGACGCCGGTCATCGTCACCCTCACCAAGGGCGGGTTCACGGCCCGCAAGGTCGCCGCGCTCCGGCCCCCGGTGCCCATCCTCGCGGTGACGACCGAGCCGGTCACCTACCGCCAGCTCGCGCTGGTGTGGGGTGTGACAGCGGTCGGCGTGGACCACGTACCCAGCTACGACGCGATGCTCGAGGTGGTGCGCGACCTGATCCTCAAGCGCGGCTATGCGCGGCCCGGCGACCGGATCGTCATGACGGCGGGCGTGCCGTGGGAGGTCTCGGGCGCCACCAACCTGCTCAAGGTCGAGGTCGTCTGAGGTGCGGGTCGTCTTCCTGGGCACTGGGACCTCCTACGGCGTACCGCAGATCGGGTGCGGCTGCCGCACCTGCACGTCCCTCGATCCACGGGACCGGCGCACCCGTACGGCGGCTCTGATCGAGTCGGGCGGGCGGCGGCTGCTGATCGACACGCCTCCCGAGCTGCGACTCCAGCTGGTGGCCGCCGGAGTAGCGACGCTCGACGCCGTGTTGTTCACCCACGCGCATGCCGACCACGTCCACGGCATCGACGATCTGCGTGCCTTCTCCATGCGCCAGCGAGGCCGTCTCCCCGTGTACGGCGCGGCGGGCACGCTGGCGGAGCTGGCGCGGCGCTTCGGGTACATCTTCGATGGGACCCCGGCGCAGCCGGGGACGAGCAAACCTGAGCTCACCACCCACGTGCTCGAGCCGGACGCGGAGGTCGAGATCGCCGGGTTGCGAGTGCGCGCGCTGTCGCTGCCCCACGGCAACCACACGGTCTTCGGGTACCGTATCGGTCCAGTCGCCTACCTCACTGACGCGAAAGCGATCCCCGACGCGGCCCGTGCACAGCTTACGGGACTCGAGGTGCTAGTGTTGAACGCGCTGCTGCCACGGCCGCACCCGCTGCACCTCTCGATCCCCGAAGCCGTCGCAGCGGCGCTGCAGATCGGCGCGCGGCAGACGTTTTTCACCCACCTCACGCACCACGCCTCGCACGCCGAGCTCGCGGCCGGGCTGCCGGACGGCATCGCCCCGGCGTACGACGGGTTGGTTGTCGAAGTGGGGGCGGAGTAGGACCTCCTGAAGGAACACAAAGGCATCGGATGGGCTCGGCGCAGCACAACGCTAAAGCGTGGTGTGCTGCAGCACAGTGCTGTGCCGAGCCCACGCTTTAGCGTGGGAATCGCGCCGCGGTACCACGGGCTGGTGATGGGCATGGCTGCGGTCTAGATTCGACGCGAGGAGGGCAGTCTCATGTCGAGCGGACACGAAGCGACACTGCGGCGGTTCCAGAATCCCGCCGTGCGCCAGAGCGCCGCGATGGACGATCTGGTGCGACGGGCGGTGTTCGGACCGGGGGGAGGGGGAGGGGAGGGAGAGGGGGGGCCCGAGCGGGAACAGGCGCGCTGGCTCCTCTGGGAGATTGGGCAGCAGGCGGGGGTGCGCCCCGCTTCGATCCACGAGTTGTACCTGGCGCGCGGTAGGGGGGAGGTGCCCCCGTTCACCACGCCGGCCATGAACGTGCGCCTGCTGGCGTACGACACCGCCCGGGCCGTGTTCCGGGCGGCGCGGCGTCTCGACGTCGGTGCGCTGATCTGCGAAATCGCCCGCAGCGAGATCGGCTACACCGATCAGCGGCCGGCGGAGTACGTCGCGGTGATGATCGCGGCGGCGCTGCGCGAGGGCTTCGTGGGCCCCCTCTTTATCCAGGGCGACCACGTACAGGTGAATGCGAAGAAATATGCCGCGGACCCCGAGGCCGAGCTCCAGGCGGTGCGCACGCTGATCGAAGAAGAGCTGCACGCCGGCTTCTACAACATCGACGTCGACACCTCGACGCTCGTGGACCTGTCCCAGCAGACGCTCGATGAGCAGCAGCGTGTGAATTACGAACGGGCGGCGGAGCTGACTCGGTTCATCCGTGACCGGGAGCCGGAGGGGGTGACGGTGTCGGTGGGAGCCGAGATCGGCGAGGTGGGCGGCAAGAATTCGGACGTGCACGAGCTGAAGGCGTTCATGGAGGGCTACAACCGCACGCTCGAGCGGCTCGGTCCCTACCGCGGTATCAGCAAGATCTCGGTCCAGACCGGAACGAGTCACGGCGGCGTCGTGCTGCCCGACGGCTCGATCGCGAAGGTGCAGCTCGACCTGGACGCGCTGCAGGCGCTGTCCCGGGACGCGCGCGCCACGTACGGCCTGGGCGGCGCGGTGCAGCACGGGGCGTCCACCCTGCCCGCGGAGGCCTTCGGCGCCTTTCCGGCGTGCGAGGCGATCGAGATCCATCTGGCGACGAACTTCCAGAACATCGTGTTCGACCACCCCAAGTTGCCGGCCGACGTACGCGCGGAAATCAACGAGTGGGTCAAGCGCGAGTGCAAGGACGAGTGGAAGAAGGGCGACACCGACCAGCAATTCATCTACAAGGCTCGCAAGAAGGCGATCGGCCCGTTCAAGCAGCGGCTGTGGGACCTGCCGGCGTCCGTGCGAGACGCCGTCGCGGCCGACCTCGAGAAAACGTTCGCGTTTCTGTTCGAGCAGCTGCGCGTTACCAATACCCGCGCGATCGTCGACCGCTGCGTGCGCCCGCCGCTGCAATCGCACGCGCAGCCGCGCGCGGTGGCGGTGGCCGCGCCGGACGACCTGGAGGCGGGCGAATGAGCGAGCGCGGTTCCGGGTTCGGGTCGTTCCTGCTGGGGCTCGGGATTGGGGCGGTCGTGGGATTCCTGTTCGCGCCCGAGGGCGAGGCCACCCGCGGCAAGCTGGCGGGCAAGTTGCGCGGGTTGCGGGACCTGGCCGCCGAGAAAGCGGACGAACTGGGGCAGTTGCTCGAGACCGAGGACGAGGAGGCGGGCGAGCCCCCAGCGCGCGAAGCGCTCGAGCGTCGCCTCACGGAAGCCAAACGCCGCCGCCGCGGCGCCAAGGCCCTCCCCGCTCCGGAGGAGGACGAGCCGGTCGCGTGAGGCGCGAAGGCGGGTGGCATCGGTCGGTGACCGGCGTCGTCCGCCGCACCCTCGAAGCGGCCTATGAGGACAACATCCCGTTTCTCGCGAGCGCGCTGTCGTTCGATCTGCTTCTCACCGTCATCCCCTTCGTCGCCCTGCTGCTCGCCGTCGTCGGCTATCTGGTCCAGCACCAGGTAACGACTCAACAGGTGCAGCTGCACGAGCTGCTCGAGCGGTTCCTGCCCACGACCCCGGGTGGCGCAACCGACCGGGCATTCCAGGCGGTCGAGAGCGCGCTGAGCGGCGTGGTGCGTCACCGCGGCCGGCTGACCGCGTTCGGGCTGCCGCTGTTCCTGTGGTTTTCGACCCGCATGTTCGGGGGCCTGCGCGCGGCGCTCAACGAGGTGTTCGACACCGACGAGCGACGCCCCTGGCCGGTCGCGAAGCTGCTCGACCTCGCCATGGTGCTCGGCACGGGCGCCCTGCTCGTGTTGAGCGGGCTCGTCGCGGCCTGGGAAGCGGGCAACGCGACGGTCATGAGCGCCAGGAGCTTTGCGCTCGACTGGCTGTGGCGGTTCGGTCTCGAGACCGTCGCGTTCGCGGCCGGAGTGGTGCTGTTCTTCAGCATCTTCAAGCTCCTCCCTAGCCGGCGCATCCCCTGGCGCACGGCGCTCGTCGCCGCGGTGTTCTGCTCGCTCGGGTTCGAGGTGGCCAAGCGGCTGTACGCGCTGTACGTAACGCGGTTCGCCACGCTCGATCGGCTCGCCTCGGACGCCAACGTGGTGGCGCTCGCGCTGTTCCTGCTATGGGTGTACTACACGGCCTACCTGTTCCTCTTGGGGGGCGAGGTGGCGGAGACGTACGACCTGATGCGCATGCAGCGCTCGCAGCGCGTGCAGCTCGGGTGACCGCGACCGGGCCGATTGACCTGCGCAGCGACACTGTGACGCGGCCGTCGGCCGCGATGCGCCGTGCCATGGCCGAGGCCGAGGTGGGCGACGACGTCCTGGACGGCGACCCCACCACCCGTCGCCTCGAGCAGCGCATCGCCGAGCTGCTCGGCAAGGACGACGCGCTGTTCTTCCCGTCGGGGACCCAGGCGAACCAGACCGGAATCGCCTTGCTCACGCGCCCCGGGACGGAGCTCGTGCTCGAGGCGAACGCGCACCTGGTGCACTATGAGCTCGCCGGCGTCGCCGCCAACTGGGGCGTACAGATCCGCCCCGTGACGACGCCCGACGGCCTGCTGACGGGCGAGCTGGTGCGTGGCGCGCTGCGCCCCCCCTCACCCCACGTGCCGCGCGTCGGCGCCGTCGCCGTGGAGAACACCCACAACGCCGCGGGGGGCAAGGTGATGCCCGCGGCCGTCATGGCGGGGATCGTCGCGGCAGCGGAGCAGGGAGATGTGCGCGTCCACCTGGACGGCGCCCGGTTGTGGAACGCGGCGCTCGCCCTCGGTGTCCCGCTCGCCAGCCTCGCCCGCGGCGCGGCGACCGTGATGGTGAGCTTCTCGAAGGGTCTCGGCTGTCCCGTTGGCTCGTGCCTCGCGTTCGCGGCGCAGGACCGCGCGCTCGCCTGGGAGATCCGTAAGCGGTTGGGGGGCGGGATGCGCCAGTCGGGGATCCTCGCCGCGGCCGCCCTGTACGCCCTCGACTGCAACCTGAGCCGCCTCGTCGAAGACCACGCCAACGCGAAGCTCCTTGCGGACCGCCTGTCGGACTGTGCCGCCGTCCGACCGTCCGACCCCGAATCCAACATCGTCATGCTCGATCTTCGGCGAGAAAGCGCGACCGCGGATGCCGTGATCCCGAAGCTGACGCAGGCGGGCGTGCTGGTGGTGCCGTTCGGGGCGCGGCGCCTGCGCGCGGTGACGCACCTCGACGTGAGCCGGCCAGATATAGAGCGTGCGGCGGGCGTGATCAGCCGCGTACTCTCCGAATGAGCGCCCCGAGTCGCCCCTCGTTATCTTGAGGCGATGAGCGCGGACGCTCCTCTGCGGCAGCCGATCCCGCTCGCCCGGTCCATCCTGTGGAACCCCGCTACAGCGGGGGCCCGCGGAGGGCGGCCGGGCAGCATCCCCTTCCCGATCTTCGTGGCGCAATCCGCCGTGGCGGCGATTCACGAGCATCTCGCCACCGCGCCGCCTCATCCGGGGCAGGGGCTCCTGGGCTTCCTCGTCGGGGACCTGTGCGAGTGCCCCGAGACCAACGTCGCGTATCTCATCATCGATGCCGCGCTGCGGCTCAGCCTTCCGATCTACGGCGACCGTACCATCGACGTCGTGACCCGCATCTGGGATAAGATCGAAGTGCAGGTGCAGGAGGCGAAGGGCCATCTGATCGGCTGGTACCACAGCCATCCACCGCTGCCGCTCTCGATGTCGGCGCACGACACCGAAACCCACGAACACTACTTCGCCGAGCCGTGGCAGATCGCCCTCGTGTTGGGGACTGGCCCAGACGGTAACCCCGCTGCCGGCTTCTTCCGGGCCGGCACAGACGAAGGGTGGCCCAGTACGCTGCTGCCGTTTTACGAGCTCTTGAGCGAGGCATCGTTTCGCCCGGGCGGCAAGAAGCGCTCCTTCGTGACGTGGAAGAACTACCGGGCCTACAACCCGCTCGCCGATCGGCCGCTCCGGACCCAGCCGAAGCCGGCACCGCCGGCTCTGCCTGGGGCAGGGGCGGAGGTTCCGTCCGAGCCGGAGCCGGCGCCGGCGGCGGCGCCCGAGCCAGAGCCGCAACCACAGGCAGAGGCAGAGGCGCCCGCCGAGCCACCGCCTCCGCCCAAGGCGCCGCCGCCCAAGTCCGATGAGCTCGTGTTTCTCACGGCGGCGGAGGACTTCGCCTCGGCCCCGTCCCCACGAGCGTCACGGCCGACCCCGCGCCCGACGCCGCCTCCTCCGCCGTCCCCCGCGCCCCCCGCGCCCCCCCCGCCCTCCCCGCCCCCCCCGCCTCCCCCACCGCCGCAGCCCTCTCAGCCGCGGCGTAAGCTGTCTCGCGAGCCACCGCGCGAGCCGCTTCCGCCGCCGCCCGAGCCCGAGGACGTCTTCGAGGATCCCCTGCAGGAACCGATCGAGCAGGTGCCCGAGCCGGTTGAAGAGGAGCCGACGCCGGTGCGCGCGCCGCCGGCGCGGCGGCGCCGTAAGAGGCGGCTCGGTCGCTGGGTCGCGGTGTTCGGCCTCCTCGTGATCGGGGGTGGAGGGGGGTTTTACGTCTGGCTCAACGGCGGCCTGCCCAACATGCCGAGCCTGCCGCACTTGCCGGCCCTGCCGCGCCTGCCGCGGCTGTCGAGCCTGCCGTTCTTCAAGCGGCCGGCAGCGGCGCCGCCCCGGCGCACGGCGGCGCCCCCACCCCCCTCCGCCCCGTCCCTCCCATCCGCATCGGCCAAACGGCAACCCGCCGCACAGCCTCCAGCGAATCCGCCAGCACCTGCGCCGGTAGCAGCGCCACACCCGCTGCCCACGCACCTCGACCAGGTTGCGGACTCGCTGGCCAGGGCGGTCCGCACCTTTGGCGAGCGCGCGGCGCTGTTCGACCGGCGGCAACTGGCGTGCGACGGGCTCGCCCGCGGACTGCTGGCGGTCGAGGATCGGTGGCAGAGCTACAGCACGGCCCGTCGTGCCTCCGGCGCGCTGGACCGGACGCACGCGGCGCGGGACCAGATGCTGTACACCGGCGTGGATTCCGTGGAGCGTCGATTTGAGAAGTCCGGATGCCAGCGGCCCTAGGACGTCGTTTCAGATACGTGTCATTGCTGTTGCTAGGCGGCGCCGGCACGACGCCGGCGCAGAGTGTCGGTACTGAGCCCCTCCGCAAGACTGATCTGGTCCGCCTGCTCTCGGTCGGAACGCTCGGGCCCGGCGAGCTCGCTGCACTGGTGCGCCGCACCTGTGTCAGCTTCGCGCCGACCAGCCGGGACCGCGCCGATCTAACGGCGCTGGGCGCGGACTCGGCAGTGCTGCGGGAGATCGATGAGTGCGCGCGGCGCGGGGCGCTGTTGCGGGCTGCGCCGCGGCCGGCCGCAGTACGCCCCCGCCCCCCCGCGCCACCGGTTCGGCGGCCCCGGGCCGATAGGGTGAACCGAGTCGCTGCGGCACCGACCCGAGCCGGCCGCGACGAGCCGCGCGTCGTGCCCCGCCTGCCACTCTCCGCGGCGCTCACTGGGTTCGTGCAAGGCGGGGGGCAGCGCGGCTCGGTCGGGACACGCCCCCGGGTTCCGGTGGTCTTTCAGGTCCGTGATACGTCAGGGGCCCCCGTGGGGGGCGAGGCGGTAACCTTTCGCGTCACCAACGGGCAGTTGGGCGCCGCTCGCGCCGTAACCGATTCCACCGGCAGTGTGAAGGTGGACCTGACCCTGGGGCCGAAGGCCGGCCTCACGATCGTCACGGCCACGGTCCGGGCCATGGAGCGCGAGGCCACGCTGTACGCTCAACCCGGTGCCCCGACGCGCCTGCTGCTGCGCTGCGGCGACACGCCCGTCGAGGGGCGAATCTCGCTCACCACCAGCATCCCAGTCGTATTCCACGTCGTCGGTCAGGATGCATTTGGTAACGCCGTCCCGGTCTCGCAGGTTGAGGCGGCGACAGGGGATAGAAGCGTGCTGCGGGTCGTGTTTGTGGGCTGGGACAGCCTCGGTGGCGTGGTGCGGGGGACGCCGGGGCAACCCGGCTCCACAAGCCTCGTCATCGTCTCATCCGGCCAACGGGAGGACTTTACTGCCGTGGTGTGGCAGACGCGCCACAGTGGTGCAGCCTGTCCCTAACCGGACGGCGTGATTTCGGCTCGCTGCCTCGACACGCGCTTGGGTCGCTGCGTGTAACTCCATAGCGGGCTGATGCTTCGCATCTGGACTCGGTCTTGATGAAGCTGTCTCCGCCCCCCCCACTACTGCCATAGCTGCGGCGAGGAAGTTGCAGCGCCCGCAGGGGCGATGGACGGTTTGTGGAGCGCCGCGCCGTATCGCGTCCCGGACGCGACCCCCCTTGCCGGCGGCAGCCCGAGCGGGGGGGAAAGCGACAACCTGAAGCGGCCGTTACTCGTCGCGCGGGCGGTCCGTTGGACTCCCACCGTCGAGGATCGCTCCGTCGACCCCCCCTATCCGATTTTCATCACTCAGAGCGCGTTCGCGGCCGTGCACGCCCACGTGGAGGCAAAGCCGCGGGGGACCGCTTCGCTGGGGTTCCTGGCGGGTAACGTCTTAGAGTGTCCGGAGACCGGCGCTCCGTACATTGTCATCGAGTCCGCGATCCACCTCCCTTGGTCGATTTCAGGGGACCGTCTCAGGTCAGCGCTGTCGCAGGGGTGGTCGGTCGTCCAGGAGGAGGTTCGGCGCAACGGCGGCCAGCTGTTAGGCTGGTATCATACGCACCGCGCCGTCGAGCCCCGACTCTCTCCGGCCGACGCGGCCACGCATGTCGCGTTGTTCGATCAGCCATGGCAGGTGGCTCTGGTCGTGACGCCGGGGGACGCGCCCGCCGGCGGTTTCTTCCGCACTGCGGCGGACGGGTCTCGCTCGCTCGCGTACCTGCCGTTCTACGAGCTGCTGGACGCGTCGTCCATTCTCCCGGACGGGCGCAAGGTGAGCGACCTCGCGTGGGTGAACTACCGCACCGAGGAAGCCATTTTCACGTCCGACCGCGTGTCGAACCCCCGGCTGGAGATCCAACCGCGCCTGCTGTTCCCCGGCGAGGTCGACGAGTCCGCTGCGCCGGAGTCGCCGCCGCCCATGCGGCGGACGGGCCTTGAGCGCACGGTTCGATTTGCTGGGTACGGCGTGCTCGGGCTGGTCGCGGCGGCGGTGTTGTTCAACGTGTACCGGGCCCGTGCGTCAGGGCC
Source organism: Gemmatimonadales bacterium (assembly GCA_035637455.1). Taxonomy (GTDB): domain Bacteria; phylum Gemmatimonadota; class Gemmatimonadetes; order Gemmatimonadales; family GWC2-71-9; genus 20CM-4-69-16. The sequence goes on from DASPXE010000004.1 coordinate 21,792, forward strand.
CGGCGAGACGGTGGCCAGCGAGCGCGAGGCGGTGGCCGCGCCGCGGGAGCTCGTCGACCGCACGGCGGACACTGTGGCGCTCGCGGTAGGCGCATTCGAGCTGCGCGCCCGGCTGTTCGAGAGCCGCAGAATGGCGTGTCCCGACCTGGCGCGCGGCGTGGTCGATTTGGAAGAGCGGTGGACGTCCTACAACGCCGCTCGCAAGGCGGACGCCGCCGGGCTCGATTCGGCCGGCACCGCCCGGGACCGCTCGCTCTACGCTGACGTCGATGCCGCGGAGCGCCTGTTCGAGCGCTCGCAGTGTCCGCGGCCATGAGATGCTGGCTCGGAGGTCTCGTGGCGCTCGGCTTCCCGGTGCTCGTGGCCGCGCAGGGAACGGAGCCGCTGCGAAAGACGGACCTGATCCGTCTGCTGTCGAACCCCATCATTCGAAAGGGAGAGGTCGCCGACCTCGTACGGCGTAACTGCCTCGCCTTCCGGCCCACCGAGCGGGACTGGGCGGACCTGCGCGACCTCGGTGCGGACGCCGACGTGATGAGCAGCATCGGCGGCTGCACGGCCCTGCAGGGGTCCCGCGCCGGGGTTACGCTCGCGAGCGCCGCGACGTCCGCAACGCAACCAACCACAGCCGCTTCCGCGCCGGCCGAGCCTCGACCGCTCACCGTGACGCTGCTCTCCGCGCGGACCGCGGTTCCCGCCGCGAGCGAGGCGCTGATTCGCGTCGGCGTGCGCCGCGGCGACGCGCCGCAACGCGCGGTGACGCTGGCGCTGCGTGGCAGCTCCAGCATCACCGGCGGAACCGGGAGCGACGCGCAGGCGCTCACGGACGACAGCGGACTGGCGGTGTTCCGGGTCCCGGCGGGCCGGCAGGTGGCGACCTACCGTTTCGAGGTCGTCTTGGCGACGGGGGCGGCGCTACCGGGGCGGCCCACGGCGGACCTTGTGGTGCGGCCGGGCCGACCGGCAGTGGTCGACGTGCGGCCGGCTCGGCTCGAGCTGGGCGGTGCGCAGGAGGGGTCGCTTGCGGTTCAGACGGCGGTGCGCGACTCGTTCGGCAACCCAGTGCCGAACGAGCCCGTCGAGCTGCGGCCGGAGCGCGCCGACATGGGTGTCGCGGCCGACACGCGCGCCACCGACTCGCTCGGCCGGGCAGCGTTCGTCATCCAGGCGGCCGCAGTACGGCGGCCGGGGCGAATCGAGCTGCGAACCCGAGGCGAGCGCCTCGCAGTGCTGGAAGCGGTGTTCGGCGGACCGGTGTCGCGCGCCGGCTCGGGGTTCGTGTCGGGCGGGGGGCAGCGCGGCGTCGCCCGGACGCTCTTGTCCGAGCCGCTCGTCTTCCAGGCCCACAGCGTCTCCGGCAGGCCGATCCCCGGCCGCGTCGTCGTTTTCCGGAGCCGCAACGCCCAGGTCACCCGTGACAGCGCCCTCACCGACTCGGCGGGTCGCGCCCGCGTCGAGGTGACCCTCGGATCGCAGGCGGGGGTCGCTGTCGTCACCGCCTCGTTCGATTCCGTCCAAACGGCGGAGACGCTCCACGTGGACCCCGGTCCGGCGGTCGAGCTCATTCTCGAGCGGGACGGCGCGCGCGTCGACGGCGGTCGCATCATCGTGGAACGCGACGTCCCGTTCGCCCTGACGCTCAAGGCGCGCGATGGCTACGGGAATCTGATTCCCACTGTGAGCCTGTCGCGCACGCTGCAGGATGTGCTGCGGCAATACAACGCGCGCAGCCAGCTCCTCAGGTTCGTAGGCGTGGAATCCGACAGCCTCACCGCGGCGATCAGGTTCAAGCCGGTCGCGGCTGGCACGACCTCGCTCACGATCTCGGCCGGTCTCACAGCGACCGTCGCGGTGGAGGTGGTGAGCCCCAGGCGGTAGCGGCGCCTACCTGTTTTCCGTTGGCTGCTCCCCGCTGTGCGTGATCCCTGTGCTCCCGTTTGCCGACATACTAGCTTTCAAGCGCCCCAGGTCCGCAGGTCGTCCGCTCGTGAACCGCGTCAGGCCCCCGCAGGGAGCAGCGCTAAGCGAGTTGAGGCTTCGCTGCGTTAACCTGGGGCATTCCCGTTGAGTGCGGAGTGCGGAGTGCGGAATGGGGAGTGCGGAGTTCCCGTGGGAGGTCGAGTGGCAAGACGCTCATCGTTACATTCCGCATTCCGCACTCCGCATTCCGCATTCTCGTTAGATTGGCTCGCATGATCGCATTGGCCCGCAAATACCGCCCCAAGCGCTTTTCCGACCTGATCGTGCAGACGCATGTCGCCGCCGCGTTGCGCGGCGCCGTGGCCGGTGGCCGCGTGGCCCATGGCTACCTGTTCGCCGGGCCCCGCGGCGTGGGCAAGACGACCGCGGCGCGCATCCTTGCGATGGCGCTGAACTGCGAGCGGCGCGATTCCTCCGGGGTAGCGGGCGAGCCGTGCGGCGCGTGCGATTCCTGCCAGCGGATCTGGACGGGTGCGGCGAATCTCGACGTCGTAGAGCTCGATGCTGCCTCGAACCGCGGCGTGGACGACGCCCGCGACCTGCGCGAGCGCGCCATGTACGCCGCGTCGGCCGAAGGGCGCCACAAGGTCTACATCGTGGACGAGGCCCACATGCTCACGCGCGAGGCCTGGAACGCCCTGCTCAAGGTCCTCGAGGAGCCGCCGCCACGCGTCGTGTTCGTGTTCGCGACCACGGAGCCTCAGAAGATCGCGCAGAGCGCGGCACCCATCCTCTCGCGACTCCAGCGCTTCGACTTCCGGCGCATCGGCCCGCATGCGATCACCGAGCGGCTGAAGCAGGTGCTCGCCGCCGAGGGCCTGGCGGCTGACGAGGACGCCGTGCACCTCATCGCGAAGAGCGCGGACGGCGGCATGCGGGACGGCCTGTCTATTCTCGATCAAGTGCTCTCCTTCAGCGAGGGGCCGGTAACGGCGCAGCGCGTGCGCGACGTGCTCGGCCTCATTCCCGAGGACCTGTACGGCGAGCTCCTCCGCCTCGTCGCCGAGCGCGATACGAAGGCGGTCTTCCCGCTGGTGGACCGGCTCATCGACGCCGGCGCGGATCTGGGCGAGTTCGTCGCCGGCGCAGGAGAGACGTTGCGCGCCGTGCTGCTCGCGGGCCTGGGCGGGGAGCCCGAAGGGCTGACCGAGGGGTTGCAGGCGCTAGTGCGTCAGCACGCCTCGCGTCTCCCGCCGCCCGATGTCGTGCGCCTGCTCACGGTACTGTCGGAGTTGGAACCGCAGCTGCGCACGAGCGGCAACGCGCGCCTGGCCGTGGAGCTCCTGTTGTTGCGGTGGGCGATGATGGGTCGGACGGTCGAGCTCGAGGCGGTCATTCGCGCGCTCGGTGGAGCGCCGGGGAAGGGGGAACGGCCGGGGAAGGGGGATACGCCCGCAGTGCTCCGGGATGCTGCTGCCGCACCGTTCCCCCTTCCCCCTTCCCCGGCTGTTCCACCGGCCGTTCACCCTCCCGAGAAAGGCCCTTTGAGCCTCGACCGCCTCCGTGCCCTCTGGCCTCGGATCATCGAGGACGCGCGCGCGAAGAGCCCGATGCTCGGCGCGCTGCTGCAGGCGACGGAGGTCGCCGGCGCCGACGGCTCGACCGTGGCCATCCGGCTGCGCGACATCAACCCGGTCCACGCCGAAGGGCTGCAGCGCCAGCGGGACGCCCTCGCGCTCCTCGTGGGGCGTTACGTCACGGAGCCGGTCCGCATCACCCTGGAGGGCGCGACGAGCGGGGAGCGATCAGCACCGCGCCCAGCTCGGATGACGGAAGCGGGCGCGCGGGCCGACCGGCTCGAGGCGCTGCGGGCGAAGGACCCAAGCCTCAACACCGCCATCGACGCGTTGGACTTGGAGTTGCTGGAGTAGCTTGCCACCCGTTTGGGCGAGGGGTAACTTTCGGCGTATGGCGGATTTATCCAACCTGTTCCAGCTGGGGCAGCAGGTGCAGTTCCGGCTCTCCGAAATCCAGTCCCAGCTGGCGCAGCAGACGGTGACCGCTTCAGCCGGCGGCGGGATGGTGCAGGCCACCGCCGACGGGCGGGGCCAGATCCGTGCCATCAAGATCGATCCCCAGGCGGTGGTCCAAGGGGATATCGAGATGCTCGAGGACCTCGTGCTCGCCGCGGTTTCGCAAGCGCAGCAGCGCGCCGCCGAGCTCTACCAGGCGGAAGTGAAGAAGCTCGCGTCGGGCCTGCCGTTCCCGTTTCAGCTGCCCCCGTAGCTCGCCGTGTCGGCCATCGATGATCTCGTGACGGAGCTGGCTCAGCTCCCCGGGATCGGGCGCAAGACGGCGCAGCGGCTCACGTTTTACCTGTTGAAGCAGCCGGCGGAAACCGCCGCGCGCCTGGCGGAAGCGATCCAGCGGGTGCGCCAGCGCGTGACGGCCTGCGGCGTGTGCGGGACGCTCACCGACGCGGATCCCTGCGCGATCTGCGCCGACCCGCGGCGCGACGCGGCCCTCCTGTGCGTGGTGGAAGAGGCCTCGGACGTCGCGGCGATCGAGCGCGCGGGCCGGTTCCCGGGGCGCTATCACGTCCTGGGCGGGCGGCTCTCGCCGCTCGAGGGCGTGGGTCCCGAGGCGCTGCGCATCGATCGGCTGGTGGCGCGCGTCACCAACGGCGCGGGGGTGCGCGAAGTGATCGTCGCGACGAATCCCTCGATGGAGGGGGAGGTGACCGCCACGTACCTGCAGCAAGCGCTCAAGCCCACGGGCGTGCGCGTGACCCGCATCGCGCGCGGCTTGCCGGTGGGAGGGGATCTCGAGTATGCCGACGGCGTGACCATCGCGCAGGCCTTGCTCGCGCGACGGGACATGTCCGAGGCCGACTGACCGAGGGAACGCGATGGCGGGTGCGGCGAGCTGGTCGTTTTCGGAAAACGACTTCAAGCAGATCGAGCAGCATCTCCAGGCGTTCCTCCGCGACGCGAACGCCCGCTGCGCGCTGCTGGTCGACCGCACCGGCCAGCTGGTGGCCACCGTGGGCGACCCGCCGCAGTTCGACTCCGCCGCCTTCGCGTCCCTCACGGCCGCCGACTTCAGCGCCAACGATCAGCTCGCCAAGATGGTCGGCGAGCACGAATTCGCCTCGCTCGTCCACCAGGGCCAGAAGGAGTCGATGCTCCTGGCGGACGTGGCGAAGCGCCTGATCCTCGTCGTGCTGTTCGACCAGCGCACCACGCTCGGCCTGGTGAAACTCAAGGGGAAGGCCGTGGTCGAGCGGCTGACTAAGGTGTTCGAAGAGCTGTTCAAGGGAGTGGGCGCGGGACCGTCGGCGCCGCAGAAGGGCCTGCTCGAGGGTGCGGAAGACGAAATTGACAAACTCTTCGGGTAGAGGGACGCGCCCATGTCGATGATCAACTACGCGTCCCGCGAGATCAACTGCAAGCTCGTCTACTACGGCCCGGGTCTGGGTGGCAAGACGACCAACCTCGAGCATATCTACGGCAAGGTCTCGCCCAACACCCGGGGCAAGATGATCTCGCTCGCGACCGAGACCGAGCGCACCCTGTTCTTCGACTTCCTTCCCGTCGATCTCGGCACGATCCGCGGCTTCAAGACGCGGTTTCACCTCTACACCGTGCCGGGACAGGTGTACTACAACGCGAGCCGCAAGCTCATCCTCAAGGGTGTGGACGGGATCGTGTTCGTCGGCGACAGTCAGATCGAGCGTATGGAGGCGAACGTCGAGTCGATGCAAAACCTGTACGACAACATGTCCGAATACGGCTACGACCTGACGAAGATCCCGTTCGTGATCCAGTACAACAAGCGCGACCTGCCGAACGCCGCGCCCGTCAAGGATCTCCAGGCGTCCCTCAATCCGGGCTGGCCGGTCGACGACGCCGGCCAGCAGAAGGTCGTCCCCGATCCGACGCACCCGGGAGAGAACTTGGTCGAGAAAGTGAGCAACGAGTGGGTCGGTCACGCGCCCTACCTCGAAGCGGTGGCGACCCGCGGCGACGGCGTGTTCGACACGCTGAAGACGGTCAGCAAGATGGTATTGAAGACGTTGAGCTAGGGGGACGGTCCCATGCGGTGGACCCTGCCCAACATCCTTACCCTCGCGCGCATCTGCCTCACGCCGGTCATCGCGCTGCTCCCGTTCATCCAAGGCTACTGGCCCAAGGTCATCGCGTTCCTGATCTTCCTTGCGGCCAGCGCCTCGGATATCGTGGACGGCTACCTCGCCCGCCGGCGCAACGAGGTGAGCGAGCTGGGGCAGCTGTTGGATCCGATCGCGGACAAGCTGCTGTTGTTCGCGACGCTCATACCCATCTTCTGGCTCACCCGCCATCCGACGATCCTCGTCGACTACCGCATCCCCTGGTGGGGCAGCTTCCCGGTGTGGGTGGCGCTGCTGTTGGTGGGGCGCGAGCTCCTGATGACGGCGTTCCGGTTCTTCGCGAAGCGACGCGGCGTCGTGATCCCGGCGATGGGGGCGGGCAAGCTCAAGGCGGTGGTGCAGAACGTGTTCATCGGGGCGACGCTGTTCTGGTTCGCCTGGAAGGACGCGTTGGCGGCGCACCCCTTCGCGGGCTGGTTCCGCAACTTCTGGGACAAGTTCCACGGGGCCGTGGTGGCGGTGACGCTGGCCGGGGCCATCCTGCTCACGGTGTACTCGCTCGTCGTGTATCTGTACCGCTACCGCGCGCTGCTCAAGGGCGGCGGGTGAAGCTCGAAATCGTCACCATCGGCACGGAGCTGCTGCTCGGTCATACCGTCGATAGCAACGCCGCCGAGCTGGGGCGCGCCCTGGCGGCGGCGGGCGCCGAGATCACCCGCCGCACCACGGTTGCCGACCGGCCGGACGCGATCCGCGCGGCGGTGGCCGAGGCGCTCGAGCGCACCGCGTTCGTCGTGACCACCGGCGGCCTCGGACCCACGCACGACGACATGACCAAGGGGGTCGTGGCGGAGCTGTTCGGCAAGCGGCTGGTGCTGGACCAAGGGTTGCTGGCCAGCATCGAGGCGCGGTTCAAGCGGCTCGGCCGTCCCATGCCCGCCGTCAACCGCACCCAGGCCGAGGTGCCCGAGGGGGCGAGCGTGCTCCCCAACCCGCGGGGCACCGCACCGGGGCTCTGGCTCGAGGACGGGCGCGGCCGCGTCGCCGTGCTGCTGCCCGGCGTGCCGCGCGAGATGCGCGGCTTGCTGGTGGAGGAGGTACTGCCGCGGATCGCCCGACGCGTCGCGGCCGGCGGGGGCGGGCGGTCGCGGGTCGTGCTGTCGCGCACCGTGCGCACCACGGGCGTCTCCGAGTCGGCGCTCGCCGAGCGGATCGGGCCCATCGAAGCGGAGATCGGCCCGCTCACGCTCGCCTATTTGCCCTCGACCGACGGTGTCGATCTGCGCCTGACCGCTTGGAGCCTCGAGCAGGGTGACGCGGAGACCCGGCTCGCGACCGCGGCCACGCGCCTGCGGGCGCTCGTCGGCGAGCACTGGTACGGCGAAGATGGCGTCGACCTCGCGGCGGTCGTGCTCGACGCGCTCCGGAAGGGGCGCCAGCGGCTGGGCGTTGCCGAGTCCTGCACCGGCGGCCTGGTGGCGAAGCGGATCACCGACGTTCCCGGCGCGTCGGATACGTTCATCGGCGGTGTGGTCGCGTACGCCGACGTCATCAAGACCGCTGCCCTCAAGGTGCCGCTCGAGACGCTCCAAGCTCACGGGGCCGTCTCCGAGGAGACCGTGCGCGCGATGGCGGAAGGCGCCCAGCGGCTCTTTTCGGCGGAGGCGAGCATCGCCGTCACGGGGATAGCAGGGCCGGGAGGCGGGACGCCGGAGAAGCCCGTGGGGACGGTGTGGCTCGCCGCGCGCGTTCATACCGACACGCGCGCGGTCAAGCGCGTGTTCCCGGGGGACCGCGACGAGATCCGCCTGCGGAGCGCGCAGGCGTCGCTGGATCTGCTGCGCCGGCTGCTCGCGCGCGCCTGATGCCCACCCTCACCGCGCCCGACGGCACCCAGCTCGTCTACGACGCGTACGAGCCGTCCGAGCCGCGCGCCGCCGTGCTGGTGCTGCACGATTGGTCGGATCACGCGGGTCGCTGGCGCGAGGTGGGCGAGCGGCTGCGGGACGCGCGGGTGGCCGCGTACCTGCTCGACCAGCGCGGCCACGGGCGCTCGGGCGGACACCGCGGCTACCTGTCGCGGTTCAGCCAGCTGCTCGGCGATCTGCAGGCGTTCCGGCGGGCCGTGCGGCTCCGCACCGACCGGCCGCAGCTGCTGCTCGGGATCTCGTTCGGGGGGCTCGTGGCGCTGCGCTACCTCGAGACCCAGCCCAGCGACCCGATCGTGGCGGCGGTCATCTGCTGCCCGTGGCTCGGCCTGGCGTTCCGCACGCCCGCGTGGAAGCGGCTCGCGGGTCGAGTACTACCAGACTTGTGGCCCACGCTCGCCGTGCCGCTGGGCCTGGATCCCGAGCATCTGAGTCGTGATGCAGCGGTAAACAAGGCGTACGGCGAGGATCCAGCGGTGCACGGCGTGATGTCACCCGGCGCGTGGCGTGAGATCAAGTGGGCTCAGGGGGCCGTCGTGGCTGACGGCCACCGCATCGAGTGCCCGCTCCTGTTCCTACTCGCGGGTGAAGATCGCGTCGTGGACGCGCACCTCGGGCGTGCCTTCGCCGACGGTCTCAAGGGCGCAGTGCTGGTGCGGTGGTATCCCGAGATGTATCACGAGGTGCTGCACGATCCGCAGCGGGAGGTGGCGATGGGGGACATCCTGGCGTTTGTCGGCGCGCAGCTCGCTCGTGTGTAACTGCGGGATGGACTGCTCCGTAGATTCCACACGCTGAAGCGTGGGCTCGGCGAGACATTGGTGCTTAAGCACAGCGCAGTGCCGAGCCCAGGCTTCAGCCTGGGAACTGCGTGACCGTGTCCCTCGGCACGTTTACCCGTGCCGTTCTGGCAGCTAGCTTCTTGTGCGATAGCAGGTTCCGACTCCTTTCACGGACCGACTCCGTCAGATCGGCGCGCGGCAGGCGGCATACCGATTGCCTAGTGAAGCGGAAACCCATGCAACCCGACGATAAGGAACCGCAACAGGCGGCCGAGCGGCCGGACGCACGCGATCCGGCGGCGCCGGAGCCGGCTTCCGGGGCATTGCTCGAGCCGCCCGAGGAGGCGGTGGCGCGCCTCGAGGCGCAGCTCGCCGAGCTAAAGGACCGTCATCTCCGGCTGGCCGCCGAATACGAGAATTTTCGTAGGCGCACCAGCAAAGAGCGCGCCGAGCTCTGGGCCAAGGCTCAGGCGGACCTGCTGCATCGCTTGGTCGATGCGCTAGACGACCTCGCCCGCTTCGCGCACATCGATCCCAGCCAGACTGACGCGAAGACGATCCATGACGGCGTCGACATGGTGGAGCGCAAGTTCTGGAAGGAGCTCGAGGCGGTCGGCGTGACGCGGGTGGACCAGGTCGGTGTGCCGTTCGATCCCAACCTGCACGAGGCGGTGACCACCGGTCCCGCGGACCATCCGGCAAAGGACCATACCGTCGGCGCCGTGCTGCAGGCGGGCTACCAGCTCGGCGGGGCGCTGATCCGCCCGGCGCGCGTGGTGGTGCTTACGTGGCAGGGGGAGCGGTCCCGGGACGGTGGCGAGACGCCGCCGAGCCCGGACGGTGAGACCGGCTGATGGCGGCGTCGAAGGACTATTACCAGGTCCTGGGGGTCGCCGAGACCGCGACGGTGGACGAGATCAAGAAGGCGTTCCGCCGCCTTGCCAAGCAGTACCATCCCGATCGCAATCCCAACAACGCTCAGGCGTCCGAGCGCTTCAAGGAGATCAACGAGGCGCACGACGTGCTGAGCGATCCGGACAAGCGCAAGCGGTACGACCAGGTGCGACGCTATGGTGCGTACGCGGGGGCGGGGCGGGGTGGAGGCGCCGGTGCGCAGGGCTCCGGAGCGGTCGAGTTCGATCTCTCGGATCTCGGCTCGTTCGGCGGGTTGGGGGATCTGTTCTCGAGCATCTTCGGGCGGCGTGGTGCGGAGGGTGGGGGACGTCTGGACGACGAGGACGAGATCGAGACCACGGTCACGATCCCGTTCCGCGTCGCCGCCCTGGGTGGCAAAGTGCCGGTGACGTTGCCGATGGCGGAAGTGTGCCCCACCTGCAGCGGCAGCGGCGCGGCACCGGGCGCCACGCTGTCGACCTGTCCGGAGTGCCGGGGGCGCGGCGTGATCTCGTTCGGGCAGGGCGGGTTCGCCGTGAACCGGCCGTGCCCGGTGTGCCGCGGTAAGGGGAAAGTGCCTTCGGAGCGTTGCCACACCTGCGGTGGGAGCGGCGAGGTGCGGGTCGAGAAACGCCTGGTGATCACGGTCCCGGCGGGCACCGAGGACGGCACCAAGCTGCGTCTCCGCGGGCAAGGGACGAAGGGGAAGGGTGACGTGGTGGTCGTGCTGCAGGTCGAGGCGGATCACTTCTTCCGACGCGACGGGCTCGACGTGATCGCGACGGTGCCGATCAACGTCGCGCAGGCGATGCTCGGCACCAAGATCAAGGTGAAGACGCTGGACGGCCGGCGTGTCGTGCTGAGAATCCCGCCTGGCACGCAGCACGGCCAGAAGTTCCGTATCGCCGGACAGGGGATCGAGAAGAACGGCCGCCGCGGCGATCAGTACGTCGAGGTGCAGGTTACCTTGCCGGAGCACCTGACGCCGGAGCAGGAAGCGGCGCTCAAGGCGTTCGCCGAGAAGAGCGGCATGCGATACTAGGGAGGACGCGCAATGAGGGCGATCAATGGGCCGGCCATTTTCCTGGCGCAGTTCGCGGGCGACGCGGCGCCGTTCAACACGTTGCCGGCCATCGCCGATTGGGCTGCCCGGCTCGGCTTCAAGGGAGTGCAGATCCCGAGCTGGGATCGCCGGCTGTTCGACCTCGCAAAGGCGGCCGAGAGCCAGACGTACTGCGACGAGGTGAAGGGCATCCTGGCCGAGCGCGGCCTTGTGGTGACGGAGCTGTCGACGCACCTCCAGGGCCAGCTGGTGGCCGTGCATCCCGCTTACGACACGGCGTTCGACGGGTTTGCGGCGCCCGAGGTGCGTGGCAAGCCGGCGGCGCGCGCCGCCTGGGCGGTCGAGCAAGTGAAGCTGGCGGCACGGGCGTCGCGCCGGCTCGGCGTCACCGAGCACGCGACCTTCTCCGGCGCGCTGGCGTGGCCCTATTTCTATCCGTGGCCGCAGCGACCGGCGGGTCTGGTCGAGACGGCCTTCGACGAGCTGGCGCGGCGCTGGCGCCCGATTCTCGACGTGTTCGAAAACGAGGGCGTCAACGCCTGCTTCGAGATCCATCCGGGCGAGGATCTGCATGACGGCGTGACGTTCGAGATGTTCCTCGAGCGCGTCGGTGGTCACAAGCGCTGCAACATCCTGTATGATCCCAGCCATTTCGTGCTGCAACAGCTCGACTATCTCGCGTACTTGGACATCTATCACGAGCGGATCCGCATGTTTCACGTCAAGGACGCCGAGTTCAACCCGACCGGCCGCCAGGGCGTATACGGCGGGTTCCAGCCGTGGACCGAGCGGGCGGGGCGGTTCCGTTCACTGGGCGACGGCCAGGTGAACTTCAAGGCGATCTTCTCGAAGCTGGCGCAGTACGATTATCCCGGCTGGGCGGTGCTGGAGTGGGAGTGTTGCCTCAAGCACCCGGAGGACGGCGCCCGCGAAGGGGCGAAGTTCATCGCCGACCACATCATCCGCGTCACGGAACAGGCGTTCGACGATTTCGCCGGCGCCGGCACCGACGTGGCCGCCAATCGCCGCATGCTCGGCGTCGTCTGAACGTGGTCGACGCACCAGCAGACTCGGAAGCGCTTCGCCCACTGCGGCTCGGCATGGTCGGGGGCGGGCGCGGTGCTTTCATCGGCGCCGTGCACCGCTTGTGCGCCCGGCTGGACGGGCAGTTCGAGCTCGTCGCGGGCGCCCTGTCGTCCGATGCCCAGCGCGCCAGGGAGTCAGGCGCCGATCTCGGCCTCGCACCGGACCGTGCGTACACCAGCTTCGCCCAGCTGGCGGCGGCCGAAGCAACGCGGTCCGACGGCATCGAGGTCGTCAGCATCGTCACGCCGAACGACAGTCATCACGCCATCGCCCGCGCCTTTCTCGACCGGGGCATAGACGTGATCTGTGACAAGCCGATGACCACGACCGTGGAGGACGCGCTCGACCTCGTGCAGGCCGTGCGGCGCAGCGGCCTCGTCTTCGGCCTCACCCACAACTACTCGGGCTACCCGCTGGTGCGGCAGGCGCGCGAGATGGTGGCCGCCGGCGAGCTGGGGGCCATCCGGGTCGTCCAGGTGGAGTACGTCCAGGACTGGCTGACGACCAAGCTGGAGGACACCGGCCACAAGCAGGCCGGCTGGCGAGTCGATCCGCAGCGGGCGGGCGCCGGCGGCTGTCTCGGTGATATCGGCACGCACGCCTATCATCTCGCCGACTTCGTCACCGGGCGGCGCGCACGCGAGCTGGCCGCGGACCTGAGCCGCTTCGTTCCGGGCCGTAAGCTCGATGACAATGTCCACATCCTGCTGCGCTACGAAGGCGGTGCACGCGGCATGCTATGGGGGAGCCAGGTGGCGCCCGGCAATGAAAACGGGCTGCGGCTCCGCGTGTACGGCGAAACGGCCGGCCTGGAATGGAGCCAGGAGCATCCCAACCAGCTGCGCTTCGCGCTGGTCGGGCGACCGCCGCAGACCTTGTCACGCGGAGGGCCCTGCCTCGGTCCGGCCGCGGCGCACGCCACGCGCATCCCGTCCGGCCATCCCGAGGGCTATCTCGAGGGTTTCGCCAATCTCTATCGCGATCTCGCCGAGCAGATCCGGGCGCGGCGCGCCAAGCGGGCTCCCGATTCAGGGGCGCTGCTGGTCCCGACCGTCGCAGACGGCGCTCGCGGCGTCAAATTCATCGCCGCGGCCGTGGAGTCGCATGCCAAGAACGGCGCCTGGGTCGATGCACAAGTGAATCTCTGACGCAGGGTCACGCGCTCGTGCAACGTGCCGTCGTACGACGTGCAACTAGCCTTTGGCGATATTCGTCCGCGTCATCGCCGTCCTTTCCCAGAAGTGCCAGAACGCGCGGGTCAAGCGGCTGGCGATGGCCCGGTTGCCGGTCACGCGAATGCGCCGGAGCGCGAGAGCCCAGCCGAGGCTCGCCATGCCGGTGAGCGCGGCGGCGACGTCTTCAGCGCGTGCGGGGCCGCGCACCCAGTCCACCGAGCGGGCCAGTCGGCCCACCCACGGCGCTGCGCGCGCCTGGGCGGCGGCGAAGAGCTGCTCGGCATCGGCCTCGAGCGTCACGTCGGACTTTGCGGGAGCATCCCGCTCCACCCGGCACGTGCCATCCGCTACCGTCAGCGACCACTCGCCGCCGGCGGCGCCGGTGAGCCGGTAGCGCATCGTGGCGCGCAGGCCGTCCGAGCGCTCCGGGCGAAAGGTCGCGGGGCGGTACTCGCGCAGGAACCAGTCGACGAGCGGCGCGGCGTATGCGGGGTCGAGGCCGCGCCACGCCCCGTTCGCGGCCAGCAGGTCGCGCTCGTGCAGCACGTTATCCGCCAGCTGCACGAGAAACAGCGTCCGCACTCGCACGCGCCCCACGAAGAACCACGCCGGCTTCTCCCACTCGGCGTCGCTCATGCGGCGGTACATCGCCAGGAGGGCGTCGAGCTCCCGGTGGAACTCGTCCAGCAGGTCGGCGACCGGGGTCGTGCGGCGCCGCTGGACCTCGCGGGCATTGCGGGTGAACGTGTCGAACTCGGGCGGGGCCGACGGATTGTCGGCGAGTGCGCGGCCGAGCACTTCGCGGAAATTCACCGGCATCGCGCTCGTCATGTGGGCCAGCACGTCGCGGGCGCGCCACCCGAGGTAGGCCGTCCGGCGCTCCCACGCGGATGCGGTGAGCCGGGCGAAGCTCGTGTCGAGGTGCCGGTAGAAGCCGTCCGCGAGGCCGAGCCAGTCGGAGCGCGTGAGGCGGGTAAAGTCGGTCATGAGAGGGTCCGCGCCATCACCAGCGCACTCTGCGGACACGCGGTCGTGAACTCGGGGGAGCGGAGCACAGCCTGGTCCACGTCGGAGCGGGGGATCGGACGGAACCCGAACTTGGGGAAGAAATTCGCCGCGGTTTCGGTGAGGAGGTAGATGGTGTGCACGCCACGCCGGTGGGCGAGATCGAGGGCGGCCGCGGTGAGCGTCTGGCCCAGGCCGTGGCCGCGCTGCTCAGCGGCGACGGCGACGGAGCGGAGCAGGGCGGCCGTGCCGTACAGCTCGAGCGCGGCGGTGCCGACCAGCTGCTTGCCCTCCTTCGCGACGAGTGTCGTCCCGATGTGCCGCTCGAGCTCGGCGCGCGGCAACTTGCTCACTTCCAGCAGCTGGAGGATCGCGGGGAGGTCGGCGGGCGTGGCGGGTGCGATGACGGGCGGCACGGGGTCCCTTGCTAGCGGCTGGAGGCAATGGTACTCTTGGCCCATGATGACGTTCGCCGTTCTCGGCACGAACCGCAACCGGACCCTGAATTCGAATTCCGGGGGCCGGGCGGCGTAGCGTCGCGGTAGGTTCGTGAACGCGCCCCCGGCACCGAGCGGCTCCGGGGGCGCACGTTTTCCTGGCCCCTCACGCCTGTTCACCGCTGCGCGTCTGTGCGTCTAGG
>DASPXE010000005.1:0-8047 GCA_035637455.1 Gemmatimonadales bacterium
ACTATCACACGGAGCGTCCGCACCGCGGCCTGGGCCAACGCACTCCCGCCGAGTACGCGGCGTGTTTCACCCCCGAGGAGGGGCACTCCTCAGAGGCGATCCTCCGATCCTGACCTGGCCTAAATCGGGGGAAACGTCACATAGTGTACGCCGTTCGACAGACGGGGCGATCTTCTACTATGGCGCTGAAGTGCCTGGCCACGTCACAGGCCTCGTGGACCTCTCGAGGAATGTCGTAAACCGATACGAGTACACGCCTTGGGGTGACCAGATCACGGCAGTCGAGGGCGTTGCACAGCCTCTGCGATATGGTGCACGAGAGTACGACGCTGAAACGGGGCTCTACTTTAATCGGGCCCGCTATTACGACCCGAAGCTCGGGCGGTTCGTCTCCGAAGATCCAATCGGGTTGGCGGGGGGGACCAACGCTTACGCGTTCGCAAACGATGACCCTGTTAACCGACGCGACCCCACCGGACAGTGTGCTGCGGATGAGGACCTCTGGGTAACGGTCTTGTATGATCGTGATACCGGTCGCATTCTGGAGGTGATCAGTTATTTCTGCGTAGGGAGGGGTCTCGGCCCTTCTCGAGTCGAAGGCGCAGGAGTGGAAGAAAGGCTAGTAGCACCCGATGAGTGTCCAGCTCCTCCACCGGCCCCTCCCGGGGAGTCCGTCGACAACAACATCCGCGATATGTTAGGGATTTCCGGATCTGGACCGGACGGACCCGGCGCCGCCATGTTGTTTTTCGGGTACTATGTACGAGGCGGAGGACCCTGGGATTACAAGAAAAACGGGCACCCTGAATACGATCCGTTTGGCAACTTCAATTTCGGGGCTTCAGGGAGTGCGGCGGGCTTTGGCTCCGACATCCTGAGTAGGATGGCCGGGTGGGCCGCAGAGAAATATGACGTAGGCAGGAGCGGCAACCCATCGCTAGTGCGAGCCCTCCTCGGGCAGCCATATCCCGATAGCGCGCAGGATCGGGGTAATTACTCCGCCGGAATGCAGTACTACAGCAATGGGTGCTACCAGAAATAGCCTGAGGGTGACCAACAAGGTGGTGAGGCTTCCGAATACCTGGGCGCTAGTCGCCTGCTCATTTGTCGCATGCGACAGCCGTTGTGCGAACGAAGTGTTGTCACAAACGACCTCTCCTGACGGTGCCTTGAAAGCGGTGACGTTTCTGCGCACCTGTGGAGCAGTCAGCTCATACACGGCTGGGTTGTCGATTATCTCAGCTCGCGAGCGGTTATCGAATGACCCTGCAAACGTTCTAATCCTTGACGACACGACGCCTCCGCTCACTCGGGCCAGCGGACGCGTTCTCAAATCGATCGCCGTGACTTGGGTGACTCCTGATACTGTTGTCGTTAACTACGATCCGCGTGCTCGCCTCGGTTTGCAGGTCGTCGTATTCAAGACCATCCGTCTGCGATATATACCCGTCGTCAACAGCGCGCCGAGGTGACGTGCTCGGCGCGAACACTCCAGGGTACCTACGACCTCACAACAGCGTGTTGCGCGAGCCTATTGGATGTCCCGGATCTGATCTTCGATCGCGTTCTGGCCGAGGATGGCAACCACGACGGCAGGGATGATGATCGTGCGGCGCTTCATCTCGGGGCGGCTCCGCGCAGGTGCGTAGGGACGGGATTCGTCCTCCTCTCTACGGGGCCTAGTGCCGATTGGTTCCGGCGTGGAGACTGGGCGCTCATGTCTGGGCCGCCCGCTCCAGCTTCTCGAAAAAGCGTTCGATCGCCGGCCATTGCGTCTTGACGTCCTCGTAGCCGACGTCCACCAGGCGCGACGTGTGCGCGGGATGAAACAGGAGGAAGCTGAGAAACGCCGCGGCCGCGTCCCGGTGTCCGCCCAGCGCGCGGATGACCCGGCGCACGCCCGGGGGCAGGAGCCCGCCTTGCCCGGCGGCGAGGGAGCCCAGGTCTCGCGTCGGGTGGAGCAGCAGCAGCTCGACCGGCCGCAGGCCGTCGGGCGGGGGGATGTCCGGCGGCAGCGCGGCGAGCAACCGGTTGACGCGCTCCAGTCGCTCGGCGTCGGCCGCGAGGGCGTCGAGGAAGATGGCGTCGAATAGGAGACCCATCGCTTCCGCCGCGCTGGGGTAATCCGCGGCGCGCGCGGAGGACGCAGCCGTGCGCGGCGTGGCCAGGCCGATGGCAACGACCGCTCGGGCGCCGAGGTGCAAGGCGGGCGCCAGGGGCGCCATTTGGCGCACGCTGCCGTCCCCGTAGAACTCGTCGCCGATACGCACGGCCGGAAACACAAGGGGGAGAGCCGCGGACGCCATCACGTGGTCGTGCATGAGCTGTGTCCGCACCGCGATGCGCTGCACTCGCTCCCACACGGGCGTGTCGGCGGTTCCCTGTACAAACGTCACGGAGCGGCCGGTCGTGTAGGACGTAGCGCTCAGAGCGGCCGCCCGAAGCCGTCGGTTGGCGATATTGGCGCCGATGCCGCGCACATCCACGCACCGCGTCAGGAACTCTCGCAGCGGCTGCGTATCGGTGAGGCCACGCACTGCTACGGGATCGCGCCGCCGTCCCAGAGCGATCTGCCACGCCCAGCGCAAGGCCGAGCGTACGAGGCGGAACGAGCGCACCCGGTAGACCGCGTCGCTCGTGAGACCGCTCCATTCGCTCCTCAAGCCAGCGACGGCAGCGGGCAGGGGGCCAGGGTGGGCAGCCAGGTAGATCGTGTTGATGGCTCCAACCGACATGCCGGTGAGGATGGGAAACTCAAGCCCCGGCAGGCGCTCCGCGAGGCCGGCGAGCACGCCCACCTGATAGGCGCCGCGGGCGCCGCCGCCCGAAAGGACCAGCGCGAGACGCGAGGAGTAGCGCCACGTGCCGGGCGGGCGCTCGCCCGGCGACGTCAGGGTGAGCGGGCGCGGCGACGGCACATGACGAACCGGAGTCACGCGACCTGCTCGCCATCGGGCGACTGCTGCTCCCAGTCCGCCCGCTTCGCGGACTTGAACAACACGATCGCGACGGCGGTCCCCGTCACCGCGATCAGCACCGCCGAGACGAGCACTACGCTCAACAGCGGCGTCAGTGCGATGCTCCCACCCGCTCGCACTTCACGATCTTCAAGTCTTCGACGAAGATCGCGTACAGGACTGGCACCAGAATCAGCGTCACGAACGTCGCGAGCCGAGCGTGAGCCCGATATCGACCGCGGGGTCGGCCAACAGCCGGTCAATGGCGGCGCTCGCCCCGGCGGCGGTCCAGTCGCCCCGGAGTGTAGCCGTCGAGGGGAGATCGACGGTGCGCTCAGCGCCGAAGAAGGCAACGATCTCGCGCGCGAACTGGCTACGGAGGGAGTCGGTGAAGTCCGAGGGCCCGTCGAGGACGACGCCGATGCGGACAGGCGCGGGCCCACGCGCGCCTTGCCCGGCCACCTGCAAAGACAGAGCAGCCAGGAGCGACATACCGAACGCCGCCGCACGAGCAGGCGTGTTGGTCTCCCGAGCCAGGGAAGGAAGGGATGACAATGGCGCTGATTACTGGGGGCCGCAAGTAGCGACGCCAGGCGTGAGTCAGGTACCTCTAGCAACTTCACGGCACGCGCGCCATGTTCCCGGCTGAAGCCCGCCGTGATCGACGGAGGCACGACCCGGTGCGGGCTGGGTCGTATTGCGACACCCTCAGGACCCCGTGGGGCCCGATCCTGCCGTGATGCGCGCGTGTGCGGCGTGCGCCTGTCGTGATCCCGACGACGTCAGCAGAAGCTCTGTGTGCGCGATTCTCGAAGAGGGGCTCACGATGGCTGCTCCAGGGCGAGTGGCAGTTCCCGTATTCGGACCGCGTGCGCTAATCGCGGCCGTCGCCTGCTTGGCGACCGCCCCTGCGCTCCGCGCGCAGACGGTCATGGTGTGCGCGTCCCGGTGCTCCCATTGGGGAGGTTCGCGGGTGGGCTTACACCGCTGCGCGCGCACATCTAGGGGCGCGCGCTCCTTGGTGCATCGTGATTGACCTCGAGCGCCTCACCATCAATACCATCCGCACGCTCGCGATGGATGCCGTGCAGGCGGCGAAATCGGGACATCCGGGCACGCCGATGGCGATGGCCCCGGTCGTCTATTGCCTGTGGCAGGAGTTCCTGCGCTTCGATCCCGAAGATCCGATCTGGCCGAACCGGGATCGCTTCGTGCTCTCGATGGGCCACGCCTCGATGCTGCTCTATTCGATGCTCGCGCTCGCGGGGGTGAAGGCGGTGAACGCCAAGTACGAGCGGCTGGGCCAGCTCGCCGTGACGCTCGACGACATCAAGCGTTTCCGTCAGCTCGACAGCAAGGCACCCGGGCACCCCGAGTACCGCTGGACCTCCGGTGTGGAGACGACGAGCGGCCCGCTCGGGCAAGGCGTCGCGACCAGCGTCGGCATGGCGATCGCGAGCCGCTGGATGGCGCGGTTCTTCAACCGTCCGGGTTTCGACTTGTTCGGGTACGATGTGTACGCGTTGTGCGGTGACGGCTGCATGATGGAGGGCATCTCGGGGGAGGCGGCGTCGCTCGCCGGCCATCTCCAGCTCTCCAACCTCTGCTGGATCTACGACAACAACAAGATCACGATCGAGGGTCACACCGACTGGGCGTTCTCAGAAGACGTGGCGACGCGCTTTATCGGGTACCGCTGGAACGTCACGCGGGTCGGCGACGCCAACGACCTCGACATGCTGCGGCGGGCGTTCCGCACCTTCCACCAGACGACCGACCGGCCCACGCTGATCATCGTGGACAGCCATATCGCCTATGGTGCGCCCAACAAGCAAGACACGAGCGCCGCGCACGGGGAGCCCCTGGGCGAGGAAGAGATCAGGCTCACCAAGCGCACCTACGCTTGGCCTGAGGATGCCAAGTTTCTCGTGCCCGTCGGCGTGCGGGAGCATGTCGCGAGCGGTGTGGGCAGGCGTGGACGGGCGCTGCGCGATGCCTGGTTCGCCTCGTTGGAGCACTACCGCCAGTCGTATCCGGAGCTCGCGGAGCAGGTGTACCGCATGCAGCACCGCCAGCTTCCGGACGGCTGGGATCGCGACCTCCCGAGCTTCCCCGCGGATCCCAAGGGACTCGCGGGCCGGGACGCGTCGGCCCAGGTGCTGAACGTGGTGGCCAAGAACGTGCCCTGGCTGATCGGCGGGTCGGCGGACCTGGCCCCTTCGACCAAGACGCGGCTGACGTTCCCCGACGCGGGGGATCTCACCGCCGAGAGCCCCGGAGGACGGAACCTGCATTTCGGAATCCGCGAGCACGCGATGGGCGCGGTGCTGAACGGGTTGTCGCTGTCCAAGGTCCGCCCGTTCGGCTCGGGCTTCCTGATCTTCAGCGATTACGGGCGGCCGGCGCTGCGGCTCGCGGCGTTGATGGAGATTCCCGTGATCTACGTCTTCACGCACGACTCGATCGGGGTCGGGGAGGACGGACCCACACACCAGCCGATCGAGCAGCTCGCGTCGCTGCGCGCCATCCCGGGGCTCATCACGCTGCGCCCGGCGGACGCGAACGAGGTGCGGGAGGCGTGGCGCGTGATCCTCCAGTTGCGCCACGTCCCCGCTGCCCTCGTGGTGTCACGGCAGGCACTGCCGACGCTCGACCGCACGCGCTACGCGTCGGCCGCGGGACTCGCAAACGGAGCCTACGTGCTGGCGGACGCGGACGGCGGACGCCCCGACGTCCTGTTGCTCGGTACCGGAAGCGAGGTGGCCCTGTGTGTCCAGGCGTTCGAGCGGCTCAGCGCCGAGGGAGTGAAGGCGCGCGTCGTGAGCATGCCGTCGTGGGAGCTGTTCGAGCAGCAGCCGCAGTCCTATCGGGAGGGCGTGCTTCCGCCCGACGTCACGGCCCGGGTGTCCGTGGAGCAGGCGAGCCAGTTCGGATGGGACCGCTACGTGGGGCCCGAGGGCGCGCGCATCGGCATGGAAACCTTTGGCGCGTCGGCGCCGCTGCAGGAGCTTCAGAAGAAATTCGGCTTTACCGTGGAGCACGTGGCCGCCGCCGCACGGGCGCAGCTCGAGCGCCGGGGAGTAGGCTCGCATGCCTCGTGACCTGCCGCTCGCGAACGGCAAGCTGCTCGTGGCGTTCGGGCGCGATTATCTGATCCGGGACATTTACTACCCCCACGTGGGAAAAGAAAACCACGCTACCGGGCATCCCTTCCGCTTCGGCGTGTGGGCGGCGGGCCGGTTCAGCTGGATGGGCCCGGAGTGGCAGCTGGACATGCAATACGGTGTCGAATCCATGGTCACGGAGGTGCGCGCCCGGCACGAGGCTCTGGGCGTGGAGCTCCTGTGCCACGACGTCGTGGATTTCTTCGAGAACGTCCTGGTGCGCCACATCCGGGTGAGCAACCTCCAGGACCGCGCCCGCGAGATCCGGCTCTTCTTCCACCACGACTTCCACATCCGAGGCAACGAGGTAGGGGACACGGCGCTGTATTCTCCCGAGACGCAGGCGGTGATCCACTATAAGGACGACCGTTACTTCCTCATGAACTGCGCGGTGGGTGGGGAAATCGGAGTGCGGCGGTACGCGTGCGGGACGAAGGAGGTTGGCGGTGCGGAGGGGACGTGGCGTGACGCCGAGGACGGCGAGCTGCAGGGCAATCCCATCGCTCAGGGCTCGGTCGATTCCACGCTTGGCCTGTCGCTCACCGTGCCGGCGCGCGGCTCGGGGGAAGCCGACTACTGGATGGCGGCGGGACGGGACTTCCGCGAGGTGGCCACGATCGATCGGGTCGTGCGCGATAAGTCACCGGCGGAGCTGCTGCGCCGGACGCGCAACTACTGGCGCTTGTGGGTGCGCAAGGACCAGCGCGGTCTCGACGCGCTGCCGGAGCCGGTCGTGCAGCGCTATAGCCAGAGCCTGCTCATCATCCGCTCGCAGATCGACCATGACGGCGCGATCACCGCGGCCAACGACACGGACATCATCGGGTTCGCGCGCGACACCTACTCCTACATGTGGCCGCGCGACGGCGCCTTGGTCGCCGCGGCCCTGATGCGCGCCGGCCACGTGGGCGCGCCGGAGAAATTCCTGCAGTTCTGCTCGCACGTCATCTCGCCGCTCGGGTACGTCCGCCACAAGTACAACCCCGACGGAACCCTGGCGTCGTCGTGGCACGGCTATGTGCGCGACGGCAAGCCCGTGCTCCCCATCCAAGAAGACGAGACCGCGCTCATCATCTGGGCGCTGTGGCAGTATTTCGAGCTGTACCAGCGCATCGAGGAGACGGCGCCGTTCTACCGCACGCTGGTGACGCGCCCCGCGGACTTTCTGCTCGGCTACGTCGACCCGGCCACCGGCCTGCCGCTCCCGTCGCACGACCTGTGGGAGGAGCGGTGGGGGGTGCACGCCTTCACGGTCGCGGCCGTGATCGCCGGCCTGCGCGCCGCGGCTCGGCTGGCCGAAGCCTTCGGCGAGTCCGAGCGGGCTGCCCGCTATCAAGCCGGCGCGGAACGCATGCGCGACGGGTTGGGCGCCGTGTTGTGGAACGAGCAGGAACAGCGCTTCGCGCGCATGGCGTCGCCGGGGTCCAATGGGTATACGCTCGATATGACCGTGGACTCGAGCCTCCTCGGGCTGGTGGAGTTCGGCACGCTCGCGCTCGACGATCCGCGCGCCGAGTCGACCGTTCGCCAGGTCGAGGAGCGGCTCTGGGTGCACACCGACATCGGCGGGCTCGCGCGCTTCGAGAACGACGCCTACTACCAGGTGGAGCGTCAGGACACGAAGCGCGTGCCGGGTAATCCGTGGTTCATCAGCACGTTGTGGCTGGCGCGCTATCGCCTGCTGCGCGCCCGCACTCCCGAAGAGCTCGCTGGGGGCCTCGAGCTGATCGAGTGGGCTGCGCGACGCGCATTGCCGTCGGGGGTGATGGCGGAGCAGCTCCATCCGTACACGGGCGAGCCGCTGTCGGTCTCGCCGCTTACCTGGAGTCATGCCGCGTACGTGCGCGCGGTGCGGGAGTACGTCGACCGCACCGCGCACTTGAACCGCTGCCCGGCGTGCGGGCAGCTGGGGGCCCGTACGGCGCG
>DASPXE010000006.1:0-3383 GCA_035637455.1 Gemmatimonadales bacterium
GAAGCCGTCCGGGTAGGTGCGGAACGGCTTGTCGAGCAGCACGCCGCAGATCTCCCAGTGCCCGGTGGTCGAGTCCTTCCCGTGGGACTTGGGCAGCGCCACGCCGTACGCGGCGCTGGGCCGAATGCTGCCGCTGAGCCCACGCAGCGGCCGGCACAGCCCCAGCCCCAGCCGCTCGAGGTTGGGGAGCCTGAGGCCACCCACAGCACGTGCCACGTTGCCGAGCGTGTCGCTCCCGGCGTCGCCGTAGGCCGCGGTGTCCGGCGCCGGCCCGATCCCCACGCCGTCGAGCACGATGATGGCAGCACGTCTCACCGGTAGATGCGCGGCAGCCGGGGCCCGAGTCCGGTCAAGAACTCACGCTGCAGCTCGCCGCTCCAGGCCGCGAATTGCTCCAGCGTGATGGCGCCGCCCCCCCCATCCGCCGACCCGACGAGCGTCGCCACATCCCCTACGGCCGCGGGCCCGTCGCCCACGTCCAGCATCATCAGATCCATCGTCACCAGGCCGATGATCGGGCAGGGCCGCCCGCGCAACAGCACCTGCGCCCGGCCCGACGCGCCCAGCGAGCGCCGCAAGCCGTCGGCGTAGCCGATGCTGAGCGTCGCGATGGTCGTGTCGCGCGCCGCAGTCCACGACGCGTTGTAGCTCACGCTGTCGCCGGCGCGCACGCGGCGCACCGCTACCACCCGCGCCCGTACGCTCACCACCGGCTTCCCTTCCGGCAGCCCGTCACCCGGCGAGCCGCCGTACAGATAAACGCCGGGGCGCACCGCGTCGAACGCGAAGGCGCGGCCTTTCAGCGCCGCGGCGCTGTTGGCGACGTGCAGCACCGCCGGCCGCCGCGCCAGTCGCCCCACCGCCAGCCGGAAGCGCTCGAGCTGCTGCTCGGCGGAGCCGTCGCTGCGCTCGGCCGAGTGGAACTGAGTGTAGCAGCCCTCGAGATAGGGCGTGTCGAGGAGATCGGCGAGCGGCTCGACTTCGTCCCAGCGCACGCCGGACCGCCCCATCCCGGTGTCGATCTCGAGGTGGAATGCCCCGCCCCGCGCCCCGCGAGCGATCCAGTCGGCCACGGTGCGGCCGTCTCCCAGGGCCGGCGTGAGCTGCTGCGCGCGGTAGCCGTCGAACAGGTCGTCCCGGGCCGGGGTGAAAACGAGCACGGGGCGCGTGATGCCGGCGGCGCGCAGCTCGGCGCCCTCCTCGATGGTCGCGACGCCGTAGCCCCACGGGTCGAGGGCTTCCAGCGCCTGGGAAACAGCAACGGCTCCCACCCCGTACGCGTTCGCCTTGACCACCGGGAGGAGCCGTGTGCCCGCCACCCGTGCGACGGTGCGGGCGTTTTCGACGACCGCGGCGAGGTCCACTTCGACCCAGGCGCGCGCGTCGCGCCCACTCGTTGACACGTTCACAGGCGCGCGAAAGCTAACCCGCTGTAATGTGTAAATGCAAGGCGAAAAAGGGGTTAAACTCCAGGGTACCATGTCCGACTCCGCCCTCGCCCGCGCCCTCGCGCTGGTGCGCGACCTGCGGGCCCGCTGCCCCTGGGACCGCGCGCAAACGCCGCAGACCCTCCGCCCTTATCTGGTCGAGGAGGTGCTCGAGCTCGATCAGGCCCTGAAGCACGACGATGTCGCGGCCCTGCGCGACGAGCTCGGCGATCTGCTGCTCCACCTCGCGTTCCAGATCGTCATCGGCGAAGAGCGCAAGACGTTCGACGCCGAGTCCGTCACGCGTGCGCTCGAAGAGAAGATGTGGCGGCGGCATCCGAAGCTCTTTGGGGCCTCACCCCCCGGCCCCCTCTCCGCAACGCGGAGAGGGGGAACGGATCCCGATCATGAGGGTTGGGAGCGAGTCAAGCGCCGGGAGCCGGGAGCGGGGAGCAGGACGCTGCGTGGCTTGCCGCCCGCCCTGCCGCCGCTGCTCATGGCGTTCCGGCTGCAGGAGCGTGCCGCGGGCGTCGGGTTCGATTGGCCGGATGCGAGCGGACCGATGCTGAAGATAAAGGAAGAGCTGGTCGAGCTCGAACGGGAGACGGGAGCCGGGAGCCGGGAGGCGATCGCGGATGAGATCGGCGACCTCCTGTTCGCCGTTGTGAACCTGGCGCGCAAGTTGGCGATCGATCCCCGCGCCGCGCTCGAGCAGGCGAACGACAAGTTCAGGCGGCGGTTCGAGAGCGTGGAGCAGCTTGCCGAGCGGCGCGGGATCGAGATCGGGCGGGCGACGCTCGCCGAGCTGGACCGGCTGTGGGACGAGGTGAAGGCTCAATCCTTGTAGGGATCGAACTCCTCCGCCCCCGCCATCACCACGATGAGCGGGCGCAGCACGTGCAGCACCTCGACGGTTGGCCCCTGCGCCGCGAGCACATCGGGCAGGCGGCGGTACACGTGCGGGCTCTCGTCGGTGCCCCCGCCGCGCAGGATCACGTGCTTCCGCTCGACCCACTCGAGCATCATCTCCCGCGAGACGACCCCGGGCTTGATCACCTGCCCACGCCGTGTGCGCTTGCCCGCCGCAGCAGTGCGACTCATCACCCGGCCCGCGCCATGCACCGTCGAATACAGCGCGCGCGCCTGTAGCTCTCGTACGGCGGGATCGTCCGACGCGACACCCTGGATGATCACCGCGTCGTCCCCCATCGACCCGCCGACGAAGCCCTTCTGGCCCGGGAACGCAGGGGTCGCACCCTTGCGCACCACGTACAAGCGCTCGCCACCGTGCTCTTCCTGCCAGGCGAAGTTGTGGTGGTTGTGCACCAGCTCCACCTCGCGCCCGCCGAGTAGCGCCACCACCTTGCGCGCCACCCACTCGCGGCCGGCGTAGGCGTAGCGACCCGCCAGGTTCATGAGCTGCCAATAGGCGTCGCCCACCGGCGTCGCGATGTCGAGCAGGGTCTCGCGCTCGGGGACGTGCTCGCCCCAGGCGCGGTTCTGCCCCAGCGCGAGGAAGCCGTGCGCCACGCCGAAGCCGAAGCCGCGCGAGCCGAAATGCACCCCGACCCAAACACAGTCCGCCTCGTCGGCAAAGACGTCCACGTAGTGGTTGCCGCTGCCCACTGTCCCCAGCTGGTCGCGCGCCTTGGCGCGCAACCGCTCGCGCTCGTGCTTGCCCGGCACGGCGTCCCACGCCGGATCCTTGAACAGCGGGTCGTCGCTGGGCGCGTCGTCGGCGCGGTTGTTCCGCCCGATGCCGAAGGAGATGACGTCCTGAATGCCGTCCGCCAGCGCGGAGAGCTGGGGGGCCAGCTGGGCCCGGGTCAGGTCGGTGCGGATCGCGGCGTTGCCGCACGCGATGTCGAACCCCACGCCCACCACCGACACCTGGTGGCGGTACGCGGCCACGCCGCCGATGGGCATGACGTACCCCAAGTGCCCGTCCGCCATGAG
>DASPXE010000007.1:0-115149 GCA_035637455.1 Gemmatimonadales bacterium
GGCAAGCTGCCACCCGGTCACAAAGTCCTCAACGGCGTTCGGCCGCCCGTTAAGTACGCGGACGCGGACGACCTTCGCGCCGGTGGGCACGCTGCGGTTCCAGGAGCCGTGATAGGTCATGAAGGCGTCGCCCTGGTACTCGGCCGGGAATTTCGTGCCCGTGTAGAACGTCAGCCCGAGCGGCGCCGAGTGCGCCTGCACAGTCAGCGCCGGCGGCTCGACGCCGGCGCAGTTCGCGCTGGGGTACTCTGGATTCGGCTGGTTCGGCAGGTAGCATTGCGGCCAACCATACCACTTGCCGTCCTTCAAAATGTTCAGGTGCTCGGGCGGTAAGTCGTCGCCGAGGTAATCGCGATCGTTGTTGTTGGCCCACAGCTCGCCGCTGCTGGGGTTGAACGCCAGCCCCACTGAGTTGCGCAGTCCCGTGGCGAACGTGTGGGCACCCGACCCGTCCAAGTTGTAGCGCGTGACGGCCGCCCGAGGTGGTGCGTCGTCGCAGATGTTGCATGAGGATCCGACGGCGACGTACAGCAGATTGTCCGGCCCGAACGCGAATGTCCGCGTGCTGTGGCCGCCGGCAGGGAGCCCCGAAACGACGGTCACGGGGGTGGTGGCGCCCGGGTCGAGCCGCTTCACCGCAGTCTCCTGCGCGAAGTACAGGGTGTCGCCGCGGAACGCGATGCCCGAGGGGTCGCTCAAGCCGGTCAGCACCGGCGCGACCGATTCCGCCACGCCGTCGCCGTTCGCGTCCACGAGCCGGACGATCTGCCCCGATCCGGACTGCGTCGCGTACACCGCGCCGCCCGGACCGAGCGCGAGGAAGCGCACGCCGCCGAGGTTTTGAGCGAAGCTGTTGACCGTAAACCCGGCCGGCACATACAGGACGTGACCGGCGATCGGGATCGAGTCGCCCCCCCCTCCCCCTCCCCCGCCCCCGCCCGTGGGCGCCCGTGGGCTACAGCCGGTCACCATCCAGATGACCAGGATGAGTCGCTCCATGCGTGCCTCCTACCGACCGTTCCTGGCGTATACCCCGAAGCGCGCGCTCTCCCCCGCGGGCATCTTTTCCCGGCTCGCGACCGCCTGCTCCGCCGCCTGCTCGACCGCTGCCGTCACTTCCGCTTCCACCGCCTCCAGCTGCTGCGCCGTCCGGCCCTCTTCCTTCAAGTATTCCTCGTACAGCCCGATCGGGTCCCGCTTCCCCCACGTGTTGAACAGTTCAGCGGAGAACGTCTCCCGCGCCTCGCGCTCATCGTGGGTTGCGTGGCCGCCCATCCGGAACGTCTCGGCGATCAGCATCGCGGGCCCCTCGCTCTCGCGGCAGCGCTCGGTGGCGAGCCGCGTCGCGGCCCACGCATCGAGCACGTTGTTCCCGTCGAACGCGGCGCTCCACATGCCGTAGCTCGCGGGCCAATCCTTGAAGTTGCCGGCGAGGTGGTGCTGGTCGAGCCGGGTGCCGAGGGCGACCTGGTTGTTCTGGATCACGAAGATGGCGGGGACCCGCTGGACGGCCGCGAAGTTCGTGCCCTCGTGCGCCGCGGCGGTCTTGGTCGCGCCGTCGCCCACCCACGTGAGCGCCACGCGCCGCTCGCCTTTCATCTTGAACGTCAGCGCGATCCCGCAGATCACCGGCACCATGTCCCCGACGTGGGAGATCGGCTGCAGCACGCCGTGGGAGAATGAGCCCACGTGCAGGTCGCGACCGCGCGACGGCGCGTCGTCGCTCCCGAGGTAGGCCCGCAGCATGTCGGCGAGGGGCATGCCAAGCTCACAGCACGCGGCAGCGTTCCGGATCATCGGCGCGACGATGTCCTTCCCCCGCTC
The DNA here is from genome assembly GCA_035637455.1 of Gemmatimonadales bacterium. Classification (GTDB taxonomy): domain Bacteria; phylum Gemmatimonadota; class Gemmatimonadetes; order Gemmatimonadales; family GWC2-71-9; genus 20CM-4-69-16. The sequence goes on from DASPXE010000007.1 coordinate 1,825, forward strand.
GAGCGCGTGCACCGGGCCGACGGTCGTCGCCTCTTCGCCCGTGCCCAGCCAGGCCTTGGAGATCACTCCCGTGCGCACCCAGCGCTGCAGCTGGATGTCGTGCAGCCGGGCACGCAGCAGGCCGGCGTACAGCCCCAGTTTGTCGTCGCTCGAGAGTCGGGAAACGAGCGCGGCGCGCTCGGGGCTGTGCTCGATTGTCTCCCGGAAGCGGCGCACCAGCGCGGGGTCGGCCTTCCAGTCGACGTACTCGGGGGGATCGAATGCCGGGAAGCGTTTCAACTACTTCAGCTTCTCCTTGATCCTGGAGAACAGGCCGCCCTCGTGGGTCGCCGTGAGGGCGTCGGCGAATTCGAGGGCCGTGCCGTAGCGCGCGTCGGGACTCGATTCGAGCGCTCGGGCGAGCGCCTTCTCGAGGTTCGCGGGGAGATCGGGCCGGAGCTGACGCAGCTGCCTCGGCCGATCACGCAGCCGCGCGATCATCATCTCCTGGGCGTTCCGCCCCTGGAACGGCAGCTTACCGGTGAACATCTCGAACGCCACGATGCCGAGGGCGTAGATATCGGAGCGCCCGTCCAGCGGCCTCCCGCGGATCTGCTCGGGGCTCATGAACTCCGGCGTGCCGAGGATGATGCCGGTCGCCGTGAGCTTCGCGATCGCGGGATCGGCGCGGCGCTCCTTGGCGAGTCCGAAGTCCATGACGACGGCGCGGTCGCGGCCCCCGTCCTCTCGGACCAGCATGATGTTCTCGGGCTTCAAGTCGCGGTGCACGATCTGCAGCTCGTGGGCGTGGTGCAGCCCCGCGCAGACCTGGCGTAGCAGGTCGATCCCGTGGGCGAGCTCCATCGGCCCGCCCCGCACCTCGCGATCGGACAGCAGCTCGCCGTTCAAGAACGGCATCACCAGATAGATCAGGCCGTCCTCGGATTCGCCGAGACGCAGGATGCGGCACACGTTGGCGTGGTCGAGTCGCATGGCGAGGCCCGCCTCGCGACGCAGCCGCTCGATTGAGCTCCGGTCCGTCGCGAGCTTGGGCGAGAGCACCTTGATGGCCACCTCGTCGCCGCTCGCGACCTCGCGCGCCAGGTACACGTACGACATCCCACCCTCGCCCAGCTTCTTCATGACCTGGTAGCGCGCGTCGAGGGTCTGCCCCGACAGCGTCGCGGCGCGGTCGAGGCCGGGGCCGCGGCGGGGGCCAGGCGGGGTGCGGACGGCGGTCGCCCCGCCTCCGGACGGCGCGGCCGGTGTAGGGGAGGGCGCCTTCGACTGCGCCTCGACGAGCATGTTGCCGTCGCGCGGGCAGAAGCGCGCGGTCTCCGGGTAGACCGCGCCGCACCTGGGACAGCGACGTTCGCTCATTGCCGCACCAAATTGCGGCCTTCGTTCTTCGCGCGATAGAGGGCCTGGTCGGCGAGTGCGACGAAGCTGTCGGCGCCGGTCACGCGGTCGTCGGGGAACGAGGCGAGCCCGATCGAGACCGTGAGGTTGAGCGGATTCTCGCCGGGATCGGCGAAATCGTGGTGCATCATGCGGCGCCGCAGCCGCTCGGCGAAGATGGCCGCCCCGTGGAGCGCCGTCTCCGGCATCACCACGACGAACTCCTCGCCGCCATAGCGCGCCACCAGATCCACCGACCGCGCCTCGCGCCGCAGGATCTCGCCGACTTGCCGCAGCACCGAGTCCCCCGCGATGTGGCCGCGGGTGTCGTTCACCAGCTTGAAACGGTCGATGTCGGCGAGCAGGATCGTGACCGCCAAGTTGTACCGGCCGGCGCGGTCGAGCTCCTGCCCGAGCTCTTCGGAGAGCGCGCGGCGATTGAGGCAGCCGGTGAGGGCGTCTGTCGCGGCGAGCTTCTCCAGCCGCTTCTTGTCGGATACCGCGGTCTCGAAGTCGTAGGCCTTCTCGATCGCCGCCACGGCCGTGCGGATCACGGTCTCGGCGAACTGGGCGTCGGCGCGGGTGAGCGGCGGGTCCTCGCCCGTGGTGCGGAGAAAGAACACGCCCACCTGCTGATCCTTCATGGAAAAGGGCAGCGCCACCGCGGAGCGCGTCGGGACGGTGATGCGCTCGCGCTCCCAGCGCACGCGCTCCTCCGCGTACAGCGGGTCGGCCGCGACGTCCTCCACCAGCACCGCGCGACCGCTCGCGAGCGCGCGCTCGATCTCGGGGTAGCGGGCGAGCTCGATCTGGAGGTTGCGCAGCATCGGGTTCTCGTACGCCGCCACTACGACGCCGAGCTGGTCGCCCGCCTTCGCGAGCACCATCGAGCACTTGGAGATCTGGAGCACGCGGGCGACCCGCCGCACGAGGATGTGGTAGATCTCGTCCGGCTTGAGCGAGTCGGTGACCTCGTGCAGGATATCGACGATGGCCGCCCGGCTCTGGGCCTCGTCCCGCGCGCGCGACAGCTCCTGCGCGGTGCGGATGTGCGCTTTCACGCGGGCGAGCAGCTCGCGCACCCGGAAGGGCTTGGCGATGAAGTCGGCGGCGCCGAGGCCGAGCGACTTGACCGTCGCCTCCTCGGGCGGCATCGACGAGATCATCAGGACCGGGAGATCGCGGAACCGCTCGTCGGCCTTCATCTTGGCCAGGAGCTGCAGCCCGTCCACCTTGGGCATCATGATGTCGAGCAGCAGCAGGTGGGGACGCTCTTCCTCGAGCTTCCCCATGAGCCCCTCGCCGCCGGGCGCGACGCTGACGTCGTAGCCGTTCTCCTTGAGGATCCACGTCAGAGTGCGCACCAGCGACTGGTCGTCGTCGGCGACGAGGATCTTGGCCGCGGCGGGCTGGGGCATCGGTCGTTCAGTCCTCGAGCAGCGAGGGATCGACGTTGCCGCCGCTCACCACGAGCACGGTGGGCGGGACCGGCACGAGCGCGCCGGACCGCACCGCCGCGGTCGTCGCCGCCCCGGAGGGCTCGACCGCGAGGTGGCACTGGCGCCAGAGAAAATGCACCGCCTCGCGCAGCGTGTCATCTTCTACGAGGACGACCCCGCCGAGCCGGTCGCGATGGTGCGCGAGGTGGGCGAAGGGGATGTCCCCGACGGTGAGTGTGATCAACCCGTCGGCGAGGCTCGCCGTGCGCTCGAGCCGCACCGGCTGTCCGGCCGCGAGCGAGCGGGCGAGCTTGGGCGCGCCCGCCGGCTCGACGCCCCACACGCGCGCCGCGCTGTCCGCCGCCGCCAGGCCGACCACGACCCCCGAGATCAGCCCGCCCCCGCCCACTGGCACCACGACCGTTTGGACGTCGGGCAGCTCCGCGGCGATCTCGAGCCCCACCGTCGCCTGCCCGGCGACGATGTCCGGATGGTCGAACGGCGGCACCACGGCGAGTCCTTCGCGCGCGGCGATCTCCTCGGCCTTCACCTGCCGGTCCTGTGACGTGCGACCGGCGACGACGACCTCGCCACCCCACTTCCTCACGCCCGCCACCTTGACCGCCGGCGCGGTCTCGGGCATTACCACGACCGCGCGGATCCCCAGCAGCTGGGCCGCGTAGGCCACCGCCTGGCCATGGTTGCCGCTCGAGTAGGTGATCACGCCCTGGCGCCTGACGGCGAGCGGCAGACGGCTGATCGCGTTGTAGGCACCCCGGATCTTGAAGGCGCCCATCGGCTGCAGGTTCTCGAGCTTCAAGTAGGCGTCGAGCGGCTCCACGTAGCGGAGCGGCGTCCGGACGGCGACACCGCGCAGCCGCTCAGCCGCCTCGCGGACCTCTTGGGCGGTCACCACGCCTATGCCCGCTTCTTCTTCTTGCTCGGACTCTTCTTGCCGGGACCCTTGCGTGCGGATGGCGGCGCCGCCGTCTTGGGCGCCGGTGTGTCTGCGTCATCGTCGCCGCCGTCGCCGTTCTCGGCGTCATCCTCCTTCACGACGCGGGCGACATCGACCACGAGATCGCCCGGGGTCAGGTTCATGACCTTGACGCCCTGGGTGTTGCGGCCCGAGATCCGGATCCCCTCGACTGGCACGCGGATCATGATCCCCTTCTTGGTGATCATCATGAGCTCGTCGTCGGGTAGCACTTCCTTGAGCGCCACGATGTCGCCCGTCTTGTCGGACCGCTTGAGGGTGATGATGCCGCGGCCGCCGCGGTGCTGCACGCGGTATTCGTCCAGCTCGGAACGCTTGCCCATGCCCTTCTCGGTGACCGTGAGCAGCGTCGACTTGCGTCGCACCACGACCATATCGATCACGTGGTCCTTTTTGTCGAGCTCGATCCCCTTCACGCCGGTTGTCGTGCGGCCCATGTCGCGCACGTCCTTCTCGTGGAAGCGAATGCTCATACCGTGCCGGGTCGCGAGCACGATGTCGTTTCGTCCGTCGGTCACCTGCACGTCGATGAGCTCGTCGCCCTTCTCGATGTTGATGGCCCGAATCCCCACGGAGCGCGGATTGCCGAATTCCGAGAGCCGCGTCTTCTTCACCACGCCGTTCTTGGTCGCGAACAGCAGGTACTGGTCTTCGGAGAACTCGCGCACCGGCACGAGCGCGGCCAGCCGTTCGTCCGGCTTCATCGCGACGCACGAGATGATCGGCTTGCCGCGCGCCGCGCGGGCAGCCTGCGGGATCTCGTGCACCTTGAGCCAGTAGCACTGGCCTTGCTGGGTGAAGAACATCACGTAATCGTGGGTCGACGCGATGAACAGGTGCTCGACCCAGTCGTCTTCCTTCGTGTGGGCGGAGATCACGCCCTTGCCGCCGCGCCGCTGGCGCCGGTACGCCGACACGGGGAGCCGCTTGATGTAGCCCGCGTGGGATACCGTGATCACCATGTCTTCTTCGGCGATCAGGTCCTCGATCGAGAACTCCCCCTGGTCGGCGACGATCTCGGTGCGGCGCTGGTCGCCGAAGCCCGCGGCCACCTCGGTCAGCTCTTGCTTCAGGATCTTCATGCGGCGCGGCTTGGAGGCGAGGATCTCCTTGCACTCCTTGATGAACTTGCGGACCTCTTTCAGCTCGTCCTCGAGCTTGGTGATCTCGAGGGCGGTGAGCCGGGCCAGCCGCATGTTGAGGATCTCGGCCGACTGCTTCTCGGACAGCTTGAACCGCTTGCGCAAGCTGGCGTCCGCGGTCGGCGTGTCCTTGGACTTGCGGATGATCTTCACCACCTCGTCGATGTTGTCGACGGCGATCTTGAGGCCGTCGAGAATGTGCTCGCGGTCCTGCGCGCGCTTCAGCTCGAATTCGGTGCGACGCACGATGACCGTGTGGCGATGCTCGATGAAGTGCTCGAGCAGCTCCTTCAGGTTCATCTCCTTCGGCGCGCCGTCGACCAGCGCGAGCATGATCGCGCCGAAGGTGGTCTGCATCTGGGTGCGCTTGTAGAGCTGGTTCAGCACGACCGCCGGCACGGCATCGCGCTTCAGCTCGATCACGATCCGCATCCCCTCGCGGTCCGACTCGTCGCGCAGGTCCGAGATTCCCTCGAGTTTCTTGGCGTTGACCAGCTCGGCGATCTGCGTGATCAGGTTGCTCTTGTTGACCTGATACGGGATCTCGGCGACGACGATCTGGTGCTTCCCGGTCGACTCCTTCTCCTCGATCACCGCGCGGGCGCGGATCGTGATCCGGCCGCGGCCCTTCTCGTAGCACTCCTTGATCCCCTCGCGGCCGTAGATGATCGCCCCGGTGGGGAAGTCGGGCCCCTTGATGAACTTCCGCAGATCCTTCACCCCGGCGTCGGGGTGGTCCACCAGGTGGGTAAGCGCCTCCACCGTCTCCGCGAGGTTGTGCGGCGGGATGTTCGTCGCCATGCCGACCGCGATGCCGGCCGCGCCGTTGACGATCAGGTTGGGCAGCTTCGCCGGCAGCACCGTCGGCTCCTGGAGCCGGTCGTCGAAGTTGGGGATGAAATCGACGGTATTCTTGTCGATGTCCTCCAGCATCGTCATCGCGACGCGGGTGAGGCGCGTTTCGGTGTAGCGGTACGCCGCCGCCGGGTCCCCGTCGACCGAGCCGAAGTTCCCCTGACCGTCCACCAGCGGGTAGCGCAACGAGAAGTCCTGCACCATGCGCACCAGCGCGTCGTACACGGCGATATCGCCGTGCGGGTGGTACTTGCCCAGCACGTCGCCGACGACGGTGGCGCTCTTCTTGTACGGCCGGCCCGGTACGAGGCCGAGCTCGTGCATCGCGTACAGGATGCGGCGGTGCACGGGCTTCAAGCCGTCGCGCACGTCGGGCAGCGCGCGTTGCACGATCACGCTCATCGAGTAGTCGAGGAACGACTCCTTCATCTCGTCTTCGATGAGGCGCGGCAGGATGCGTTCGCGGGCGTTGGGTGCGGTCATGAACGACAGGGGCTCAGGGTTAGGGACAGGGGCTCGGGCTTGCTCGACCAGACCTAAGTTCCTATAAAATAATCACTTAGACAAGAAAGTTCAACCCGCTGAAGGGCGTCAAGTCGCTGCAGGGCGAAGGCTTAGCGAGCGCGATCCGGTTGATGGTCGGTTGATGGCGACGCGCTAGCATATCCCACGCTGAAGCGTGGGCTCGGCCAGCACTGTGCTGAAGCACAACGAGCGAAGCGAATCCGTGGGAGCGACTGTCCTTCAGGACCGCGCTGCGCCGGGCTCATGCTTACAGGATGGGAACAACAACGTATCACACGGTGATTTCCCGCTTCGGCATGTCCGCTCATCAGCTCTACGTCCACCTCGCCTGGACTACCCGCGATCGCCGTCCGATGATCGATTGTCCCACGCGCCAGTTCCTGGAGCAGTACTTTCGTCGAACGGCTGCACGGGAGCGCGCTGACGTCGTTACGCTTGCCATTCTCCGCACGCACGTCCACATGCTGCTCCGCACCGTCCCCCGCATCGACCTGCCACGACTGGTTCAATACTTCAAGGGTGGGAGTAGCTATGCCGCGAGCCGTCTCCCCGGAAATGTCCTCGGATTGCGTTGGGCACCGGAATACTCTGCTACGACCGTGGGACCAAAACAGCTCGCCGATGTGATTCGGTACATCGAGGGGCAAGGCAAGCATCACCCAGGAGAAGCAGTGGAGGATGGCGTCCGTTGATGTTCCCAGGCTGAAGCCTTGGCTCGGCAGACACTGTCCTTAAGGACAGTGATGGCCGAGCCCATCCTTCTAGGATGGGAACACGGATCGGCATTCGAAGGGGAATCACTCCGCCACCTGCACCACGATCTTCCCCATCTGCTCCCCTTTATCCAACCGCTCGAACGCCGCACGGACCTGCTCGAGGGGAAACACGCGATCGACGATCGGCCGCAGCGCGCCGCTCGCCAGCAGCCGCACGATCTCGCGGTATTCAGCGTCGTTCCCCATCGTCGAGCCCAGAATGCTCCAGTGATACCAGAAGAGTCGCCGGAGGTCGATCGCAACCTTGGGGCCGGTCGTGGCGCCGCAGCTCACCAGTCGGCCGCCGCGACCGAGCGACCGTAGCGACTCCTCCCACGTCGCCTCTCCGACGTTCTCGATCACTACGTCCGCACCCCGCTTGCCCGTCAGCGCGCGGACCTCCTGAGACACCTTCTGGGTGCGGTGATTGAGCGTCACGTCGGCGCCGAGCTGCCGCGCCGCCGCGAGCTTCGCGTCGCTCGAGCTCGTGACGATCACCCGAGCGCCACGCAGCTTCGCGACGCGCAGCGCGGCGAGCGCCACGCCTCCTCCGATCCCCCAGATGAGCGCCGTCTCGCCACGCTCGAGCTGGGCCCGCGTCACGACCATGCGCCACGCCGTCAGCGTCACGAGGGAGAACGCGGCGGCTTCGGCCCAGCTGAGCGGCGGCGTCACTGTCGGGATGATGGCGACATTCTGCTCGGGGACGACGATCGCCTCGCACAGCGTCCCCGGGACGTGCTCGCCGAGCAGGCGGTAGCTCACACACAGCGAATGCTCGCCGGCGCGGCAGTACTCGCAGCTGTAGTCGGAGATGCCGGGGTTGATCATGACGCGGTCGCCAGGCTTGACGGAGCGGACCTGCGCGCCGACGGCGTCGACCACCCCCGCCCCGTCCGCGCCCAGGATGTGGGGGAAGCGGTGCTCCACGGGCAGCCCGCGCACGACGTGGAGGTCGAGGTGGTTCAGCGCCGCGGCGCGGATCGCGACACGCACGTCACGGGGGCCCAGCGGCTCGGCGGGGAGGGGGACATCGGCAAGCTGCAGGCGATCGAGGCCGCCGGTCGCGCGGATAACGCAAGCGCGCATCGGCGGCTCAGGGCATGAACGTCGCGGACACCATCTGCTCAGCGCCGGTCGTGGGGATCGCGACTGGGGCGCCCCCTCCCCCGCCTCCGCTCCCCGTCCCGACCGGCTGGATGTAGACCTTCGACACGTTCTTCTGGACGTTGACCACGAGCGCCAGCAGGTCGCCCGCCGGGGAGACGGCGAAGTCGCCGATGACGAGATCGGTCCCCGTGACCGGAGCCATGCGGCCCGTCGCCAGCTCCATCTTCACGACCTGCGTGACCGTGCGGCCACCGTCTTTCCCTTCGAGCAGGAAGGCGAGCGAGCCGTCGCGCAGGAAGTGCGGGCTGCGTTCCTTGAGCTGCGGCGATTTCGTGAGATTGCGCTGGCTCGCGCCGTCCCGCGACATCAGCCAGATGTCATCACTGCCGTCGCGGCTCGACACGAACGCGATGGTCTCGCCGTCCGGCGAGACGCTCGCCTGCGAGTTGTCCGCCGGCTCCTGGGTAAGCTGGAAGGCGTCCGAGCCCGTGATCGCCTGCACGAAGATCTGCCGGTGGCCGGTACGATTGGAGTGGAACACCACGGCCTGCCCGTCGGCGGTGAACGACGGGTCGCCGTCCACACCCGGAGAGTTCGTGAGGCGGGCCGCGTCCGTGCCGTCCGCGTCCATCACGTAGACCTCCGGCTGGCCGTCGCGGGTCGACACGAATGCGATGCGCGAGCCGTCCGGCGAGTACGCGGGGTCGGTGGCCATGGACGAGTCGTCCAATACTTTGCGCAACTGAGCCAGGTTGGAGCGCTCGGCCGAGTAGAGCTGGAGCCGCCCCGACCGCGAGCTCGCGAGCACGATCTCCCCCTGCACGAACACGGCGAGCGCGGCGCGCTTCCCCCCCGGTGCCGAGGCGGTGATGTGCGCGTGACCGTACCCCGCCGCTGTGATCGTGCCGTCCTCTCCGACGGCGGCGACCTGCGGGTTGTCGGAAGCGAACGTCACGCCCGTCGCGGGGCCTATCACGGCGCCCGTCTCGTCGGCGAAGCTGGCGCGCAACCCGTACCGCCGGTTGAGCGGCAGCCCGAGTCGCGTGGCCGACAGCTTGAGGCCCGCCGCTATGACCCGGATCTGCCACGTCGCCACGAGCCCCAGGCCCGGGCCTTTGGCCGTCAGTGCGGTCTTCCCGGCCTTCTTTCCCGTCAGCGACCCGGTTGCGGCGTCGAAGCTCGCGAGTGACGAATCCGCCACGCTCCAGCGGATCGGAGCCTCGGGCACGGGTGTCCCATCAGGCGCGAGTGCCTGCACCTGAAACTTCGTCGTCCCCTGAATCGGCAGCGGCACCTCCGCCTTTTGCGTGGGGATCACGGACAAGCGGTCCACGGTCTTGTGCACGACGATGTCCACGCTCTTGGTTTGCAGCAGCCCGGAAACCGAGAGCGTGGTCTTGCCGGGCGCCACCGCGGTCACGACGCCGGTGAGCGAGACCCGCGCGACGTTCGGGTCCGCCGAGGACCATTGCATGGTCAGCGGGCTCACGACTCGATTCCCCTGTCCCGGCACGATCACATGCAGGGTGTCGACCTCGTTGGGACCGAGTGTGACCGGACTCGACTCCTGGATCGCGATGTCACTTGGCTGCACCACCACCGGCGCCGTGGCGGTGAGGCCGGTCGAGCTCGTCACCTGTACGGTTCCCTGGCCGGCGGACAATGCCACGATCACGCCGTTCTGGTCTACGCTCGCGATGTCGGGGCGGAGCGACTTCCACGTCACGGCGACCGGCGCCGCGGGCGAGCCGTCGTCCTTGAGCGCCCGCGGCACGACCCGCGTGTTTTCGGACGGCAGCAAGTACACCGTCGGCGGCTCGATGCGCAGCACCGCGGCTGGGCCCGTGCCCGGCGGCTGACCGGCGAACGGATCCACTCCCCCCGGCGGCTCCGCTGGTCGGGCCGGCGGCTGCGACTGCGTGCTCGTTTGTCCGCCACCGGCAGGTGCGCCGATCACCTGTACCGCGGCCTGACCCTTGCGCGCACCGGCGCGCGCTTCGACGATGGCGACGCCGCCGGCCACGCCGGTGACGGTGCCGTCGTTGTCGACCCGGGCGACCGAGACGTTGTTCGAGGACCAGATGAACCGGACGGTCGGGATGACGTTGCCGGCGCGGTCGAACGCAGTGGCGAGGAGACCGCTGCGCTCTCCTACTTTGACCGTCACCGTGGGTGGAGCTACCTGAACTTCGGATACGTTCTGCGCGAAGAGACGCCCGGGAAGGACGAGCGTGATCCAGATCACAAACGAGCGAGCCGTCATAACGGCGCCAACGTAAGTGCCCGTAAGTGTCGTTGTCAAGCTAACTTGTCACCGTAGGATCGCACGCGCAGCCGGCCGGTGGTGTGCCTGTCCAGCCCGCTGTCGCCCGGCGGCGGCATAACCGCTTTCACCCGAACGACTCCGCCTGGGGTGGGGATTTGGACGTCATACGACGAGCCCGCCACCCCTTGGAGCGCTGCGACGAACGTGTCGCGCACACGCCGCAACGCGAGGAGGCAGGGGGCCGGGAGTGCTCGCCCAGTGCGGACGCGGGCCGCGGCATGAGCAGCTCGTAGCCCGCACGCGCTGGGTTGGCCGCCTCCGCGGCGACCAGCGCCGGCAGCATGCACCGCGCGGCGCCGTGCCGCGTGATCACTTGCGTGGCAGCATTCCCGGGGTAAGCTATAAGCCACGCCCACGGACAACCAGCAGAGGAGATCCGATGCTCGAGCCAAACGACTTCTCGGAGAGCAGCTGGACTGGCCCCGGCATGATGGAGCCGATGTACCCACCGTCGCCACCACCGATGCCGAGCCCGGCGCCGATGATGGACGAGCCGGCGGAGGCCCCGCGGCGCAAGGCGCCCGCGCGGAAGAAGAAAGCGGCGAAGCGACCCAAGGCGAAGAAGGCAGGCAAGAAGCGGCCGAAGGCGAAGGCCAAGCGGGGCGGAAAGAAGAAGAAGGCGGCGAGGCGGCGTCGCCGCTAGCACACCTCAGCACGGCACCGCGGGAGCGCCTTTTGGATGGCTCGAGCCATCTCCTCGAGGCGCTCCCGCGGTACGTTTAGCGGCACCTCGGAACGGAGCGAGACTGCCATGGGCGTGGGACGTTGGGCGTGGGGCGCGGCCGCCGTCCTGGTGGCCGCATGCTCGGCCCCGAAGGTTCCGGTCGGCGATCCGCAAGCCGAGATCGCGGGCGTGCTCGCGCGCAGCGCGGCGGACTGGAACCGCGGGGACCTGGCCGGCTTCATGAGCGATTACGCCCGTGACTCCCTCACGAGCTACGTCACGGGCGGCCACGTACAGTACGGATGGCAAAAGCTCTACGACCGTTACCAGGCCACCTACTTCGCGCCCGGCAAGACGCGCGATTCACTCACCTTCGAGGAAGTCCGGGTCCGGCCGCTGACGCTCGACCTCGCTCTCTGCACCGCGCGCTTCGCGCTGCACCGCGGGGACTCGGTCGTGGCGAGCGGGCCGTTCACGCTGCTGCTCCAGAGGCGGGGCGACCGCTGGCTGATCCTGCACGACCACACATCGAGCGACCCGAAGTGAAGGGCGTTTGGGGCCGGCTGCCGGCCGCCCGACCGCCGATGCTCTTGACCGCCGCCGTGGTCCTGATGTCGGCCGCCTGCAAGTCGTCGGGTGAAGGGGTCATCGCGCTCGCGGGCGCCACGCTGATCGACGGCTCCGGGCGCGAGCCGGTCAAGGACGCCCTCATCCTCGTCAGGGGCGGTCACATCGAGGCCGTCGCCCGCGTGAACGAGATCCCAGTGCCGCGGGGCGCCAGAGAGATCAGCCTGATCGGCAAGACGGTGATCCCGGGTCTGATCGACGCGCACGCGCACGTGGAGCGTTGGGCGGTGGAGCGTTATGTCGCGTGGGGTGTGACCACGGTGCGGGACCTGGGCGCGATGACCACCGATTCGGCGCTCGCCCTCAGGAACGACTGCAACCTCGGCTCGGTGCTGGGGCCGCGCGTGTTTACCGCGGGGGCGATGATCGACGGCGTGCCTCCCACGTATCCCACAGCGACCGGCGTCGCCACCGGTAGCGACGCCCGCAGGGCGGTCGACCAGCGGGCGGTGGTCGGCGCCGACCTGCTCAAGATCTACACCAAGATCACGCCGCCCCTGCTGGCACCCCTGATGGACGAAGCAGCCACGCTGCGGCTCCAGGTGGCGGCGCACCTCGGCAAGACTGACGCGGTGACAGCGGCGAAGGCCGGCGTGGCGTCGCTCGAGCACATGGCGGGCGTGGTGCAGGCCGCGGCGCGCAATCCGGCGCCGTACCTCAGCGCGCACGATCGCTTCCTCGCGGGGTGGACGCTCGAGGAAAGCGGTTGGGCATCGCTCGACTCCGCCTCGGTCGCGCGGGTCGCCCGCGCGCTGGCAGCGACGCACGTCGCGGTCGTTCCCACGCTGGTGCTGCACGAGATGCTCGCGCGGCTCGACAACCCCACGCTGCTGCTGCGTCCCGGGATGGAAGACGTTCCGACGGCCGCCGCCAGCGTGCGCGACGTCTCCGGCCTGCTGCAGCGCACTCGCTGGCGCTCCGCCGAGTTCCAGGCGTTCCGCCGCGCACGACCGCATCAAGATCAGTTCGTGCGCGAGTTCAAGCGCGCCGGGGGCCTGGTCGCTGCTGGATCGGACGCCGCCAACCAGCTGCTCGTGCCGGGCCTCTCGCTCCATGAAGAGATCGGCCTGCTGGTGGCCGCGGGCTTCACGCCCGTGGAGGCGATCACCGCGGCGACGCGCAAGGGCGCCCAGCTGCTGCACGCTGATTCGCTCGGCCTGCTCGGAGCCGGGAAGGTCGCCGACCTCGTGGTGCTCGACGGCGATCCGCTGAAGGGCATCCTGGCGACGCGGCGGATCGCCTGGGTGATGCTGCGCGGACGCTTGATCCAACCCGATTCGTTGAGGAAGACATGGGCGAGATAAGACCGGTTCTGGGAATGCTCCTGCTGTTGGTTGGGTGTGGGAACGGGGAACGGGAAAGGGGGAAGGGGAGCTACGACGTGCTCCTCCGCGGCGGCTGGATCGTGGACGGGAGCGGCAACCCACGCCACCAGGGCGACGTGGCGATCGCCGGGGACCGGATCGTGGGCGTCGGCTTTCTGAACGGCGCCCAGGCCCGCGAGACGATCGACGTCTCGGGCCTCGTCGTCGCGCCCGGATTCATCGACATGCTGGGTCAGTCGGAGACCAACGTCCTGATCGACAACCGCGCCCTGAGCAAGGTCACGCAGGGCATCACCACCGAGGTGACGGGCGAGGGCGGCTCGGTCGCTCCGCTCACCGACGCGCTGGCAGCGCTGGACTCGGAGTTCATCAAAAAGTACAGGCTCAGCGAAGATTGGCGCGACCTGGACGGCTACTTCGCCCACCTCGCGCGCACGGGCTCGACCCTCAACATCGCGACCTTCGTGGGCGCGACGCAGGTGCGCGCGGCCGTCATCGGGTTCCAGAACCGCCGCGCGACGCCGGCGGAGCTGGAGCACATGACGGCCCTCGTCGACACCATGATGGAGCAGGGCGCGCTCGGTGTGTCGACCGCCCTGCTGTACGCCCCGGCGATCTACGCGCCGACCAACGAGCTGATCGCCCTCGCCAGGGCCGCACGACGCCACGGCGGCATCTACGCGAGCCATATCCGCAACGAAGCCGCTCACGAGGACGCCGCCCTCGAGGAGGCGTTCCGGATCGGGCGCGAAGCGGGCATCCCGGTCGAGATCTGGCACCTCAAAGTGTCGGGCAAGCCGCGCTGGGGCAGGATGCCGCACATCCTGGCGAAAATCGACTCGGCGCGGTCCGCCGGTCTCGACGTTACCGCCGACCAATACCCGTACATCGCCGCCGCCACGTCGCTCGACGCGTCGATCCCGCAATGGGCGCATTCCGGGGGGATGGACTCGCTCATCGCGCGGCTCAAGGAGCCGGCGACCCGCGCGCGCATCCACCAGGAGATGCTGCGCCCCGCCCTCGGGGACGAGAGCACCTACGAGAACGCCGGCGGCGCCGACGGCGTGCTCATCGCCGGCCCGTTCCAGGACTCGCTGCACTACCTCGACGGGAAGCGGTTGAGCGAGATCGCCCGCGCCCGCCATGCCGACGCCATCGAGACGCTGTTCGACATCGTGATCGCCGACCACGGCCGCACCGGGGCGATCTACTTCACGATGAGCGAGCCGGACGTGCGGGAGGCCATGAAGACGTGGTGGGTCGCAGTGGATTGTGACGCCGGGGGCGTCGCCCCCGACGGGCCGTTCGGCAAGGACGGCACGCATCCGCGGGCCTATGGCAGCTTCGCGCGCATCCTCGGCCACTACGTACGCGAGCTCGACCTGTTCCCGCTCGAGTTCGCCGTCCGGAAAATGACCTCCCTCGCCGCGCAGCGCGTCGGCTTGCGGGACCGCGGCCTGCTCGCGCCCGGCATGGCCGCGGACATCACGATCTTCGACCCCAACACCGTGGCCGACCGCGCCACGTTTGAGCGGCCGCACCAGCCGTCCGTTGGATTCGCCTACGTGTTCGTGAACGGGCAGAAGGTGCTGGACCACGGTGCGCTCACGGCGGCGCGTCCTGGACGCGGGCTCAGGGGTCCCGGCTACGTGCCCCAGGAGCGGCGCCGGCGGTGACCCTCGGCCGGCTCGTCGCCGCCTGGCTGCCCGTGGCCATCCTTTTCGCGGTCGCGCCACCGATCGGATACCGCTGGGACCAGGCGATCGGCCAGCACTCCGTCGTGTGGTCGTTCAACCGCTGGGAGATCGGGTGGCGCCTCGCCGAGGCTGCCGTGGTGACGCTGTTCGCTTCGCTGTGGTTCGACTCCCTGGGTGCGGGCGGCTGGTGGCTGCTGTTCTTCCTGGTCGGACTGCTCGTCGCCTTCCCGCGGCGTCTCGTCCTGTGGCAGTACGTGGAGCCGCCGCGGCGGCGCGCGCTGCTCGCGCACGCATCGCTCGACGTGGCTCGTTACGTAGCGGCGGGTGGTATGCTCGCCTGGAGACTCGGATAGGGTATCTTCGGTAGCTCCATGGCTCCCGAACTCATGACCGCCATCCGGCTGACGCGCTACTCGCACGGCGCGGGCTGAGCCTGCAAGCTCGGCCCTGCCGAGCTGGCGCAGGTCCTGCGTCATGTGCCCGTTGCGACGGATCCCCGGATCCTCGTCGACGCCGCCACCCGCGACGACGCCGCGGTGTTTCGCCTGTCGGCCGACCGCGCGATCGTGGCGACGGTGGACTTCTTCACGCCCATCGTCGACGACCCCTACGACTTCGGACGCATCGCCGCGGCCAACGCTTTCTCCGACGTGTACGCGATGGGCGCGACGCCGCTGCTCGCCCTGAACCTGGTCGGCTGGCCGCGCGACACGCTCCCCTACGAACTGCTGGGTGAAGTGCTGCGGGGGGGCGCCGACGTGGCCCGCGCCGCTGGCGCGTTCGTGCTGGGCGGGCATTCGATCGACGACCCGGAGCCGAAATACGGCATGACGGTAATCGGCGAGGTGCATCCGGACCGGATCGTGTCGAACGCCGGCGCGAAACCGGGCGACGACCTGGTGCTCACGAAAGAGATCGGCACCGGGGTGCTGACGACGGCCCTGAAGCGCGACCTCGTGAGCGAGGCGGAGCTCGAGCGGGCGATCATGGTGATGACCACGCTGAACGCCGCGGCCGCACGCGCCATGGTAGGGGTCGGCGTGCATGCGGCCACGGACGTGACCGGATTCGGCCTGCTCGGTCACTTGCACAGCTTGCTGCAGGCGAGTGGCGCCTCGGCCATGATCGCGGCGAATCGGGTCGGACTCCTCCCCCGGGCCCGGGAGCTGGCGGAGCGCGGGGCAATCCCGGGCGGGACGACGCGCAACGTCGAGAGCCTGAAGGACGCCGTCACGTTCGCCCCCGACGTCGCCGCCGTGGACCGCGTGCTGCTGTGCG
The DNA here is from genome assembly GCA_035637455.1 of Gemmatimonadales bacterium. Classification (GTDB taxonomy): domain Bacteria; phylum Gemmatimonadota; class Gemmatimonadetes; order Gemmatimonadales; family GWC2-71-9; genus 20CM-4-69-16. Next base: position 17,942 of record DASPXE010000007.1, read on the forward strand.
ACGCGCAGACGTCGGGAGGCCTCTTGATCGCAGTCGCGCCGGACCGCTGCGACGCGCTCGAGCGCGCCTTGGCGCAGCCGCCGCAGCAGGCGGGGACCACGTTCATGCGGATCGGCAAGGTCTCCGCCGGCAGTCCGGGCGCGATCACCGTCACGCGCGAGATCGAGTAGCATCACGCCATGCCCCCGATACCGGAGTACCGCGCGCTCACGCCCGACGCGCTCGACGCCCTGGAGCGGGCGGTGCGGGAGCGGCGCCGGGTAGCGCTGCGGCGGCGCGGCACCGAATATGTCGTCGTGGCCGAGCGGCTCGACACCGGCGAGCGCGAGGAGGCGCTCGAGGGGAGGCTCCCGATGACCGGAGAAATCCTGGAGTTCCCGCTGCGCGAGCTGGAGTCCTTCGCGGTACTGCCCTAGGCGTGTTCACGCGACTGCTGGTGGGACTCGACGGCAGCCCGCGGGCCGACTCGGCCTTCGAGCAGGCGGTGGTGCTGGCTCAACGGTTCGGCAGCACCGTCGTCGTGGCGTACGTGCGGGAGCGGGGCGGGCCCGCTGCGGACGGCGCGGGGATGCTCGACCGCGCCCGCGAGCGGCTGGTCGCGGCGGGCCTGCGCGCCGAGCTCGCCGAGCGCGAAGGTGAGCCTGACGTGGAGCTCGCCGAGCTCGCGAGGGCGGTGGACGCGGTGCTCGTCGGCCGCCGCGGCGTCACCACCAAGGGCGACGCCCTCGGCCCCACCGCCTCCTCCCTGATCCGGATCGCCGACCGCTGCGTGATCGTATGCGGCGGGCTGCCCTCGCCGATGACCGCTTGCGCGCTCGCGTTCGACGGGCGCGAGACGAGCCAGCGGGCGCTCGAGCTCGTCGCCCGGTTCGCCACGGTGGTCGGGAGCACGGTGCACGTGATCCACGCCGCCCAAGACCGCGACGCCGGACTGCAGGTGGTCGGCGTCGCGGAAGCCCTGCTCTCGATGCAGCGCGTGGCGTTCGTGACCCACGTCGAGCCCGGCAAGCCAGGGGAGGTGGTCGCCCAGGTGATCAAGCGGACCCGGTGCGACGCGTTGTTCGCCGGCGCCCACTTGAGCCACGAGCAGGGCCGGCCCAGCGCCGTCGTCGTGTCCCACGCCGAAGAGATCCTGCGCCACACCGACATCCCGGTGGTGATCCAGCCCTGAGATGCCCGAGAAGACGGCGCCGATCCGCGTGCTCGTGCACGCCGACGAGAGCTGCCTCGGCAACGGCATGGAGCCGCCCAATGCCGGCGGCAACGCTGCCCTGATCGAGGCCCCCGCGGGCGACAGCGTCGCGCGCTGGGACCTGTACGAATGCTCCCCCGACACGACCAACAATCGCATGGCGCTCGCCGGCGCTATCGCGACGCTGGAATGGCTGCACCGGCAATGGCGTCATGCCCGCGTCACGTTCGTGTCCGATTCCGAGTACCTGATCAAGGGGATGAACGAGTGGGTCCCGGGCTGGGTGGCGCGCGGCTGGCGGCGCAAGGGCGGCGCCGTAGAGAACCTCCCGCTGTGGCAAAAGCTGGTGCAAGCCGCCGCCGGGCATGCCGTCGAGTGGCGGTGGGTGCGCGGCCACAACGACAACCCCAAGAACGAGTACGCCAACGACCTCGCGATCCGCGCCGCCGGGCGCCAGGAGCGTTCCAACGGGCTCGTGCCGTCCGGCTTCGACACCTGGCTGGCGCAGCGACGGGCGCGCGGGCAGTACACCGACTACGATCCCGATCAGGAGCTGCATGAGCCTCTTTAAGGACGGCGTCGCTGCCAACACGCATTGTTTGAACCTGTTACCCAACGGTGCGTCGGTCCCACCCGTTGACCGCATTCCGCTGTACGAGGTTTACATGCGGATGGCCGAGGAGCTCGCGAAGCGCTCGACGTGCGTGCGGTTGCGGGTGGGAACCGTGGTGACCGACCAGCTGCTCGAGAACGTGCTCGCGATCGGCTACAACGGGAACGCGCGCGGCCTGCCGAACCGCTGCGACTCCTCGGTCCCCGGGAGCTGTGGCTGTATCCATTCGGAGATGAACGCGCTCGTAAAGGCGCCGGGGAGCGTGCGCGACAAAGTAGTGTTCATCAGCGCGTCACCGTGCGTGATGTGCGCGAAGCTCATCATCAACTCGGGCGTCACGCACGTGTTCTACCGCAAGGCCTACCGCGACCCGTCGGGCATCGAGGTGCTCGAGCAGGGCGGCGTCGTCCCGGTGCTGTACGACCGCTGGGTGGGCGAGTGGCGGTGAACGGACGCGAAACGCGGAACGCGGAACAGCGAGGGAAGGCTTCGCTCGAACATCTCATGTAAGGAGGTCAGCTATGCGGCGTCTGGCGTTTGCTCCGCTCGTCATCGCGGTCGTATCGGCGGCCGCGCCCCTCGATGCGCAGTCGCTGCTGTACAGGCCGCCGAACCTCGGTGGCTCATGGGTGCCTGATGGGGGAGTCGTGCAGTTCAACTTCCTCCACCGATTCTATGTGTTCCCGGGCCCGTCGCACTTTGTGGAGAATCACCCGACGTTCACGCTAGTGGCAGGCTTTGGTCACAACATCGCCTTTGGGGGACGGTTCGCTACGAAGTCGATCGCCGGCACGGGAGGGGGAGCGCAGTCGAGCAACGAGACCGAGCTGTACGCTCGGTGGCGAGCGTATGGGTTGGAGGGCCGGCCCGGCTTGGCTGTCGCGGTGACACCGGCGTACAACCTTCTTGCGAAGAGCGTGGACGGTGAACTAGGTGTGGACTGGACCCAGGGTCCGCTCACGCTTCATGGCGCGGCGCGCGCCGTGTCACGCCGCCTTGGCGATCCGGGAACTGGTGCCGCAGCGTTCGCGGGCGGCTTCGACGTACGCATGACAAAGTACATCGGCCTCAGCGTCGATATCGGCTCGTTCGTGAGTCCCGCAGGCCTCGCCGCGTGGAGTGCCGCGATCGATTTCCTGATCCCCGGCTCACCGCACACCTTCTCACTCCAGGCGAGCAACGCGGCGAGCGCCACGATCCAGGGCGCCTCGATCGGCTACGCGCCCACCGGATCGCACCGCGTCCTGTATGGCTTCGAGTTCACGATCCCGTTGCACCTGAAGCGGTTCAGCCCGTGGTTCCACGGGACCGGCAGGCCGAAGCTGGTCGTTCCCGCAGGGGCGGCCGTCGTGAAGATCTCGCAGTACAAGTTCGCGACCGACACCGTGCGAATCCCAGCCGGCGCCACGGTGGTCTGGGCGAACGACGACGTCGCCGAGCACACGGTCACTTTCGACGGCACCGAGCCGGGCTCACCCACGATCCCCCCGGGTGGCGCGTTCAGCCACCAGTTCGACCGACCCGGTACGTACTCATATCACTGCACTCCCCACCCGTTCATGAAAGGCGTCGTGGTCGTGAAATGACGGAAACGGGTACCGTGCGACGTGCAACGTGTAACGTGGCAAAGCGTGGCTGACGACCTCGATCGCTTGTTCGAGCGGCTGGTGCGGGTGCTGGCGGACGAGGCGCCCGGGCGGCTCGCCGTGCCCTTCCCCGCCGCGGAGGTCTACGAGCGGCTGGTCCCGTACCGCTCCAACCGCTCGGCGCTCAAGGTCGCGACCCATCAGGACTACGAGATGGCGGTGCTGCGGCTGCTGTCGGGCGAGCGCGGCTACGTCTCGCTGGACCCCGGGGAGGTGCAGCAGGCGCTACGCCGCGAAACCGCGGAGGTCAATCCCGATCCCGGTCTGTTCCGCCAGTTTCCCGACGCCATCCTGAGCCTGAACCGGCTCGCCGCCGAGCGCTTCCTGCGCGGCGACCGGGCATACGCGCCGCCGCACCCGCCGTTGCCCGATGCTCCGGAGCTCGTGAGAACGGACGAGGAGACGGAAGCGGAAGCGGAGGGAGAAACCGCCGGGGCGACCCGCCAATCGGGAGCTGCGTTCGAGCTGGCGGAGCAGAGCGAGTCCCCGCGCCAGTGTCCCTATTGCGGCGAAACCCTCCCCGGGGGGCGCAAGGTAAACTTCTGCCCGCAGTGTGGCCAGCCGCCGTCGGGCGAGCTGCGCTGTCCCGCGTGTGGTAGTGAAGTGGACGTCGGCTGGCGCTACTGCGCCGGCTGCGGGCGCGCTACCGGCTTCGAGTGAAGCGCCATCGCATCGCGGTGATCGCCGGAGACGGGATCGGTCCGGAGGTCATCGAAGCGGCGATCCCGGTGCTGGAGCGCGTGGCGGCGAAGCACGGCTTCGAGCTCGACCTGGAACGCCTCCCATTCTCCGCCGACCATTACTTGAGGACGAAGGAGACGCTCCCCGAGGGGGCGTTCCGTCACCTGCGCGACGACGTGGACGCCATCTTGCTGGGCGCGCTTGGCGATCCGCGCGTGCCCGGCAACGAGCACGCCCGGGATATCTTGCTGGGACTGCGGTTCCGGCTCGATCTCTACATCAACTTCCGGCCGGTGCAGCTGCTGCACCCCGATCTTGCGGCGCTGCGGGGTGATCGACCGACGATCGACTTCGTGATCTTTCGGGAGAACACCGAGGGCGTCTATGTCGGCAAGGGCCGCATCGACGGCGAACGCTACATCGCGGAGGAGATCAACACCGTGAAGGGAGTCGAGCGGATCATCCGGGCAGCCTTCGAGTGGGCCAAGGCGCGCGGCAAGACGCGCGTGACGATGAGCGACAAGGCGAACGCCGTCCCCGCCCACAAGGTGTGGCAGGAAACGTTCAAGCGGGTCGCCGCCGCGTTCCCCGGCATCGAGGCCGAGCACCGCTACGTGGACGCGCTGGCGCTGGAGCTGGTGCGCGAGCCCGAGCGGTTTCAGGTAATCGTGACGAACAACCTCTACGGCGACATCCTCTCCGACTTGGGCGCGGGGCTCGTCGGCGGACTCGGCCTCGCGGCGAGCGCCAATCTCCACCCCGGTCGCGCCGGCCTGTTCGAGCCGGTACACGGCTCCGCCCCGCCGCTCGCGGGCAGAGGCATCGCGAATCCCATGGCCGCGGTGCTCACGGGAGCGCTGCTGTTCGAGCAGCTGCGCCACCCCGACGCCGCGCGCGACCTCGAGCGCGCCGTCAAGGAGACGCTGGCGGCAGGGGTCCGGACCCCGGATTTGGGCGGCGGCGCGCGCACCCGCGACGTCGCGGCCGCTATCGCCGACCGACTCTCCTAGGATCCGACCATGACTATTGCGCGCCATCTGACCCTGCTCAGCTTCCTTTGCACCATGACTCGAGCGGCCGATTCGCAGCAGCCTCGTCCCACGTCCCTGGCCCATCGCTCCACGGTGTATGCGCCGCACGCCATGATCGCTACGAGCCAGCCGCTCGCCACTGCCGCGGGCCTCGCCGTGCTCGAGCGCGGCGGCAACGCCGTCGACGCCGCGGTCACCGCGGCCGCCGTGCTCAACGTCGTCGAGCCCCAGATGACGGGGATCGGCGGCGACCTGTTCGCCATCGTCTGGTCCGCCAAGGACCACAGGCTATACGGGCTCAACGCCAGCGGGCGGTCGGGGAGCCTGATGACCAGCGCGGCGCTGCTCGCGAAGGGGCACACCACGATGCCCCAGGAGAGCGTCGAGGACGTCACCGTCCCGGGGGCCCTGTCGGGGTGGGATGCGCTGCTGCGCCGCTTCGGGAGCATCACGCTGGCGCAAGCGCTGCGGCCCGCCATCGGGTACGCCGAGGGCGGCTTCCCCGTCACCCCGATCATCGCCGCCGAGTGGGCCACGCAGGCCGCCAAGCTGCGGAAAGACGAAGGCGCGCGCACGACCTACCTCGTCGACGATGGGCGCGCCCCGCAGGCCGGCGAATGGTTCCGGAATCCCGACCTGGCGCGCTCGCTTCGCCTCATCGCCGAGCAGGGGATAGGAGCGCTGTACGGCGGCGAGCTGGGCAGCCGGATCGCGGAGCGCGTGCGCGCGCTCGGCGGCTACCTGACGGTGGACGACCTCCGTAAGCACCGGCCCGAGTGGGTCGAGCCGATTGCCGCGACGTTCAAGGGTTACCGCGTGTGGGAGCTCCCGCCGAACGGCCAGGGCGTCGCCGCGCTCGAGATGCTCAAGATCCTCGAGCCGTACGACTTGAAGGCGCTGGGTCACAACAGCGCCCCTTACCTCCACCTCCTGATCGAGGCGAAAAAGCTCGCCTACGCCGACATCGCGCGCTACGTGGGAGAGCCCACGGCGATGACGCTGCCCGCCGCGAACCTTCTCACCGACGCCTACGCCGCGTCGCGCCGCGCGCTGCTCGACCCGTCCCGCGCGGCGGACCGTCCCGCGCCCGGCAAGCCGCTCACCGCAAGCGAGACCATCTACCTCACCGTGGCCGACTCGGCCGGCAACATGGTGTCCTTCATCAATTCGCTGTACGACCTGTTCGGCTCCGGCGTGGTGGTGCCGGGCACCGGGTTCGCGCTGCAGGACCGGGGCGCCGGGTTCACGCTCGAGCCGGACCTGCCGAACACCGTCGCACCCGGGAAACGGCCGTTCCACACGATCATACCGGCCTTCGTTACGCGGCCGGACGGCAGGGGCGGCGACGCGCCATGGCTCAGCTTCGGCGTGATGGGCGGCTCGATGCAGCCGCAGGGTCACGTGCAGCTGCTGCTCAACCTGATCGTGTTCGGGATGGATCTGCAGGACGCGATCGACGCCGCGCGCTTCCGGCACCTCGAGGGGCGGCGCATCGCGCTGGAAGCGCCGATCGCGGACGCGGTGCGCCGCGCGCTCGCCGCGCTGGGCCACGAGCTGACGACGGAGGCCGATGTCGCCTTCGGCGGAGCGCAGGCGATCATGCGGCTGCCGCGGGGCTACGCCGGCGGCTCGGATCCGCGCAAGGACGGCATGGCCGCGGGGCAGTGAACGACCGGGGCGCCCGCTTGGGAGGCCCTTGCCATCTCGCGGGTTGCGGTGCACTTCTTGCAGCCGGCGTTGGCTCTGACGTCAGGCTGGATGAAGGACTGGTCGATGCCCCCGCTTCGCCTCACCAACGTGCTCCAGACGGCGCTCCCGCCGCTCTCGGCGACCAGCCGAGCCGTCGTCAGCGCCCTCGCCTGCCGCAACGGGCAGGCGCCATCGGCAGGCGAGATTGCCGCCTGGGTCGGCCTGCGGGATCGACACCAGCTCGCCCGCGGCTTGCGGCGCGACGGCCTTCCCCCGCTCGAGCAGCTGGCCGGTTGGGCCCGGGTGCTGTACTGGATGCTCGAGGCGGAAGCGCGCGACAGCTCCCTGCTCGAGCTAGCGCGGCGCGAGCAGCTCGATCCGGCGGTCGCTTACCGCCTGGTGCACCGCGTCACCGGACTGCGCTGGTCCCAGGTCCGGCGCGCCGGGCTCACGGCGATGCTGTCGCGATTTCGGGAAGGGTGCCGGGATCGCTTTTCGAGTGCTCGGCTGCGCGCCGGGGCGCAGGCCGGCCCCGCTGTGGCCGAGGCAGGGGCGGCGCGGGAACGCCTCGGCTGGGCGCGCCGCGAGCCCGGATGGGCATTACCGCGGCGGGGCAGCCCGAGGCATCCCGCCGCTGTCCTCACGGAGCGCCTGCCCATCACCGGCAGCCCGTTCGACGTGGCCGTAGCGGCGGACGGGACGGCGTATCTCACGCGTCTCCACGCGGCCGCACTCGAGTGCCTCGAGCTCGCACCCTTCCGCATCACTGGCTCCATCGCCACGGGCAGCGCTCCCACGGTCGTAGTGTTGAGTTCGTCGAGCCGCGTGGCGTACGTCACCAATCAGTTCACGGAAGACGTCGCGGTCATCGACCTCTCCCGGCGCCGGCAGACTGGGACCATTCCCGTCCCGGGACACCCGCTCGGCGCGGCGCTCTCGCCCGACGGTCGCAGGCTGTACATCGTGACCAACCTGGATCGGCTGTGCGCGATCTCAATCGATGTGGGACGCGTAGCCGCGTCCGTGCCGGTCGCCCAGGTGTGCACGGGGCTCGCCGTGCACCCCTCCGGTCGCTGGATATACGTCCCCACCTGGAGGGCGGGGCTCATCCTGGAGATGGACGCGCGAACACTGCGGATGACGCGTCGGTTCGCGGTGGGCGGTGTCCCGCAGGACCTGGTCCTCTCTGCCGACGGTCTCATGCTGTACGCCGCAAACGAGGCGGGGTGGCTCGATCGCATCCACCTGCCCAGCGGTCGCCAGGTTGACAGGGCGCAGTTCGGCACTGCCGCCGTGAGTCTGGCGCTGAGTCCCGACGAGGCCGTGCTGTACGTGGGACTGCTGTTTGCAGGGCGGGTCGTCCAGCTGGACCGGCCCACGCTGCGCGTCCTCGCCCGTCTCGAAACGGGCGGCAAGCCGCGTCGCATCGCGTTTGATGCCACGGGGCGGTCGGCGCTGATTGCCAACGAGGCGGGCTGGGTTGATCTGGTCCACTGAGCGTACGCAACCCTGTTGCGCGGCCGCAACATGACTTTTGGCTCGCCGCTCTTCCCGTGACGCCTGATCGCTGGTCAGATTGCAGCAGTCTTCCATCGCACGAGACTGTCATGCTCCGCCGCCGCGCGTTGCCGCTGGCTGTCGTGGGTCTGTTTTCGTTTGCCGTCGCCGCGTGCAATTCTCCGACGGCGAATGAGCAACTCGCGTCATTGCTCTCTTCCTCGGCCCGCTGCGAGCGGCCGCCCGGGGGCGCCGCGCCGACCGGCCGCGGCCACCCAGCTCTCACCGGCCACACGACCGTGCCCCTCGCGGGCATGCCCTTCGCGGTCGCGGTGTCAGGGAAGGGCGTCGTCTACGTCACGCGGGGCCACGCGGGGTCTGCCGTGCGCGCCGACCTTCCGTCCACCGTGCTCTCGGCACCGTTCGCCGTCGGGGACCTCCCATCGCAGGTCCGCATCCATCCCAACGGCCAGACGGCCTACGTAAGCAACCAGGATGCCAGCACCGTGACGTTCGTCGACGTGGCGACCAACCACGCGTTCGCCGCTGTGCCCGTTCCGGCCGGCAGCATCCTCACGCTCGGACTGTCGCCCGAGGGCGACCGCCTCTACGCGCTGACCGATTTCTTCGGCATCTACGTCATCAATACCGCCACGCGCCAGGTGATCGATTCGATTCCCGGCAGCGCAACGGGAAGTCTGCTCACAGGCGTGGCGTTCCACCCGTTCGCGCCCTGCATGTACATCGCGGCCCGGGACGAGGGAGCCATCCGCACAGTGGATCTGCGCGACGACAGCGTCGTCCACACCGACGCGGTCGCCGGTGCCCGGATCCAGAACGTGGCGGTGTCGCTCGACGGCCAACTCCTGTTCGCGACCGACATCCAGCGCAGTAAGCTGCTGGTGCGCGACCTCACGACGGAGGGCTCAACCTTCCTCGAGTACGCGATCGGGAGCGGGCAGGTCCGCAACGCGTTCGACGTGGCCGTCACACCGGACAACACCCAGGTGTACGTGAGCACGCTGGCCGACGGCAAGGTGTACGTGCTCCATCGGGCGACGCGCGCCCTGGTCGACTCGATCGTGACCGGAGGGAGCGCCCGCTACATCGGCTTCAGCAAGAGTGGGACGCACGCGGTCATTGCCAACGAGATGGGGTGGGTCGATTTCGTGTATGACGATCCGAACGCGGCGTCGCCTGTCTGCCTGCGACCTGCGGTCGGCACGGCCCCGGGAGGCCTCGGGCATCCGGGCCTGGGCACACGGGACTCGGTTGGGCTGGACGGCGCGCCGTTCGCCGTCGCGGTGTCGTCTGCGGGGGTCGTGTACGTAACGCAATCACTCGCCGCCTCGGCCGTCCGTGCGGACCTCCCGTCCACCACGTTCTCGACGCCGTTCCCGGTAGGGTACCTGCCGTCGCAAGTCCGCATGAGCCCGGACGGCCGGACGGCGTACGTGAGCAACCAGGACGACGGGACCGTCACGTTCATCAACGTGGCGACCAATCAGGCGTTCGGCACCGCCATCGTCCCGGAAGGCAGCATCCTCACGACCGGCCTGTCGCTGGACGGCAGCCGGCTGTACGCGCTCACGGACTACTATGGCGTGTACGTGATCGACACGGCCACGCGCCAGGTGGTGGCGCAGATCCCGACCGCCGGCACGATCCTCGCGGGTGTGGCGTTCCATCCGTTCGCGCCGTGCATGTACGTCGCGGCGCGAGACGAAGGAGCGATCCGCACCGTGGATCTGCGCAACAACAGGATCGTCCACACGGACGCCGTGCCGGGCGCCCGCATCCAGAACGTCGCCGTGTCGCGCGACGGCTCCGTCCTCTTCGCCACCGACATCGAGCGCAGCAAGCTCCTGGTGCGCGACCTGCCATCCGGTAGCGCGACTTTCCTCGAGTACCCGATCGGCACCCCGCAGAGCCGCAACGCCTTCGATGTCGCGGTCACGCCGGATAACGCCCGGGTGTACGTGAGCACGCTGGCGGACGGCAAGGTCTACGTACTCGACCGCGCGACGCAGGCGGTGCTCGATTCCGTCCGGACCGGGGGCAGCGCTCGCTACATCGGCTTCAGCGCGAGCGGCACCCACGCGATCGTCGCGAACGAGATGGGTTGGGTCAACTTTATCCACTGACCAGTTGAGCGCCGCGCGCGGCGGGAGAGACGGTGCATATCCGTCTCTCCCGCTTCATTTTACGGCCCTACCGCGCGACCGCCGTCCCGTCCATATTCCGCGGTCTGAGAGCACTCACGCGGAGCTTTCACCCATGAAGACTCAGGGTTTACATACAGACATCGTCTTCCTGTCCGGGGTCAGGACAGGGTTCGGGACGTTCGGCGGCTCGCTCAAGGACCTTTCGGCGATTGAGCTCGGCGCCATCGCGGCCAAACACGCCCTCGAGCGCTCGGGCGTGCCAGCAGCCGAGGTCGGCCACACAGTATTTGGCAACGCCCTACAGACCTCGGCGGACGCGATCTACTGCGCCCGTCACGTCGGGCTCAAGGCGGGCCTCCCGATCGAAGTGCCGGCCGTGACGGTCAACCGGTTGTGTGGCTCGGGCTTCGAGGCCATCACCCAAGGGGCGCAGCTCATCCTCCTGGGCGAAGCGAGCGCCGTGCTCGCGGGCGGCACGGAATCCATGAGCCAGGCGCCCCACGTAGTACGCGGGGCGCGCTGGGGACTGCGGCTCGGCCCCTCGGCCCCGCTCGAGGACCTGCTGTGGGAGGCGCTCAAGGACCCCCAGTGCGGCTGCTCCATGGCTGAAACGGCCGAGAACTTGGCCGAGCAGTACAAGCTCACCCGTAAGGAAGTGGACGAGGTCGCGCTCGCGTCGCAGCAACGCGCGAAACAGGCGTGGGATGCCTGCGCCTTCCAGGACGAGGTGGTCCCGGTCCCCATCAAGCAGAAGGGGCAGACCGTCGAGTACCGCAAAGACGAGCACATGCGGCCCGACACCACGCTGCAGGTGCTGATGGGCCTCAAGCCATACTTCAAGAAGGATGGGCTCGTGACGGCCGGCAACGCCTCCGGGATCGTGGACGGCGCGGCGGCCACCGTGATCGCGGGCGAGGCGTTCGCCAAGGCGCACGGCCTCAAGCCCCTGGGCCGGCTGGTCGCGTGGGCCGTGGTGGGCGTCGAGCCCAAGTACATGGGCATCGGCCCGGCGCCCGCGGCCCGCAAGGCGCTGGAGAAGGCCGGCATGAAGCTCGAGCACCTGGATCTGATCGAGGTGAACGAAGCGTTCGCGCCCCAGTACCTCGCGGTCGAGAGAGAGCTGGGGCTCGACCGCGCCAAGACCAACGTGGACGGCGGTGCGATCGCGATCGGCCACCCGCTCGCCGCGACCGGCGCGCGGATCACGATCCACCTGCTCCACGCGCTGCGGCGGCACAAGCAGCGCTTCGGACTGGGCTCCGCCTGCATCGGCGGCGGCCAGGGGGCGGCGGTGATCGTGGAAGCCTTCCCGGCCTGAGGAGGAGCTGCGATGGACATGATCGTGACGACCGTCCTCGGCCTCTTGGCGTTGTATCTCTTCGGAGGCCTCAAGGTGCTCCGGGAGTACGAGCGCGCGGTCTATTTCTTCCTCGGCCGCTCGTGGGGAGCGAAAGGGCCGGGACTGATCTACGTGCCGCCGTTGTTCGCGAAGACGCAGACGGTCAGCTTGCGGGTCGTGGCGATGGACATCCCGCCCCAGGACGTGATCACGCGCGACAACATCTCCATCAAGGTGAACGCCGTCCTCTACATGCTCGTGCGCGATCCCGTGAAGGCGGTGATCGGGGTCGAGAACTACCTCTACGCCACGAGCCAGCTGGCGCAGACGACCCTGCGCTCGGTGCTGGGCGAGACCGAGCTCGACGAGCTGCTGATGAACCGCGAGAAGATCAACAACATCTTGAAGAACATCATCGACAAGCGCACCGAGAACTGGGGCATCGAGGTCACGGCCGTGGAGGTGAAGGACGTGGACCTGCCGCCCGAGATGAAGCGTGCGATGGCGCGGCAAGCCGAAGCGGAGCGTGAGCGGCGAGCGAAGGTCATCAACGCCGAGGGCGAGCTGCAGGCCTCGGAGAAGCTCGCCCAGGCCGCTCGCATCATCGGCGCGGAGCCCGCGGCGATCCAGCTGCGCTACCTGCAGACGGTGACCGAGATCTCCTCGGAGAACAACTCCACGACGTTCTTCCCGATCCCCATCGATTTGTTCAAAGGGTTTCTCGACTCGGTGGCGCGGAAGACGACGGCCCCGGCGCTCCCAGAGCGGGCTTCGGGCGAGACGCTCCCGGCTGCGCCGAAGACGAACAAGGTCGAGGCGTAGGCGATGCCGGGCGAGCTCATCAGCCGCGCGGCGCTCGAGCGCATCATCCAGCGCGCGGCCGAGCTCCAAGCGGCGGAGCACGACATCGGCGAGGGGCTGACGAAGGCCGAGCTGCTCGCCCTGGGGCAGGACGTCGGCATCCCCGAGCGCTACCTCCACCAAGCCCTGCTCGAAGAGCAGACCCGCGCCGTGGTGGAGCAGGGGCGGGGCGCGCTCGCCTGGCTGGCGGGACCAGCCCGGCTCTCCGCCGCGCGCATCGCCCCGGGTGACCGCGCCGCCATCCTGAAGGCGCTGGGCGCCTGGATGGAGGACGAGGAGCTGCTCCAGGTGAAACGGCGCCACGCGGACCGCACCAGCTGGGAGCCGAAGGTGGGCGCGTTCGCGTCGATCCAGCGGGCGCTGGGCACCAAGGGCAAGACGTACGCCCTGGCGCGCGCTGCAGAAGTGGCGGGCCAGGTGACCCAGCTCGAGCCGGGGTTCTGTCACGTGCAGCTTGTGGCGAACGTGGCGAACCTGCGCAAGGCGCGGCTCAGCGGTGCAGGCGTCCTCGCCGCGCTGGCGGCCGCCGCGGTGGCGCTCGGCGCGACGGTGCCCATCGCCCTCATCTCCCCCATCCTGTTCGTCAAGGGCGCGGCGCTGGGAATCGCTGCGATCCTCGTGGCCCGGCGTCACCGCCCCCAGAACGAGCGGATCCAGGTGGGGCTCGAGCAGGTGCTCGACCGCCTCGAGCGGGGCGAGATCAGACCCGAGCACGCGCTCCCGGGCCAGAAGGCGAGCGCATTCGTGCGTATCGCCGACGAGATCCGCATGCTGATGAACCCCGGGACACCGCCCCGGGGGTAGGTCGACTTACCGGGACCTCGCGGTCGGCCCACCCGGAAGGGGCTTGGGAGGCGCATTGACAGAGATCAAGCGCGTGGGGGTGTTGGGCTGCGGCCTGATGGGCAGCGGCATCGCGCAGGTCGCCGCGACCGCCGGCTACGACACGATCGTGCGCGACGTCTCGCAAGAGATCTGGGACCGCGCACGAGCGGGGATGGAGAAGTCGCTCGCCAGGTTTGTGGAGAAGGGGAAGCTCGCGGCCGCCAAGCGCGACGCCGCGCTCAAGCGACTCACCTTCACCACGGCAACCGCCGAGCTCCAGGGGTGCGACATCGTGGTCGAAGCGGTGACCGAGGACCTGGAGCTCAAGAACGGCCTGTGGAAGGAGCTCGACGGCCGCTCGGGACAGATGACGATCTTTGCGTCCAACACGTCGAGCCTCACCATCGCGGCTATGGCAGCAGCCACGCGGCGGGGTGACCGCTTCGTCGGGCTCCACTTTTTCAACCCGGTGCCGCTGATGCCGCTCGTCGAGGTCGTGCGCACCGTGACGACGTCGGAGGAGACGTTCCGTCGCGCCTTTGCGTTCGCCCAGTCCCTCGGCAAGGAGCCGGTCGCGGCGAAGGACAACTCCGGCTTCATCGTGAACCTGCTGCTCGTCCCCTATCTGCTCGATGCCATTCGCGCCGTGGAGCACGGTGTCGCGAGCGTGCCCGATATCGACAAGGCGATGCAGCTCGGTTGCGGCTACCCAATGGGCCCGCTCACGCTGCTCGACTTCGTGGGGCTCGACACGACCTACAAGATCGCCGAGATCATGTTCACCGAGTACCGCGAGCCCCGCTACGCGCCGCCCCCCCTCCTCAAACGCATGGTCCTCGCCGGCCTGAACGGCCGCAAGAGCGGCAAGGGCTTCTACGACTACTCCGCCGACCCGCCCAGGGTCGTCGACCTGGGCATTTAACGCGTCGTCACCTCCACCCCACCGACCAAAGGAGCGGCATGTTCGGCTACGACTGGCCCCGCTTCCACGCGGCCGTGAACGACCTCCCCGCCGCCTTGCTGCTCGTGACGGCGCTGTTCGACGTCGCCGCGTGGCTCACGAAGCGTGACTCGCTGCGGGCTGCGGCACTCTGGACCCTGTGGGCCGGCGTGATCGGCGGCTGGGTCGCCGTGGTCGCGGGGCTCCAGGCCGAGGACGTCATCGAGCACGGCGAGGCGATCCATGAACTGATGGAGACGCACGAGACGCTCGCCCTCGTCACGATGGGCATTTTCACCGTCGTGCTGGCGTGGAAACTGGTCCGCCGCGCGCGGCTGGGCGGCGTGGAGGAGACGGTGCTGCGCCTGCTCAGCGTCGCGGGGCTGGTCGGCATCGTCTGGACGGCGCGGATCGGCGGGAAGCTCGTGTTCGACCACGCAGCGGGGATCCCGGCTGCGACGATGCAGGCGGAGATGCGGGACCGCGAGGCGGGACATCATCATCACCCGGGCGAGACGGAGGAGGATGAGCATGCCGACTCCCTTGCCGACTCCGCGCACCGGCATGCACCGGGGACGCCGCCGCATCGGCACTGATGCCAGTGCGGAATGCGGAGTGCGGAGTGCGGAGTGGCAGGGTCTGCGTCGAAGCGCGTGACCTTTCACGGCGACTCGGCATTCCGCACTCCGCACTCCTCACTCTCATCCTGCTCACCGCCTGCACCCCTGTCACCACCCGACCGGACTTCCTGCCGGACCCGCAAGCGTCCCGGATCGTGCTCGACGCCCGCACCGAGCGGGTGACGCCCGAGATCGCGGCACTCGTGGCGGCAGAGAGCCTGCAAGTCGAGCGGGTGAACGTGCGCGACGGATACGTCGAGACCGCCTGGTACGACACTCGGTCCCACCGGTCGTTTCGGGGCGCCCGCGACGTCTCCGACCTCGCCGCAACGGTGAAGATCCGCTGCTGGGCCGATCCCTACGTCCCGGGACAGACGCGTCTCACCGTCGAGGCCGTCTATCGCCCCCGCTACGACCCGTCCCGCACGGAGCGGGATCTCGAAGTGATCGTGCCCAAGACCCACGCCGGACACGCGATCGCCGACTCTCTCGTGGCGGCGCTCAGGAAGCGCTTTGGGACACCCAGCTCCTCACCCACCGCTCCATGACGTCGAGATCCACCATCGCATCCCGGCAGGGCCCGTTGGGCAGCCGCATCGTGAGCCCGAGCACCGGGAGCTTGCCCGCGACGTCCCGTAGGCCGGTCGTCATGTCGCGCTCGCACGCCACGGCCACCACCGCCCGAGGGCGCCGTTCGCGGATCACGCGCCGCGCGAGCTGCCCGCGGGTCGCCACGAATACGGGGACCTCGTACCGCCCGGCGATCGCGAGCACGCCGTCCAGCGCCTGCTTCGAGAGACAGCGCGGGATCAACACCAGCAGCTCGCCCTTCCCCACCGTCCGCCGACGGCGCGCGGCGAGGGCGTTGTAGACGTCGATCGCGGCGTGCTCCGCCCAGTCGCGCCTCCCGAAAACACGGGAGACGTACGAGGTGAAGCTCATCAGGTGCAGATACGGGCCTCGCTCGAGCAGCCGCCCCGGCAGCAGCAGCACACCCCCATAGAAGGAAAGCAGCAGCAGCGCGAACCACAGCGCGCACGCGCCCGACGCGACCGCCAGCGCGCCCCACAGCAGCGCCGGCAAGGCGGAGAGCAGGGCTTCGAGCCGCGGGGCGAGCAGGAACAGCAGCAGCGCTGTCGCACCGAGCCCGACGATCAGCGTGAGGGCGCCGAACTGGAAAAACAGTCCCGGAGGTGCGGAGAAGTCGCCGTCTCCGGCGAGGGGCTTGCCATCCCATTCGTCCCATTCGTGGCCCAGGCGGCGGTCGGTCTCGATGTGGATGAGCTGGGCGCGCGGCGCGTCTGAAGGCATACGGGCCTCAAGCATCACTCGGGGGTGTAGCCGTGTCAAGCTGAGAGCGCGCATGTACTTTCCACCGTGCGCTACGTGACCCTTCCCACCTCCCCCTTCCCCGGCCTCCTCACCGACGCGCGCCTCCGGGCCGCGTACGCCGAGGGCGCCGGGATCTATCGCATGGTGCCGGCGGGCGTGGCGCTGCCCCGCGGCGTGGAGGAGCTCCAGCGGCTGGTGCGCTGGGCGGCGGACACCGGCACGCCGCTTGTGCCGCGGGGGTCGGGGAGCGGGCTGCCGGGCGGCGGCGTCGGGTGGGGGGTGATCGCGGATCTAAGTCAGGGTTTTCACTGGGTCGCCCCGGATTGGCCGCATCGCACGGCGTGGGTGGGCGCGTCAGTCACCGGGGCGCAGGTCAGCGACGCCGCTCGCCCGTTCGGCTTGCGCCTCGCCCCCGACCCGTCGTCCGGTGCGTTCGCGACCTCCGGGGGCATGATCGCGACCAACGCCGCGGGCCCGCGCTCGGTGCGCTGCGGCAGCGTGCGGGCGTGGGTCGACGCGGTCGAGATCGTCGAGGCCGATGGGACGGCGCGCAGGGTTACACGGGGAGAAGGGAGAGGGGAGAAGTTCGCTCTGGCGCCGGACCAACAACGGCTCGTCGCGGCACGCTTCCCCAAGACCCGCAAGAACTCGAGCGGCTATGCGCTCGACCGCTACGCCGAGTCGGAGGACGAGCTGGATCTGCTGATCGGCTCCGAGGGGACGCTGGCGCTCGTCACCGCCGTGCAGTGGCGGCTCGAGCCGATTCCCCCGGACGTCGCCGGTGCGGCGCTCGGCTTCGGCAGCGTCGACGCACTCGCCCAAGCCGTGCCGTACCTCGTCGCTCTCAACCCGTCAGCAGTGGAGCTACTCGACCGCACGTTGCTCGAGCTGGTACGCGCGGATGGTATCGAGCTACCCGCCGGCCTCGAGGGACTGCTCCTGGTCGAGTTCGAGCGGGACACCGCGGCCGCGGCGCGCGGGGTGGTCGGCGACGCGGTGCGGGGCCTCAAGGCGTCCACGCTGCACGTCGAGACAGCCGTGGATCGGCGCGCGCTCGAGCAGCTCTGGTCCGTGCGGAAGCTCGCGAGTCCCGCGCTCGCCCGGCTCCCCCCTACCCGGCGCTCGCTGCAAGTCGTCGAGGACGGCTGCGTGCCGATCGAGCGGCTGGGAGCGTACATCGCCGGCATCCGCGCGGCGGCCGACGGCTGCGGCGTGCCCGTCGCCCTGTTCGGCCACGCGGGCGACGGCCACGTGCATGTGAACGCCCTCCCCGACACGACGGCGCCGGGGTGGCGGGAGCGGCTCGCCGGGCTGTTCGCGGCCGTCACCGAGCTGCTCGTCGGGCTCGGCGGAACGCCTTCGGGTGAGCACGGCGACGGCCGACTGCGTGCCGGGCTGCTGCAGCGGTTCTATGGACCCGAGGTGATGGCGCTGTTCCGGGAGGTGAAGCGGGCATACGATCCCCGCTCGATCCTCAATCCCGGTGTTATACTTCCCGCTGCCGACTGGGCGCCGCTCGCCGACTTGAAGGTCGGTCCGGACGCGGCCCCGATTCCCGACGACATCGCCGCACGCCTGCGCGAGATCGAACAGACCGCCGGCTGGGCCACGCCGAAGCTGGAGCTGGCGCGATCCTCGAGCCCCTAGCCCCTAGCCCCATGGAAATCTTCCGCGCCCCGCGCGTCACGCTGATCGCCCGTCCCGAGTTCATCGAACCCGAGCACCTGCACGTACAGTGGCGGGGCGACGCTTCGCCGGGCGAGCGGCTCGCCGAGTTCGCCGGCCGGGTCTGCTACATGAGCCAGCACAACCCCGCGAACCGCAGCACCGCCGAATACCTCGAGAACATCAAGAAGCAGGGGCACGGCTCGGTGCTCGAGCACGCCGTGTACGTTCTCTTGATCGAGGGGATCTCCCGCTCGTGCTCGCACGAGCTGGTGCGGCACCGGGCGGGGTTCGGCTACTCGCAGCTGTCGCAGCGCTACGTCGACGAATCCCACGCGGCGTTCGTGATGCCGCCGGCGATGATCGGCGACCCGACGCTCGAGACCGAATGGGAGCGGGAGGTCGCGGACGCGCAGGCGGCGTACGTGCGCGCCGTGGAAGGGCTGATGCAGCGCTACGGCTGGGTCGCCGACAAGGTGCACCGGCGGAAACTGGCGCGTGAGGCCGCGCGCAGCGTCCTCCCGAACGCCACCGAGGTGAAGATCGTCGTGTCGGGCAACGCGCGCGCCTGGCGCACGATGCTCGAGCTCCGGTGCGGCGAGGGCGCGGAGCTCGAGATCCGCCGGATGGCGATCGCGTGTCTGCGCGCGCTCGAGCGCGAGGCGCCCGCGCTGTTTTCCGATTTCCAGATCTATGTCGCGGACGACACACAGGAGGCCGCGCGCGTCGCGTATCATAAAGTCTGACGTCAGACCCCAGACATCCGACATCAGAAATAAATGAGGAACGTCTCTGAGGTCTGATGTCTGACATCTGACGTCATTTCCCTATTGCGCATCGCGCCGACGTTTCGTATTCTCTACTCGACAATCCGTCTGCGATTCACGGACCGCACAAGCGGCCCTTTTTGTAGGAGGTCACTCGAGACCACATGCGCATCGGTCTCGCTTACAACCAAAAACCGGATCCCGCGAACTCCGCCGAAGAGCCTCCCAGTACCAATGACGCGTTCGCCGAGTGGGACGACCCGTCCACCATCGCTGCGGTGGAGCAGGCTCTCGGTCTCTTCGGCAGCGTCATCCGGCTCGAAGCCGATCCATTGTTCCCGCAGCAAGTCGCCCTGGCCCGCCCCGATCTGGTGTTCAACATGGCCGAGGGTCTGCGCGGCCAAAGTCGCGAGGCGCTGGTGCCGGCGATCTGCGAGTACCTCAACATTCCCTACACCGGCTCGGACCCCCTCACGCTCGGGCTCTCGCTCCACAAGGCGCGCACCAAAGAGATCCTCGCCTACCGCGGCGTGCCCACCGCACCGTTCGCTTGCGTCGAAACGCCGCAGGAGCTGGAGCGCCTGCGATTGCCGTTTCCGGTGTTCGTGAAGCCGGTCGCGGAGGGGTCTGGTAAAGGGGTGTTCAGCAACAACTTGTGCGACACGCCCGCGCGGCTCCGCGAGCGGGCGCAGTTTCTGCTCGCGCGCTACGCGGAGCCCGTGCTGGTCGAGACCTACCTCCCCGGCCCCGAGTTCACCGTGGCGATCCTCGGCAACGGGCCAGCGGCGTACTGCCTGCCCGTCATCGGCTTCGATTTCTCGGCCCTGCCCCCCGGCGCGCCGCCCGTCTACGGCTACGAGGCCAAGTGGGTGTGGGACCGTCCCGAAGCACCGCTCGCGATTTTCCAGTGCCCGGCGCTCGTGTCGGCGGGCCTCTATGCCGAGATCGAGCGCACCGCACTGGATGCCTACCACGCCCTCGGCTGCCGCGACTGGTGCCGGGTCGACTTGCGCGTCGATCGGTTCGGTGTACCGAACATCCTCGAGCTCAATCCCCTGCCCGGGATCATCCCCGATCCCGCGATGAACTCCTGCTTCCCCAAGGCCGCACGGGCCGCCGGCTTCGGCTACGACGAGCTGATCCAGGAGGTCGTGCGCATCGCGTGGCGGCGGCTGGGGGGGCAGGACATCGTGCTCGAACGTGAGGTCACGGCAGCGGTGTCGGCGTGAGAATCGTCATCCTGTACGACCCCGGGGCCGCGGACTGGACAGCCGAGGACATCCGCGGCGTGATGAAAGCCGTGGACGAGATCGCAGCCATCTTCGGCGCGCTGGGACACGAGATCCGCAAGGTCCCCGTGCGGCACGACATGCGGTGGTTTCAGGTCGCGCGGCGGGCCGACCTCGTCTTCAATCTGTGCGAAGGCGTGCACGGCAAGAGCGAATGGGAAGAGCACGTCGTGGGCTCGCTGGAGTTCGCCGGCGTCCCGGTCACAGGCGCGAGCCTCTGGACCATCGCCGCGTGCCGGCGTAAGGCGGTCGCCAACGCCCTGCTCGCCCAGGCCGGGCTCCCGATCCCTCGCTGGACCATCGCGCAAGGGAACATCGACGACGACTTCCCCCTCCCGGCCATCGTCAAACCGGCGGCCGAGGACGCGAGCGCCGGCCTCGACCGCGGCTCGGTCGTCACCGACCGCAAAGCCCTGCGGGCGCGCGTCGCCGCGATGACCGAGCAGTTCGACGATGTGCTCGTGCAGGAATACGTCGCTGGCCGGGAGTTCAACGTCGGCTTGGTCGGCACGCGCACGCTCCCCATCTCCGAAATCGACTTCGCCCGCATGCCGGAGGGCGCCTGGCCGATCCTCACCTACGCCGGCAAGTGGGACGTGGGGTCGGCCGATGACCTCGGCAGCGTGCCTGTCTGCCCGGCGGCCATTCCCCAGAAGCTGGCGGACAAGCTGGTGAAGCTGGCGGAGGCGGCCTGGCGGGTCATGCAAGGCAAGGGGTACGGCCGGGTGGACCTCCGAGTAGACGAGCAGGGACGCCCCTGGGTGCTCGACGTGAATCCGAATCCCGACCTGAACGACGACGCCGGCCTGTCGCGGATGGCGAAGGCCGCGGGCTGGGACTACGCGGAGCTGGTGCGCCGGGTCGCGGAGGTGGCGCTCCGCGAGGCACAGGGCGCCAAGGCGGCCCGTGAGCTGCTCGCTCCGCCCCGTCGGCCGCGCGCAACGCGCACCGCTTGAGCGGCTCACCCGGGCCACGGGTCTCTTCCGACCGGAAGAGATCGCGATCGCCGTGGAGCTGCTCGACGAGAGCCTCGCCGGGGACGACGACTACCGGTTCCTGGGTGCATACAGCGACGACGCATTGGTGGCGTACGCCTGCTGGGGGCCCACGCCCGGAACCCAAGGGACGTGCGACCTGTACTGGATCGTCGTCGATCCGACCTGGCAAGGGAAGGGCGTTGGCACGCGGCTGCTCGACGCGGTCGAGCAGGCGCTGCGGGCTGACGGCTTCCGGCTGATCGTGGTCGAGACATCGTCTCGCGCCGAGTACGCGCCGACCCGGGCCTTCTACGAGCGACGCGGCTACGAGCAGGCGGCGCGGCTCCGGAGCTACTACGCACCGGGCGACGACCTGGTGGTCTATCTCAAGGACCTGACGCATGGAGTCCTGGCAAGAGCTACTCCGTAAGAAGAGCATCGCTTCGCTGGAAGCGTTGATCGCCAGGTTCGGGCCCGACCACTTCCCGGACCTCGACCGGCTGCGGCAAGCGGCCCGGAACTTCGAGTTCCGCATCTCGCCGGCGATGGTCGATCTCATCACGGCTCCCGGTGACCCGATCTGGCGGCAGTACGTCCCGGACCTCCAGGAGCTCGAGGTGCACGATGGGATGGTGGATTCGCTCGCCGAGGACGCGAACTCCCCCGTCCCCAACATCACGCACCGCTACCCGGACCGTGCGTTGTTCCTGGTTTCGCCCGTATGCGCGTCCTACTGCCGCTTCTGCACCCGGCGCCGCAAGGTGGGCGACCCCGACAAGATCCCGCTGCGCGAGCTCGAGTCGGCGTTCCGCTACCTCGCCGAGCACACCGAGATCCGCGACGTCATCATGTCGGGCGGCGACCCGCTGCTCCTCTCCGATCGCCGCATCGACGAGATCTGCAAGCGGCTCCGCTCCATCGAGCATATCGAAATCATCCGGATCGGGAGCCGCGTGCCGTGCCACCTGCCGGAGCGGATCACGCCGGAGCTGTGCGCCATCCTCAAGCGGTACCACCCGCTCTACATCAACACGCACTTCAACCATCCCGACGAGCTCACGCCCGCCGCGGTTCGGGGGCTCGGGCTGCTCGCGGATGCCGGGATCCCGCTCGGCTGCCAGACGGTGCTCCTGAAGGGCGTGAACGACGACCCCGAGGTGATGAAGCTGCTGATGCAGCGGCTCCTCGCCGCCCGGGTGCGGCCCTACTACATCTATATGTGCGACCAGGTCGCAGGCGCCGAGCACTTCCGCACGACCGTCGAGAAGGGGCTCGAGATCATCAAGGCGCTCCGGGGCTGGACGTCGGGGCTCGCCGTGCCCCACTTCGTCATCGACGCGCCGGGCGGTGGCGGCAAGATCCCCCTCCTCCCCGAGTACGTGGAGGCCATCACGAACGACGAGGTAGTGTTGCGGAACTATGCAGGGAAGCGGTACGTCTACAAACAACCCGCCGTGCCAGAACCGATATTGGTGGGCTAGAGCTCAAGCGCGTCACGCAGGGGTCGCGCCCTGCCCTCGTCCGCCTTCCTTTCTGCCTCGCACTGTGCGCTCGCCCCCCGGCTGCCGCTCCCGCAAGTAGCGTTGCAGCACGACGAACCTGGCCGCGTCCACGCCGAGGAACAGCCGGCCCCGCCTCACCGTTCGAATCGCCCGCGTCAACTCCTCCACGGGACCCGCCTTCTCGACGAAGCCGCTCGCGCCCGCCTCGAGCGCATCGAGCAATTGCTTTTCCTGCGGCAACCCCGTCAAGACAAGCACCTTCGCCCCGATACCGAGCGCGACGATCCGGCGCGTGGCCTCGAGACCGCCCTCTCCGGGCATTGCCAAATCCATCAGGACGACGTCCGGCCGGGTCGCCGCGGCGCTGGCGACGGCTTCGTTCCCCGTGCCAGCCTCGCCGACCACGGCAAGATCGGGTCGCTGCTTCAAGAGTTCGCGCACCCCGGCTCGGAAGACGACGTGGTCGTCCGCCAACAGGACGCGGATGGGGTGCCGGGTATGGGCGAACGGGTTGAGGTTGATCGCTATGCTCCTCGGGCTGGCGTTCGTGCTGCACGCCCAACGACACGCGCGCATATCCGTCCTTGCAAAACGCGTGCGCCACGAGACGGGGCGGCCGTGGCCGCCGTTGCTCCACCCGGCCTCCGCGTTGGAGATGCTCCAACTCGTCAATCTGTCGCGCGGTCGCTACAATTCGCGCGGGAGATCCGCACATGCGTGCCATGCTCGTCGACGCCCCACGCCGCCCGCTCCCCGCCGCCCCGGCCGATCTCCCGCTCGATGGCGTAGCGCGTGGCCAACGCGGCTCGGACCCGATCAGTGAGCTGGTCCATCAGCAGGAAACTACGACCCGTTTCGCGCGACCAGCGAATCGAACGTGCCGCTCGCTTCGGCATCCGGCATTCCGCTTTGGTCTCACGGCAGCTGCCAGATCTCCACGCGGTTTCCGGTGAAGATCGGGATCAGCACGCGGTTGCGCTTGCCGTCGTACCCGATGTCGGCCGGGCTCGGCACCCCGCTGATGACCTTGACTTCCTGTCCTGTCTCGTAGCTTGACACCGTCGAGTCGGTCCAGCTGGAAACGAGGATCTTGCCGCCGGCGATCACGACCCCGTCGAAGCCGCCGGGTCCCTTGGCGATCACGCTCGGCGCCTTGTCCTCGGGCTTCCACGCGAGCAGTGATCGCCCGCCGAACTCGACGATCACAAAGCGCTTGCCCACGGGGTCCAACGCGATCCCGTTGGGACGGCCCAGGGTATCGCCCCGCACCGCGACGGTCACCTTGCGGTCCGGGCCGATGCGGAACACCCGGTCGGGCCCCGGGTGCAGCACGTTGCCGACATCGTCGAACCGGATGCCGGTGTCGGTGATGTAGAGCGCGCCCGTCGGTGCGACGGCGATGTCGTTCAGAAACACGGCGCCCAGGCTGGCGAGGCTCACACTGTCGATCGTCGCACCGGTCCTCGCGTTGAAGGCGCGCACCGCGTCGATGTCGGCGACCCACAGCGTGTCGGCCCACAGGGCCAGTCCCTTCGGGGCGTTCAGGGTCACGCCGCTCTTGCCGCCTTCGATGAACTTGAGGTTCTCGACTGCGCCGTCCGGGCGCACTCGGCTGATGAAGCCGTTGTTGTCTTTCGCCGTCGGGCTACCGTTGATGTTGGAGACGAAGTAGATGTCCTGTGTCGTGTCGTGCAGCACCGATTCCGGCGTGAGGAACCCGGCCACCGTGGCCACCTTGGTAGCGGGTGGCGGGGACGGGGTGGCCGGGGCGGCCTGTGGGGGCGGGACGGATGACGGAGCCGCCGGGGAGTCTGCGGGCGTCGCCGGCGTCTGAGACACCGGAGGTCGCTTGACCACCGGCTCGCAGGCCGCTCCCGCGGCGGCGAGAACGGTGCACAGGACTGTCAGTCGCATGGGTGCTCCCCCTCCTCGGTGCCCGGCGTCAAGACGCCTTCGCCTGCTCCATCTCCTTCTTCCGCGCCTCGATCACCTTGTGCGCCACGTCCGGCGGCACCTCCTGATACACATGAAACTTCGACCGGTATGTCCCCCGGCCGTGCGTCAGGGAGTGCAGCGTGGTTGCGTAACGGTCCAGCTCGGCTTCGGGCACGAGCGCCTTGACCTTCGTGAGCCGGCCCTCCTTCTCGGTGCCGAGGATGTGGCCGCGCCTCGAGGAGAGGTCGCCCATCACGGCGCCCTGATACTCGTCCGGCGTCCACACCTCCACCTCCAGGATCGGCTCGAGCAGCACCGGCTTGCAGTTCGGGCTGACGTTCCGGAAGGCGAGGATGCCGGCCATCTTGAAGGACATCTCGTTCGAATCGACGTCGTGGTAGGAGCCGTCGTACAGCTCCACTTTGAAGTCCACGACTGGATACCCCGCCACCGGGCCACGCGCCGCGGCTTCCTGAATGCCGCGCTCCACCGCCGGGATATACTGCCGCGGGATCACGCCGCCGACGATCTCGTCCATGAACTGCAACCCAGAGCCCCGCGACAGCGGCGCGATCCGGATCCAGCAATCGCCGTACTGACCGCGACCGCCGGTCTGCTTCTTGTGCTTCCCCTGGCCTTCCGCCTTCCCACGGAAGGTCTCGCGATAGGCGATGCGCGGCTTTGTGGTGACGGCGTGTACGCCGTACTTCCTTGCCAACCGGCCCACGATGATCTCGAGATGGCGCTCGCCCAGCCCGCGGATCAGCGTCTGCTGCAGCTCGGGGTTGTACTCGTGCTGGAAGGTGGGGTCCTCCTCGTGCAGCTTGTGCAGCCCGTTCGAGAGCTTTTCCTCCTCGCCGCGCTGCTTCACCTCGATCGCCACCGTGATGACGGGCTCCGGGAAGGGGATCTTGTGGAGCACGATCGGCGCCTCCCGGGTAGAGAGCGTGTCGTTGGTGTGCGTGTCGCGCAGCTTCGCCACCACGCCGATGTCTCCGGCGTGCAGCTCGGCGATCTCGAAGCGGTCCTTCCCGATACTGACACAGAGGTGGTTGAGCTTCTCCACCGCCGCCCTTGGGGCGTTATACACGTCCTGCCCGTTGCGGACCAGACCGGAATACACGCGGAAGTACGTCACATCCCCTACGTGCGGCTCGGACATCGTCTTGAACACCTGTCCGACGAACGGCCCGCCGTCCTCCGCCTTCAGCATGAGCCGCTCCGCGCTCCCCCACTTCTGCGCCTCCACCGGCGGACGCTCGTGCGGCGCGGGGAACAGCTCGACCATCTTGGACAAGAGGGCTCGCATCCCGTAAGTCAGCTCCGCCGCCCCGCAGAACAGCGGGAACAGCTCGCCCTGCGCCATCCCCGCCTTCATGGCCCTGATCGCTTCGTCACGCCCGATTTCTTCGCCGCTCAGGTAACGCTCGAGCAGCGTATCATCGGTCTCGGCGATGCGCTCGATCAGCTCCTTCGAGTACTGATCGAATCGCCCCTGGTACTCCGCGGGGACGTCCCCCTCCTCGTACTCGCCCGCCTTCGTCCCCTTCTTGTACAGGTGGCACTTCTTCGAGAACAGATTGATGATGCCATGGAAGTCGGGGCCCTCGCCTACGGGGATCTCCACCGGGATCACCTTCGGCGTCAGGCGCTGCTTGATCTGGCGGTAGACCTTTTCGAAGTCGGCGTGCTCCTTGTCCATCAGGGAGACGAAAAACAGGCGTGGGATGCCCCGGTCCTCACAGTAGTCCCACACCTTTTCCGTCCCTACCTCCACGCCACCGGTCGCCGATACGACCACCACGCCGCCGTCCGCGGCATAGACGCCGGCGAGCGCCTCGCCCGTGAAGTCGAGGTAGCCCGGGGTGTCGATGAGGTTGAGCTTCGTGTCCATCCACTCGGCCACGCCGATGGCGAGGTTGATGGAGTACTTGCGCTCGATTTCGTCGGGAGTGTAATCGGTGAGAGCGGTGCCGTCCTTGACGGACCCGTGGCGCTTGCTCGTGCCGGCCACGAACGCGAGAGCGTCGACCAGGGAGGTCTTGCCGCTCGCGCCGTGGCCCACGACCGCCACATTGCGAATCTCCGGTGTCTTGTATACGCGCATGGGCGCAGCTCACTCCGGCGGGGGACAGGAGAATATGAGACCGAGAACAGGGTATAGGCTAGGCATAAGCTAGACGCATAGCCGCACAGGGGAGAACAGAGGACAGGCGCTAGGAACACCTGTTTCCTCAAGCTGTTCGCCGCTGCGCGTCTGTGCGTCTAGCTGTTGCCGGGCCTGGGCAGCTGCATGCTGCTCACTCCAGCTACCAGCATTACCGCGCCCGCCAGCAGAAACGCCGTGCGCTGGCCGAAGCCGTCGTACGCCCACCCGGCGGCGAGCGGGCCGAGGCTGCGGCCGAGCGCCGCAAACGCCTGCGCCGCGCCGAGAATCGTGCCCTGCTCCGTGGGGTCGGCGTAGATGGACACCAGCCCGGAAGCGGCGGGTGCGAACAGGCTGTTCGCGAAGGCGAGCGGCACCGTCCAGGCGTACAGCTGCAGACTGGTCGCCGCGTACGGCACGGCGGCGATGCTCACCGCCATCCCGAACAGCCCGACGACGAGCAGCGCGCGCGCGCCGGTGCGTCGCTCGATGCGCCCGAACAGAAACCCCTGCACCGCCGCGGCGATCGTACCGATGACGACGAACAGCCAGCCCAGCTCCTTCGCTCCCCACCCCAGCGCTGCGGTCGCGTGCAACGGCAGCGCCACGGTGTAGCCCGCGAAGGCGAACGGGGCGATCAGCCACACCAGCATCAGCGGCCGCAGCTGCTCGCGCCCCAGCGCCGCGCCCATGTGCCCGAAGTCGAGCAGCGGCCGCGCGGTGCGGTGCTCGGTCGCGAGTGACTCGCGCAGGATGGCGCTCGCCGAAAGGAAGTTGATCAGGGAGAGCCCGGCCGCGATCAGCCCCGGGGCGACGTGTCCGAGGTAGTGGTCGGCCAATCCGCCGATCATCGGGCCCAACACGAACCCGATACCGAACGCGGCGCCGATCGTCCCCATGCCGCGGGCGCGCTCCGCCGGCGGGGTGATGTCCGCGACGTACGCCTGCGCCGCGGAGATATTGCCGCTCGCGAAGCCGGAGATCACGCGGGCGAGGAACAGCACCGCGTAGGACGGGGCGAACGCGAACAAGACGTAGCCCGCGGCGTTGAACAGCATCGTCGTGAGGAGGATCGGCCGGCGGCCGATCCGGTCGGAGAGCCGGCCGAGCAGGGCCGTCGCGAGGAACTGCATCGCCGAAAATACGAACACCAGGGCGCCGTACCCGATCCCCTGCGCCCCGAAGCGCTGGGCGTACATCGGCAGGATCGGCATGATGATCCCGAAGCCGATCAGATCGATCAGCACCGTCAAGAAGATCACGCCGAGGCGTGAGCGGGTCGCGGGCATCGGCGCTGGAATCTAGCGCGCGCGAGCGCCTCGGCGATCACGCTCACGCGTGACCTGCGTCACCAGCGCCGCCATCGCCTCCTGTTAACGTCGTCCCGGTCGTCGGGTCTCATCTGCGAACCTTACAGGGGACAAATCATGCGAGGCCGATTCGCGCTGCTGACCGCTCTGGCGCTTGCCCTCAGCCTGCCGACGATCGTGTCGGCTCAGGCCGCGGGCGATACCGGTGTGAAGCAGGACCGCAAAGCAGTCCGCCACGACCGCCGCGAGCTGCGCGGCGATCGCCGTGACGTGCGGCACGACACCAAGGACATACACCAGGATGGCCGTGACCTCCGCCAGGACCGGCGGGACGTGCGTGCGGACGTGCAGGAGGGCGACCTGAAGGATGCGCGTCGGGACCGGCGGGATCTGCGCAGCGACCGTCGCGACCTGCGCCAAGACCGCCGCGATCGTCGCCACGACGTGCGGGACGCGCGCTCGGACCGACGCGACCTGCGGCAGGACCGCACTGACCTGCACCAGGACCAGCAGCAGAAGACGGACAGCACGCGCTGACGGCTGCGAGCAGTGACGTCGAGGTGGCCGGCTACGCGGCTACCCCGACGTGGGTTTCCCTCCCCTGCGCCAGGATCCTGACCACGATCGCGCCGAGGATGAGCGCCCCTCCCGCGAGCGACCACGCACTGGGCGTCTCCCCGTGAATCAACCACGCCCAGATCGGGTTGAGCACCGGCTCGAGCAGCAGCAGCAGCGACACCTGGAGCGCGGGGACGTGCGGCATCGCCTGTGACAGCAGCACGTATCCCAGGCCGAGTTGAACCGTTCCGAGGTACAGGACGATCAGCCAGTCCACGGCGCGGCCGCCGGCCACCGGAAAGATCCACGGGAGCGACAAGACGAAGGCGAGCACGTTCCCCGACACGGCGGCCGCCGCCACCGACGCGGCGGAGCCCCCGGGGCGCTGGGTGAGCCAACGGTAGCCGATCACGACCAGCGCGAAGGTGACGGCGCTGACCGCCGCGAGCACGTTCCCGAGCAACGGGTTCGTCGCCGTGGCGCGCGGTGGCTCGACGCCGACGAAGAACAGCGTCATCCCCACCGCCGCGGCGAGCAGGAACGCCAGGTCGCCGCGCTGCACGGGCTCGCGTAACAGCCACGGCCCGAGCACCAGAATGCACAGCGGGCTTGCGTCCTCGAGGAACACGGCGTCCGCGGCGGTCGTGAGCTTGTTCGCCTGCACGAACAGGATGGTCGTGACCGCGTAGGCCACGCCCACCAGCGCCGCGCGCCAGGTCCACGCCCGGCGCGCCTCCGGTACCATGACGAGCACAGCGATCGCCGCCACCGCGCCGCGCAGCCCCGCCACCTGCCAGCCGCTGAAGCCGCACAGCTTGAACGCGGCACCGCCCGTCGAAAACAGCGTCGCCGCGGCGAAGACCCGCAGGCGGGACGCGGCGTGGCTCGCTCGATCAAGCTCCATCTCGGGACCTTGGCAGGCTCGCCCCTCTGCCCCCCGGCGGGTAATTTCGATGCGGCACAATCCACCGCAGGAGCTTGCAATGTACGCTCGATCGACCATCCTGCCGCTCGCCGCGCTGACCGCGCTCAGCCTCGGCGGGTGCGGCGGCCGCACCGGTCAGGCGGCCCACGAGCCTGCCCCCGCCCGCTCGAGCGATGTCGTGACGTTGGAGGAGCTGGGCAAGGTCTCCACCGCTTCCACGTTGTACGAGGCGCTGCACGCGCTGCGACCCGCGTGGTTCCGCCGCAATCCGACGACCCTCCGCCCCGAAGCCGAAGGCGACGTCGTCGTCTATCTCGACCAGAGCCGCCTCGGAGGGCCGGAGACGCTGCGCACCATCCAGGTCAACGCCGCTACCGCGATCCGCCATTACAGCGCGTCCGAGGCGGAGGCCCGCTTCGGCCCGGGGCACCTGCACGGCGCGATCCAGGTCATCACGTCGCGGTGACGTTCCTGCTGCTCATCGCGGCGCTCCAAGCGGACAGCGCGAGCTTCGCGATCCGTGACTTCCGGTTCGGGAGCGGGGAGACGCTGTCGGTCCTGCGGCTGCACTACCTGACGCTGGGACGGCCGCGGCGCGACGCCGGCGGGAGCGTGCGTAATGCCGTGCTCATCCTGCACGGCACGGGAGGCTCGGGAAGCCAGTTCCTCTCGCCGCTCTTCGCCGGGGAGCTGTACGGCCCCGGGCAGCCGCTCGACACGACGACGCATTACCTCATCCTGCCGGACAACATCGGACACGGGCGGTCCAGCAAACCCAGCGACGGGCTCAAGGCCCGGTTCCCGCACTACACCTACGGTGACATGGTCGCGGCACAGTACCGCCTGGTGACGGAGGGGCTGCACGTCGATCACCTGCTGCTGGTCGTGGGCACGTCCATGGGCTGCATGCACGCGTGGCTCTGGGCGGAGCGCCACCCCGACTTCCTGGACGGAGTCGTGCCGCTCGCCTGCGCTCCCACGCAGATCGCCGGCCGGAACCGGATGATGCGCCACCTGATCATCGAGAACATCCGCGGCGATCCGGACTGGCGCGGCGGCACCTACTCTCAACAGCCGCGCGGGCTCCTCGCCGCCCTGCAGATACTCTTCATGATGAGCTCGAGCCCGCTCCAGCTGCAGCGCATCGCGCCGACGCGCGACTCGGCGGACGCCTACATCACCCGCTGGCTGCGCGAGCGCCTCGCCGGGGCGGACGCGAACGACATGGCGTACCAGTTCGAGGCGTCGCGCGACTACGACCCGAGTCCCGACCTGGAGCGCGTCACCGTCCCGGTGCTCGCCATCAATTCGGCCGACGATCTCATCAATCCGCCGGAGCTCGGGATCATGGAGCGCCTGATGCCGCGCGTCAAACAGGGCCGCTTCGTCCTGATTCCGACGAGCGACATCACGCGCGGCCACGGCACCCACACCGTGGCGGCGGCGTGGAAGCAGTACTTTGCGCCGTTCGTGGCCGCGCTCGAGCGGTCGCGCGGGGCGCCGAGCCCGAGTCGATGACAGTCACGGTCGGCCAGAGGGCGCGGCGCAGTCTGACGCTCTCGCCCGAGCACGTCGCGACCTACGCGAAGCTCACCGGTGATTACAATCCGCTGCACTTCGACCCGGCATTCGCGGCAAAGACCACGTTCAAGGCGCTCGTGGTCCAAGGCGGCCTCACCACGGGCCTGCTGCACGCGCTCGTGGCAATGGACCTCCCCGGGCCCGGGACCGTGTTCCTGAGCCAGAACTGGAAGTTCACGGCGCCGGTGTACGTCGGGGACACGATCACGGCGGAGGCGGAGGTGATGAGCGTGCACGAGACCAAGCCGGTGTGTCGCCTCAAGATCACGGTCACACGGCAGACGGGTGAAACGGTGCTCGAAGGCGAGGCGTGGTGCTACACGTTCATCGCTTGAGCTTCACGACAATCGCAGCCTGCCCGTCGGTAGGCCCGTAGCGGCCCGCCGTCTCGTTGGCGCTGAGCCAGCGCATTTCCAGCACGGTCTCCGCCGGGATCGTCTTGAGATAGTCGACCGACCCCATGTTCACGTCGTTCACGTACACGTAGACCGGCGTCGACTTGAGGGGCTCGCCCGCCGTTCCGGGGAGCCGACTGAGCTCTCGCACCTGCAGCCAGCGTGGCCGCAGCGTCTCCACGATCTCGAACGCCGAGCCCCCATTCGGCTTCGCCCGCTCGATCTCCTCGGCCGTGAGCACATTGCTACGTCGCTGCACGGCATGCAGCGGGGTGGCGCCCGCAAGAGCCGCCACCGACAATGTCACCAACGTCAACGGGAACGTGCGCATGTCTCCCTCCCACGTTGCGAATCGCGCTGCGCGCCAGCCCAGCGCGGCCCGGCCCGACTACCGGTACCCTGCGGCCTGCAGCCCAAACAGCTCCGCGTACAGCCCGCCTTTCGTCACCAGCTCCTCGTGCGTTCCCTGATCGATCAGCTCGCCGCCCTGCAGCACGAGGATCCGGTCGGCCATCCGCACCGTAGAGAAGCGGTGTGAGATGAGCACCGCCATCCGTCCGGCGGTGAGCTCGGCGAAGCGCAAGAACACGTCGTACTCGGCGCGGGCGTCGAGCGACGCGGTGGGCTCGTCGAGGATCAGCACCTGGGCGTCGCGCATGTAGGCGCGCCCCAACGCCACCTTTTGCCACTCGCCACCCGACAGCTCCACGCCGCCCTCGAAGCGGCGGCCCAGCATCTGGTCGTAGCCCCGCTCGAGCCGCGAGGCCACCGAGTCGGCCAGGCTGCGGCGCGCCGCCTCGCGGATCCGCTCCTCGTCGCCCAGCCGCTCGACCTGGCTGACGCCGATGTTCTCCTTCATCACGAAATCGTAGCGCACGAAGTCCTGGAAGATGACGCCGATGTTCTGGCGCAGGCTGTCCAAGTCGTAGTCGCGCAGGTCCACGCCGTCGAGCAGGATGCGGCCCTCGTCCGGGTCGTACAGCCGGGCGAGCAGCTTCACCAGCGTGGTTTTCCCCGCGCCGTTCTCGCCCACCAGCGCGATGCGCTCGCCGGGCTCGAAGGCGAACGAGAGGTGCCGCACCGCCCAGCGCTCCGAGCCGGGATAGCGGAACCCCACGTCCTGAAACTCGAAGCCCGTGCGGATCGGAACGGGCACCGGCCGCGCCCCGGGCCGGGACGTCACCAGCGGGCGGACGTCGAAGAACGTGAATAAGTCTGACAGATAGAGACTCTGCTCCCACACCTGGGACAGCGACAGCAGGACGCGTTGGATCAGGTCGCGGCTCTGGCGAAACGAGCCCGCCAGGAAGGTGAGCGAGCCGATCGTGAAGCGGCCGAGCACGGTGAGATAGACGATCACCGCGTACGCGGCGTAATAGCCGAGCGTCCCGACGGTCACGAACAGCGTGGAGAAGAGGTTGCGTCTCACGGCGAGCCGCTTGTTCGCTTCGTAAAACTCATCCGAGAGCCTGGCGTAGCGGCCCACCAGGAAGTCCGACAGGTTGAACAGCTTCACCTCTTTCGCCATCTCGTCCGACGCGCCCGCGTAGCGCAGGTAGTCGAGCAGCCGCCGCTCCGGCGTCCACGAGAACAGCAGCGAATAGCCCAGCGCGGCGTAGTGCGTCTCGCCCAGGAACGACGGCAGCACCGCGATCACGAGCAGGAGCAGCAGCCACGGGAGCTGGACGAGCAGCACGGCGGCGAGCGACGCGAGCGTGATGAGATCCTGCGCCGTCGAGAGTAGCAGCGCGATCAGCCCGATGCGCCCCACCGTCTGGCGCCGCGCGCGCTCCAGGTGGTCGTAGGTCTCCGCGTCCTCGTACTGCGCGAGATCGAGCGCCGCGGCGTGCTGCATCAGGCGCACGCTGATGCGATTCGAGAACAGATCGCCCAGCAGGCTCTCGAGCAACGCCGACAGCCGGGCCAGCCCCTCCCCGGCCACGGCGATGCCGAACTCGAGCGCCAGGAGCCCCCCCAGAGCCCACCAGTCGACGACGCCCTGCCCTCCGTCCACCCGAACCTTCACTGCCGCAATGACCCCGTCGATGATCAGCTTCCCGATCCACAGGACGGCGAGCGGCACAAACGACCGCACCGCCCGGAGGGCCAGGATGGCGACGGTATAGCCGCGGTGGGTCTCGTAGACGAGCTTGAGCAGGGGTGGGACGTACTTGAGCGCCTGGAGACGCTCGTCCCAGGTGGCGGGCTTGCCGTTTGCGCCCCCGAGCAAGCTGTTACGCTGCGTGCGGATACCGTGCGGGACGAAACGTGGCGCCGTCACAACCTTAACTTCCCCCGAGGGCTGTGCGTCAATATAACCGTATGAAGATCTGGGCCGTGGCGAGTTTGTGTGGGGCGCTGGGAGCGTCGCCCCTGATGGGGGCGAGCGCCCAGGCTCCCCTCCTCACGCCCCGCGACTCCGCGCTGCACGCGCTGAACCGTCTCGCCTACGGCCCCCGGCCGGGCGAGGTGGACCGCGTCGCGGCGGCGGGCGTGATGCAATGGATCGACCGGCAGCTTTCCCCCGACAAGATCGCCGACGCTGCGCTCGCCAAGCGGGAACGACAGTTCAAAATTCTCGAGTACGACACAGGTGATCTCGCCGCCATGTACGTCGACGCGCAGCGCGAGCGGCGTGAGCGGCAGCGCGAAGCGACGGCCGCGCCGGACAGCATGACGCGGAAGCCCGACCCCGGGGGGCCAGCCGATCAGCGGGGCCGGCGCTTCGCCGGGGAGCTCCAGGAGCTCGCCGTCGTGCGGGCCACCCTGTCGGAGCGACAGCTCTACGAGGTGATGGTCGACTTCTGGATCAATCACTTCAACGTCTTCTTGGCGAAGGGCGCGGACCGGTTCCTGACTCCGTCCTACATCGAGGCGACGATCCGGCCGCGTGCCCTGGGCAGGTTCGCGGACCTGCTGGTCGCGACGGCGCAGAGCCCGGCGATGCTGTTCTACCTCGACAACTGGGAGAGCGTCGCGCCGGGGTCCACGCCGCCGCAAGCGATGCGGCTGCGCGCCCGGCCCCTGTTTGGACGCGCCCCCCAGTTCGGCCGCCCGCCGCTGTTCGATCCGGGGCGAGACCCGATGCGCGCGGACTCGCAGCGGCAGCGGGCCCTGGAGCGCATGCCGAAGGGCATCAACGAGAATTACGCTCGCGAGCTGCTCGAGCTGCACACGCTCGGCGCGGAGGGCGGCTACACTCAGCAGGACGTGATCGACGTCGCCCGGATTTTCACCGGCTGGAGCATACGGCGGCCGCAGCAAGGCGGGGACTTCGAGTTCCACGAGTGGGCCCACGACTACGGCGAGAAGGTCTTGATGGGCGTGACCTTCCCCGCCGGCCACGGCCGGGACGAAGGGGTGCGCCTCCTCAAGCTGCTCGCCAATCACCCGGCCACGATGCACCACGTGAGCCGCCAACTGTGCCAGCGATTCGTGAACGACGATCCGCCCGACGGCTGCGTGGACGATGCCGTGGCCGCGTGGAAGCGCACGGAGGGCGACATCCGCGAAGTGCTGCGCGCGATCTTCACGTCGCCGGAGTTCTGGGCCGCCCCCAACGTCCGCGCCAAGATCAAGACGCCACTCGAGTTCGTCGTGAGCGCCGCCCGTGCGCTGAGCGCCGACCCCGACACGACGCCCCGGCTGGCGCAGGTCGTGGCACGCCTCGGAGAGCCGCTCTATCTCCATGTGGCGCCCGATGGCTACCCCGAACGGGAAGAGGCGTGGGTGAACAGCGGCGCTCTACTCGACCGGATGAACGCCGCGGTCGCGCTCGCCGCGGGCCGGCTGCCCGGCGTGGCGGTGAGCATCGACTCGATCGTTCCGGCCAGCGCGGACCCCGCCCGGCTGATCGCCGCGGTCGACGCGCAGCTCCTGGGCGGCACGATGTCGGAGAACACGAAGGCGGTGATTAGACGTCAGATATCAGACATCAGTGATCCCCTGCAGGCCTGCGCGCTGGCCATCGGCCTGGCGATCGGCGGACCGGAGTTTCAAAGGCAGTGAGGCGGCGGACGGGCGGACAGGCGGACTGAAAAGACGGAGCGGTACAGATGACGATCTCGAGACGTGTATTCGTGAAGTCAGGCGGCCTCGCGCTATTCAGTCTGGGCTTGGATCCGCTGTTCCTCGCGCGAGCCGCCTTTGCCGTCCGTCCGTCCGCCGGTCCGCCTGACCGCCGCATGTTGGTTTGTCTGTTCCAGCGCGGCGCCGTGGACGGACTCAATATGATCGTGCCGCACGGCGACCCCCTGTACTACCGCGAGCGTCCGCGTATCGCCGTACCGCAGCACGACGTGGTCGACCTGGACGGGCACTTCGGCCTGCATCCGCGCCTCGCGGCCTTGCAGCCGCTGTGGAACAACGGGAGTCTCGCCGCCATCCACGCCATCGGATCCCCCGACTCGACGCGCAGTCATTTCGACGCCCAGGACTACATGGAGTCGGGCACCCCCGGCGCGAAGGCGACGCCGGACGGCTGGCTCAACCGCTATTGCCAGCACGACCGCGAGCACCAGAACACGCCGTTCCGCGCGGTGGCCTTCGGGCCGCAGCTGCCGCGCATCCTGGCGGGCTCGGCGCCATCGCTCGCGATCGACGACCTGCAGGCGTTCGGCCTGCGGGCACCCCAGCCGGCGGCGCGCGACCGTCTCACTCGCGCGTTCCAAGAGCTGTATGCGGGCTCGGCGACCGGGCTGCTCTCGACGTCCTCACAGGAGGCATTCGAGGCGGTCCAGATGCTGAAGCAGGTGAACCCGGGCCAGTACCAGCCGGCGAATGGTGCCGACTACCCGCGCGGCAGGTTCGGCACGGCGATGATGCAGATCGCCCAACTCATCAAGGCCGAGGTCGGGCTGCAGGTGGCGTTCGCCGACGTGACTGGCTGGGACACTCACGTGAACCAAGGGTCGAGCGCAGGGCAGCTCGCGGCACGGCTCGCGGAGTTCGGCCAGGCGCTCGCCGCGTTCGCGCAGGACCTGGGAGACAAGCTGCGGGACGTCGTGGTGCTGACCATGTCGGAGTTCGGCCGCACGGTGCGGGAGAACGGCAACTCGGGCACCGACCACGGGCACGCCACGGCCATGCTCGTGTTGGGCGGACCGGTAAACGGGGGCAAGATGCTCGGGAAGTGGCCCGGGCTCGACCCGGCGAACCGGTTCGAGGGCCGCGACGTGGCCGTGACGACGGATTTCCGCGATCTCTTCGCCGAGATCCTGGCACGGCATCTCGGTGCGACGGATCTGGCGACGATCTTCCCGGGATTCTCGCCGGACCCCGCTCGGTTCCCCGGCGCGATCAGAATCTAAGACTGCGTCACGGAACAACGTCACGGAGAGACGTCTCGAAACGGCGTGGACGCTGTTCCGTGACGTTTCATCGTAACGGTTCTTCGTGACGCCCTTCAGGTCTTTGAGTCTTCAGGCGTAATCGGCAGCGCGAGCCGCTCGGCCTTCCTCAGCACCGTGACCGTAGTCTGAATCCCGATCCGGTCCGAAGCGAGCAACCGGTGCAGGTCGTCGATGCCCGTCACGGGCTTGCCGCCCAAGCCAACGATGATATCGCCCGACCTGACTCCCGCACGCTCTGCAGGACTGTCCCGATCCACGCCGGTCACGAGCACGCCGCTCTTCGCGTCCAGGCCGTGCGCCCGCACCACCAGCCGCGCGAGCGAGACGTTCTGCCCCGCGACCCCGATCTTGCCGCGCCGGATCTTCCCGTGCCGGATGAGCTGACCGGTCACGAACTTGGCCGTGTTGATTCCCACCGCAAAGCAGATCCCCTGAGCCGGGAGGATCACCGCCGTGTTGACGCCGACCACCCTTCCCCGCGAATCGACCAGCGGTCCGCCGGAGTTGCCGGGGTTGAGCGCGGCGTCGGTCTGGATGACGTCGTCGATGAGGCGCCCCGTGACCGAGCGGAACGAGCGCCCCAGCGCGCTCACCACGCCCGCGGTGACGGTGCTCTGGAAGCCGAGCGGGTTGCCGATCGCGATGACCAGCTGCCCCACCCGCAACGCCCCCGAATCGCCCAGCTGGGCGATGGCGAGTGACACGGGGTCCACGCGGATCACCGCGACATCGGTGTCCGGGTCGTCCCCGACCAGCTCGGCCCGGAGCCGGCGGCCGTCCGCGAATGCCGCGTCGATACGGGTGGCGTCGTGCACCACATGGCTGTTCGTGAGGACGAAGCCGTCCGGCGTGAAGACGAATCCCGAGCCGTGGCCGGGCAGCTCGCGGGCGGGGCGACCCCGGCGCTCGATCCGGTGTCGCACCTCCACGCTGACCACGGCCGGCCCGACCGTTTCCGCCGCGCCGGTGACGGCGCGAGAATAGGCGTCGAGCAGGTCGGCGTCGACGGGTGGGAGAGTCTGCGAACCGCCGTTGTGGGGATCGCCGGCGCGCGGGTCGGCGAGTAGCTCAAGTGCGGTGTCCATACTTGGGGAACGCCCGCAGGTTCCCGATCCGCCAGACACCGTCACGAAGAGGCGTCACGAAGGGGCGTCACGGAGAACCGTCGTTGAACCGCTTGTGACGACGTTTCCGTGACGCCTTTTGCGCGACGTATTACCGGGACGTTCCCTCCTGACGTAGTTTGTAGTTCCCTCGCGACGTAGTTTGTAAGCGTGATAGATCCCATTCGGCGGTTGCTGACGGAAGCCGGAAACGCCAAGCAGACCCGGGCTTTCTGGCAGGCGGCGACCGGCATCCTGAGCGACTGGGTGGGCGGGGCCCGCGTGCACGTCGTCTACAAGGGCCTGAACGAGTCCGGGACCGTTCAGGCGGGAACGACGGCCACGGGGGGCGAGCCCTTCATCGCCGACTATCACGACGCCGAAGGCCGCCACGTGCAGGCGACGTTCCGGGGACTCCCCGACGGCTTCCCGTCCGAAGCGCTGCGCTCGGCCCTGGAGATCGCGACTCACCTGGCGGTCATGGTGGCGCGCCGCGCCGGGCTGGAGCGGGAGCGGCGACTCGGGACGTTCCTAGTCGAGCTGTCGCGCTGGCTGCTGGCGGCGCCGGAGCGCGAGCTGCTGCTGCGCTACACGTTGCAGAGCGTGATGAGTCTGGTGGAAGCCCAGGGTGCGTTCGTCGCGCTGCGGCAGCGGGAGGGCGACGCCTTGCGGATCGCCGCCACGGTCGGTCAATGCGCCGAGCTCCAGGGACTCGAGGTCGGGCTGACGACGAGCACGACCGGCAGGGTGGTGCGCACCGGCGAGCCGCTGCTCACCGACAACATTCTCGCTGAGCCCGACGCACAGCCCGCGCTCGACCCCGCCGGCACCGCGCGG
The DNA here is from genome assembly GCA_035637455.1 of Gemmatimonadales bacterium. Lineage (GTDB taxonomy): Bacteria > Gemmatimonadota > Gemmatimonadetes > Gemmatimonadales > GWC2-71-9 > 20CM-4-69-16. Next base: position 56,714 of record DASPXE010000007.1, read on the forward strand.
GGCGCGATGATCGCGCCGCTCAAGACATCGAGCGGCGTCGCGGGAGCCGTGGGAGTGGTCCGCTACGAACAGGCAGGTGCGGAAACCGCGGCGCCGCCGGCCTTCGGTCTGGTCGACCTGCAATACCTCGCGGCGGTCGCGGCATACATCGCCGGCGGGCTGGAGCTGTCGGAAGCGGTGACCGGCGCCCGGGCGGCTGCCGAGCGGGCGCACGCGATGGTGGACTCGAGCCCGCTGCCGCTCGCGCTGGTCGACCGGCAGGGCCGGGTGCAGCAGCTCAACCAAGCCGGGTGCCGGCTGTTCGGGATCGCGACCGAATCGCAGGCGTTGGGCGTCCACCTCGAGGCACTGGGGCTGTCACCGAGCGAGATCTCGCTCCACCTGGTCCTCGCCCGGCCGCAGGCGGGGGCGCCGTGGCACGGGCGCGTGCTCGTCACCCAGCCGGTGGGGGATCGCCGCATCTGCGACTGCACCATTACCGGGCTGTCGGGGGTGGGGCGCGACAACCTGCTCGTGGCCCTCTACGACCGGACCGACGAGCTGCGGGCCCAGCGCGAGCTGATCGCGCGGGAGAAGCTGGCCACCGTAGGCGAGATCGCCAGCGGAGTGGCGCACGAAGTCAACAACCCCCTCGCCGCCATCCGCATGGAGGCGGAGCTGCTCGGCCGGGCGAGCAAGGACCCCGACACCAACACCACAGCGATGACCATCACCCGCGAGGTGGACCGCGCCGCGCGCATCGTGCGCAGCCTACTGCGGCTGGCGCGGCGCGCCGACACGACGCCCACGCGCGTGCAGATTAACGACCTGGTGCACGACGTCGCCGAGATCCGGCAGCGCGTGTTGCGGGCGGACAACGTGGAGTTCCGCACGCGGCTCGATCAGGCCGCGCCGCCGGTCCTGGGCCTGGGGCAGGAGCTGCAGCAGGTGGTCATCAACCTCGTCACGAACGCCGAGCACGTGGTGAAGGGGCGCGACCCTGCGGTCATTCAGCTCACGACGCAGGCGCGCGAGGGGTGGGTGCGGCTCGTGGTCGAGGACTCGGGGCCCGGCATCCCGGTCGAGATCCGCGGCCGGATCTTCGATCCGTTCTTCACGACCAAGGGGCCGGACGAGGGCACCGGCCTCGGTCTCGCGATTTGCCAGCGGGTCGTGACCGAGGTCGGCGGCAAGATCTGGCTCGAGGACTCGGCGCTCGGCGGGGCCAGGTTCGTGGTCGAGATGCCGGCCGCTCCCGAGCTCGTCACGCCGAACGCGATCGGGTGAGCCGACGCGTCAGTGCTCGAGGATGCGCTTGCGGTAGATCCCGAGCGTCACCAACCCGTACGTGCCGAGCGCGACCAGCAGCGCCGTAAGGCGCCAGTCGAAACCGAAGCGCGCCGCCCCGGCGAGCGCGGCGACCAGCCAGGCGATGCTCGCGCCGAAGCCCAGCATTACCACTTCTTTCCGCGCCATCAGGATCCCGAAGACATAGCCCCAGCTGAACCCGCACACCAGGAGGAACAGGATCCCATGCGGGATCTTGACCGGGTCGATCAAGTTCAGCGCCCCTGCGAAAAAGCAAAACAGCCCCAGCACGGTGTAGCTCGCGAGGTGCAGGGCCAGCGGCAGTGGGACGGTGCCCATGCGGTTGAACGTCATGGCTTTTCGTGGTGTGGGGACGACATAAGATTACCTCCATGCAGGTCACTCGTACATATCTCGAGCTCACCACACCCGGTCAGTTCCAGTCCGCATTCGGGCACTTCCCGGAGATCGACATCGAGCGCGTCGCCCATCCCAGCCCGGAGCTGTACCGTCACTGCTACCGCACGGTGGGCGAGGCGTACCACTGGCGCGATCGCTGGGACTGGACAGATGAAGAGATTCGCACCCACCTCGGGAAGTCCGAGATCTCGCTCTACGTCGCCCGCCGCGATGCCGCGCTGGCGGGATGGTACGAGCTGCGGCGCGTGCCGGACGACGCCTCCGTCGAGATCGCCTACTTCGGCCTTGCCCCTGGCGCGATCGGCGTCGGCCTCGGCAAGCATTTGCTGTCGTGCGCCGTGCGCGACGCGTGGGCGCTCGAGCCGGGGCGCGTGTGGGTGCACACCTGCACGCTCGACCATCCCCACGCGTTGCCGAACTACCGGAAGCGCGGGTTCGTGCCGTACAAGACGGAGCAATACGAGGTGGAGGTGGATTACTGAGTGGGACTCTCTCCCGCTAGATTCCCCAGCGTGACCTTCACGTGGACGCGCAAGACCAAACTCATCATCGTCGCGGTCGTGCTCGTGCCGATTGTGTTCTTCGCCCTCTACACGTGGAGCGCGCTGACGTGGAGCTACTCGAAGGGAGAGCGCGCGGGATACGTCCAGAAATTCTCCAAGAAGGGCTGGATCTGTAAGACGTGGGAAGGGGAGCTGGCCATCGTTTCGATCCCGGGCACCATGTCGGAGAAGTTCTACTTCACGGTGCGGGATAATGCGGTCGCGGCGCGGATCAACCAGTCCTTGGGCAAACGCGTCGCGCTCACGTACCAACAGCACATCGGCATCCCGACGAGCTGCTTCGGCGAGACCGAGTACTTCGTCGTGGACGTGAAGGCGGTGGAATGACGACGTCGAACAGTTTCGGCACGCGGGCCCGGCTCGCCGTCGCCGGGCGAAGCTTCGAGATCTTCCGCCTCGAGGCGCTCGACAAGCGCGGGTTCGCCGTCGGCCGCCTCCCGTATTCCCTCAGGATCCTGCTCGAGAACCTGCTGCGCCTGGAGGATGGGCGCACCGTGCGGCGCGAGGAGATCGAGCGGCTGGCGCGCTGGGACCCCAAGAAGATCCCGGACGACGAGATCGCGTTCATGCCGGCGCGCGTGCTGATGCAGGACTTCACGGGCGTGCCCGCTGTAGTGGACCTCGCCGCCATGCGCGATGCGATGCAGGCGATGGGCGGCGATCCGAGGCTGGTCAACCCGCTCCTCCCTGCCGAGCTGGTGATCGATCACTCGGTGATCGTGGACGAGTTCGGCACGCCCACCGCGTTTCAGGTGAACGCCGACCTCGAGTTCCAGCGCAACCGGGAGCGCTACGCCCTGCTGCGCTGGGCCCAGCAAACGTTCCAGGGATTCCGCGTCGTGCCGCCGGACACGGGCATCGTCCACCAGGTGAATCTGGAGTACCTCGCGCGCGTGGTGTTCACGACCTCGGGGCCCACGCCTCAGGCTTACCCCGATACGCTCGTCGGCACCGACTCCCACACCACGATGATCAACGGCCTCGGCGTGCTCGGCTGGGGCGTCGGGGGAATCGAAGCCGAGGCCGCGATGCTCGGCCAGGCGGTGTCGATGCTGATCCCGCAGGTCGTGGGGTTCCGGCTCACGGGAAAGCTCGCCGAGGGCGCGACCGCGACCGACCTCGTGCTCACGGTGACCGAGCTGCTCCGGAAACGGGGCGTCGTAGGGAAGTTCGTGGAGTTCTACGGTCCCGGGATCGCGACGCTGCCGCTCGCCGACCGGGCGACGATCGGCAACATGGCCCCGGAGTACGGCGCCACGGTGGGCATCTTCCCGGTGGACCAGGAGACGCTCCGCTACCTCGAGTTCACGGGGCGCACCAAGGAGCAGGTCGCGCTCGTCGCGGCGTACATGAAGGAGCAGGGCCTGTTCCATACGCCGGACGCACCGGAGCCGGTCTACTCCGACACCCTGTCGCTCGACCTCTCGACCGTCGAGCCGAGCCTCGCCGGGCCGCGACGGCCGCAGGATCGGGTGCCGCTGCGCGCGGTCGGACGGGCGTTCCTCGACGCCCTGCCGACGCTGGTCAAGCCGACATCGCCCATCGCGGCGCCGGGCTCTCCCAACGGCGGTCGCTGGGAAGCCGAAGGGGGCCACGTCGCGACCGCCGTGGAAGCGCCGCCGCAGCGCCGCACCCATGTGGACGTAAAGCTCGGGGGGGTCGACTGCAAGCTGCACCACGGGTCGGTCGTCATCGCGGCGATCACCAGCTGCACCAACACGTCGAACCCGTCGGTGATGATCGCGGCAGGCCTGGTCGCCAAGAAGGCCGTCGAGCGAGGGCTCGAGTCGCAGCCGTGGGTGAAGACGAGCCTCGCCCCCGGCTCCAAGGTGGTGACCGATTATCTGGATCAGGCGGGCCTCACGCCGTACCTCGAGCGGCTGCGGTTTCATCTCGTGGGTTACGGCTGCACGACGTGCATCGGCAATTCGGGTCCGCTGCCCGAGCCGGTGTCGGCGGCGATCGCCGAAGGCGAGCTGGTCGTGTGCGCGGTGCTGTCGGGCAACCGCAACTTCGAGGGGCGCATCCAGCAGGAGGTGCGCGCCAACTACCTCGCCTCGCCCCCGCTCGTCGTCGCCTACGCGCTCGCCGGAAGGATCGACCTCGATCTGCAGCGGGAGCCGATCGGCACGGGGAAGGACGGGAAGCCCGTCTATCTCAGGGACATTTGGCCATCTGCCAAGGAAGTGGACGACGTCATCCGCACCTCGATCAAGTCGGCGATGTTCCGCACCCAGTATGGCGAGGTTTTCAAGGGAGACGAGCGCTGGAGCGGCTTGCCGGTGCCCGCGGGGGACCGGTTTGCCTGGGAGCCCGATTCGACCTACATCCGCCGCGCGCCCTACTTCGACGCGATGCCGGCCGCCCCGGCCCCGATCGAGGACATCCGCGCGGCGCGGGTGTTGTGCCTGCTCGGTGACAGCATCACGACTGACCACATCTCGCCCGCCGGCTCGATCCGCAAGACGAGTCCGGCGGGGAAGTATCTCGTGGAGCGCGGCGTCGAGCCGAAGGACTTCAACTCCTACGGCTCACGCCGCGGCAACCACGAGGTCATGGTGCGCGGTACATTCGCGAACGTGCGGCTCAAGAACCTGCTCGCGCCCGGCACCGAGGGACCCGTCACCGTGCACCTGCCCGACGGCGAGCAGCTGTCGATCTACGACGCGTCGGTGCAGTACCAGGCAGAAGGCGTGCCCCTGCTCGTGCTCGCGGGCAAGGAGTACGGCTCCGGCTCCTCCCGTGACTGGGCGGCGAAGGGGCCGCGGCTACTCGGCGTGCGCGCCGTGATCGCCCAAAGCTACGAGCGGATTCACCGCTCGAACCTCGTGGGGATGGGGATCCTCCCCCTTCAGTTCCTCCCCGATCAAGACCCGGCGACGCTGGGCCTCACGGGTAAAGAAACGTTCGATCTCAGCGGCCTCGCCGACGTGCTGTCCGAGGGATTCCCGCGCGGCAAGGAGCTGACGGTTCGCGGCACGCGACCGGACGGATCACGGCTCGAGTTCCGGACCACGGTGCGGATCGACACGCCGCAGGAGCTGGTGTACTACCGGCACGGCGGCATCCTCGAGTACGTGCTGCGACAGCTGCGAGGCTCAGGAGGCTAATCCTCCCGATCGCCTTCATGCCCCGGCTCCGCCGGCGGGGACTTCCCAAGCAATCGGTCCAAGGCGGTGCGGAGTCGGTCCAGCGCGATGGGCTTCGTGAAGAACTCGTCGGCGCCAAGGGCCGCCGCCTTGCGGGGGAGCGCCGGGTCGGTGAGGGCCGTGACCACGATCACCGGGACCGCGTTCGTCTTGGTCGACTTCTTGAGACGCTCGAGCACCTGCAGCCCGCTCCCGCCCGGCATGCCGATGTCCAAGATGACCGCGTCGGGTGGGTTACGCATGGCCATCATCACAGCCTGCATCGCGTCGCGCGCGATGGTCAACTCGAACCCGCTCACCTTGAGCACGCTCGAGAGCAACTGGACGGTGACGTGGTCGTCGTCTGCGATCAGAACGTGCATGGTTTCCGCCGGTCGAGTATCCGCCTCTTGCGAACAATAGTCAAATGGCGGCCAAGACCGGCGCCGGCGCTGCTCGCTCTCTCGGCGCTCGGCGCCGCGGGCGTCTCGCTGCCGGCAGCGACCTTCGCCCAGGACGACGCCTGGCGCCCCCGAACCGTCCCGCTGTTCGGGGCGAGCTACTCGCCTGATGTCGGCCTGCTGCTCGGCGCCGGGCTGCTCCACACGCGCTACGGGTTCCGCGCGCTGCCTCCCAGCACCCGGCTGGTCGTGAGTACCGAGTACGCGACCAGCGCGCGCACCTACCGCACGGCCGTCGAGGGCGCGTTTCGGCAGCCGCTCGCTCCGTCGATCCTCATCATCGAGCTGCACGCGTCAGGGCTCGAGATCATTCGGTTCTACGGCTTCGGCAACGCGAGCGACGCGTCGCAGCCCGACAGCGTCTACCGGGTGCGGCAGACGCAGCTGTTGTTCGCGCCCGCGGTGGCGGTGCCGCTCGCGCCGCGGCTCCGCCTCGTGATAGGGCCGCTGGTGAAGTACGCCCGTACCCACCCTGATTCGGGCACCCTACTCAGCAGCACGGGCCCGTACTACGGTGCCGGGGACTTCGGGCAGCTCGGGGGGCGCGTCGTGCTGGAGCTCGACACGCGCGACGCGCCGGCCGCCCCCGCCCGCGGCACACACCTCCGCCTCGAGGGCCGCGGATACGCCGCCGCGTGGGACGTGGCCGAATCGTTCGGCAGCGTGTCGGCCGACGCATCGACCTACGTGTCGGCGGGTGACCCGCCGGCGGCGACTCTCGCGCTCCGCGTAGGGGGCGCGCACGTGAGCGGCAGCGTGCCGTTCGACGAGGCGGTCTACGTCGGCGGGGGAACGACCGTCCGCGGCTACGCGGAGCAACGGTTTGCCGGGACGTCCGGTGCATACGCGAACGCCGAGCTGCGGCTCGTGGTCGGCCGCCTTCCGGCCGGAGACGTCGGCGTGTTCGGACTCGCCGACGCCGGTCGCGTTTGGGTCGCAGGCGAATCGTCCGACCGCTGGCACGCCGCGGCCGGCGGCGGCCTCTGGTTCGCCTGGCGGCGCAGCCGCGCCAATACCGTGTCCTTGGCGGTAGCGAAAAGCCCGGAGCGCTCCGCGCTCTACCTCCGCGCCGGCTTCATGTTCTAACCCGTGGCTGCGGCGCCCGTTAGCCGGTGTCGCGGTGACGCAGCAGCCTGCGCCAGCTGGCGGCCGCGTTACGCGGGCGCGCGCAGGGGCGTCTTTACCACGACAACGCTCCGGTCTCCCGGGGCGTCGCGCAGCACTCCTTCACCACGGCATATAGCTCAGGCGGTAGAGTCGGACCTTGTCTTCCCGCGCAGGGCGGCTGAAGCATCGGTGGACCCGGGAGCGCCCTGCCTCGCAGGCTCTGACGCTGGCCGTAGGGCCGCGGCACCCACCGGCGGCCGGCAGCGACGTGACCGTGATCGTGCCCGCGTACAACGAGGCGGCGAGCGTCGCCGACACGATCCGAAGCCTCCAGGCCCAGACGGCGCCGCCGTGCGCGATCATCGTCGTGGACGACGGCTCGACCGACGGCACCGGGGACGTGGCTCGCGCGTTAGGGGTCATGGTCGTGCGCCCGCCCACGAACACGGGGTCCAAGGCGGGCGCACAAAGCTTCGGGCTCCGCTACGTCCGCACGCCGCTCACCGTCGCGATCGACGCCGACACGGTCCTCGCCCCGGACGCGCTGGAGCGTCTGCTCGCCGCGTTCCGCGGTTCGGCCGTCGCGGCGGCGTGCGGATTCGTGCTGCCGCAGCGGGTGCGCAGCCTGTGGGAGCGGGGGCGCTACATCGAATACCTGTTCGCGTTCACCTACTACAAGCAGCTGCAGGACTATTACGGAAAGCCGCTCATCTCCTCGGGCTGCTTCTCGATGTACCGGACGGAGATCCTCGGGGCCCAGGGGGGTTGGTCCAACCGCACCCTCGCTGAAGACGTAGACCTGACCTGGAGCCTGTACCAGGCGGGCCATGAGGTGCGTTTTGTGCCCGAGGCGGTGTGCTACCCGATCGAGCCCCGCACCTTCACGCTGATGGGGAAGCAGTTGCGGCGCTGGTCGCACGGCTTCGTCCAAAACGTCAAGCTGCATTGGCGCGGCCTCCTCACGGTGCCCTATCTCCGCTCGGCGGTGGCGGTAGCGTTTTGGGATGCGTCGCTCGCCGCGGCTGTGTACCTGGTGGTGCTGCCGATTCTCGCGATCGTGCTCGCGAGCCCCTGGGTGCTGATCGGCTACGTGATCGACGCCCCCGCCGTGCTCGTTCCGGTGCTCGCCGGCGCGGTGCGGCGGCGGGAGGTCCGCCGGGCGTTGGCGAGCGTCCCCGCGTTCTTCGTGCTGCGCACCGTCAACGCGATCTTCTTCCTGCGTGCGGTCTGCGCCGAGCTGCTGCTCGGTCGCTCGCTGCGCGTGTACGAGAAGGGGCACTGACGATGACGGCCGGGCTGCCGGGAACCGGGATCGGCGGGCTGTTCTACCTGGTGAGCGCGCTCGCGATGCCGCTGCGGGAGGCGTATCGGCGGGCGCGGGGCGCCGCGGCATCGGGGACGTGGCGCCTGGTTGCCGGGCAGACGGCGATCGCGGGCGGCATCCTCGGGGGCGTATGGGCGACAGGCTGGCTCCTCGGCGTCGCGCTGCGCACCGCCCACGCCGTCGTGGCGCTGCCTCCGGGGGCGCATCCGGGCAACGTGCTGCGCACGGTGACGTTGGCCCTCAGCCTCGGGACACTGGCCGCGGTGCTGCTGGGCGTCGAGCTGTTGCGGCTGTGGGTGCACGGCCCGGCGGTCCGGGGTGCCGCGATCGAGCCACACGAGGAGCGGCAGATCGTCGCGGCGGGGGCGGGGGGGGCCCGCCTGGGTCGGGTCCTGGCGCTCGTGCTCACAGCCACGGCGGTGCCGACGCGCGCCGCGGTCGCGCAGAGCGGCAGCCCGGTTGCGGCCCACCTCGCTCGCGCGGACTCGGCGTTCGCGGAAGGCGACGCGGCCGCCGCCGCGCAGGAATACGCGGTCGTGCTCGCTGCCGACCCTGAGAATTCCCACGCCACGTATCGTCTCGCTCAGCTGCGGCGACATGATCCCGCGGTGGCCCTACGGCTGCTGCGGCGCTACGTCGCGCTCGAGCCGTCGGACCCGTGGGGGTACATGGCGGTGGCGGACGTGCTGGCCCGCACGAGGCGCTACGAGGAGGCGCTGCGTTGGTACGACGACGCGTTGCGCCTCGCGCCCGGCGAGCGGGACGGCGTCGTCGGGCGCGCGCGCATCCTGGTGCGGGCGCGCCGCACGGGCGCCGCGACCGCAGCCTACGAGCGGTGGCTCGCCGCCCATCCCAGGGATGCGGAGGCGGTGCGCGAGCTCGCCGCCGCGCGGGTGGCGGCGGCGCCAGCCGTCACGCCGCTCGTGGGCGGCAGCCACGATTCTGACGGGAACACCACGCTGCGGCTGGGCGGCACCGCGGAGCTGGCGGCGCCCGGGCCGACCCGGGTAGCAGTGGCGGCGAGCCGTGAGCGGGTGTGGGACGGGGTCACGGCGGCCGGCCTCGAGGAGCTGACGCTGCGCGCCGCCGCCCGGCCCCGGGGTGCGCTGCAGATCGATGCTGCGGCGGGAGCGGCGCGACTCGATGCCGGCGAGGGCACTGGCGCAACCGTCATCCCCACCGGCCAGCTCCGCGCCCGCTGGCGAGCTCCGCTGGCCGGCCCGGCCGTGGACCTCCGCGCGGCGCGGAGCGTGCTCGACGCGAGTCCGCTCCTCGTGGCCAACCGAGTGGCGCGAACGGAGCTCGGTGCGACGGTCGAGCTGCCGGTGGTCGGCTCATTCAGGCTGCGCGGGATCGGCCGCGCCGCGACGCTCAGCGATTCCACCGAAGTGAATCACCGGACCACCATCGCCGGCGTGGCGGCGTTTGCCGCGGCGCCGAGCGTCGAGCTGTCGGGCCAGTTTCACGAGGTCCGGTACTCCCACGCCTCCACCGCCGGCTACTTCGCCCCGCGGCTCATCCAGGTGGTGGAAGCGGGGTCATATCTCGAGCTCGAGACCTCCGGATCGGTGCTGCTCGCTTTCGATATCGGGGCGGGCGTCCAACGGGTGGCCGAGCAGGGCGCGGCGCTCGGGCCGTGGCGCCGGGCGCTGCGCCTCTATTCGCTCATCGTCGTGCCGCTCGCACCGGGGCGCGACCTCAAGCTCGAGCTGGACGGCGAGGATTCTGGGGTCGCCGCCGAGGCCGCGACGACCGCGCGCTGGCGGTACATTTCCACCGGGGTGTCGTTGCGCTGGGCCTTGCCCTGAAGGCGATTACCGAACACGCTTCAGCGTCGCGCCTCGCCGAGCTACCTTCGATTCTAAGTCCACCCCATGACTCTGGTCCTGCGCGAACAGCTACCCCTCGCACCTTTCACCACCCTCGGGTTGGGCGGGCCGGCGCGTTATTTCTACGAATGCACGACCGAAGCCGAGCTGGGTGAGGCGCTCACCTGGGCGCGCGAGCGGCGGCTGCGGGTGCAAATCATGGGCGGGGGCTCGAACCTCGTCGTAGCGGACGCGGGCTTTCCGGGCCTCGTGCTCAAGCTGGCCATCGGCGGCGTTGCCCCGCGCGAGACGACGCAAGGCGTCGAGGTGACCGCGGCAGCCGGCGTCGAGTGGGACGCGCTCGTGCGTCAGGCGGTCGAGCAGGGATGGACGGGGATTGAATGCCTCTCAGGAATCCCCGGGACCGTGGGCGCCACCCCGATCCAGAACGTCGGCGCCTACGGGCAGGAAATCGCGGACACGCTCGTGTCGGTGCGGTGTCTCGAGCGCGACGGCCTTACACAAGTCGTGTTCCCGCGCGATCAGTGCGAATTTGTGTATCGCAGCAGCCGCTTCAAGAGCCGCGACCACGATCGCTACATCGTTCTCGACATTACGCTGCGCCTGCGCCGCGATACGCTGCCGCAGCTGCGATACGCAGAGCTCGCGCAGGCGGTCCGGCAGCACGGCGAGCTGGACCGCCTGGCGCCTGCCGACGCGGTGAGCGTCGTGCGCACTACGGTTCTCGAGCTGCGGCGCCGCAAATCCATGGTGCTCGACCCCACCGATCCGAACGGTCGGTCGGTCGGCTCCTTCTTCGTGAATCCCGTGCTCTCGGCCGACGCGTTCGACCACCTCGTCCGTCGGTGGCGCGCTGCGGGCGAGGGCGACGGTATCCCGACGTTCCCCGCCGACGGACGGGTGAAGGTGCCCGCGGCGTGGCTGATCGAGCACGCGGGCTTCGGCAAGGGGTACCGCCGCGGAGGGGTGGGGATCTCGACGCGCCACGCGCTCGCCCTTGTGAATCACGGGGGCACCGCCGCCGAGTTGCTGGCGCTCGCCCAGGCCATCGAGCGGGCAGTGTACGAGCGCTTCGGTGTCCGGCTGGAGCGCGAGCCCGTGGTGGTCGAGTAACTAACCAAAAAGCGGGCTCCTCCGTCAGGGAGCCCGCTTTTCTTTTGGCTGCGGCTGCGCACCACCTCCTTCGGTGAGAGGTTTGCGCTCCCCCTCTGGTGGGAGCACGCTCGTACTCAAGGGGGTCGTGGTCTCGGTCCGCCCTCCCACGGCGGACCGCCGCCGAACCGAGGTGGGCGTTCGAGCCGCCGCTCCAGCTCCGCGTACTGCGTCCGCTGCGTCGGCGTGAGCTGGGCATTGATCTCGGCGCTCATCGCCGACCGCACCGAATCGAATCGCGGGTGAACCTCGCGCCAGATCTTCTCCACATCGGCGCGGTGTCGCTCCAGAATCGCCCGCACCGAGTCGCGCTGCGTCGCCGTCAGCTCCAACCGCTCGCTCAGAAAGCCAATCATCCCGTCGGGCCCCGGCGCCCCCCCCCGGAACGCCCCGCCCCGCGGGCCGCCGTGCACCCGCGTCCCGATCGCCCACCCGAACAGCCCGCCGGCCGCGAACGACGCGAGCAGAGCTGCGACCGCCCAGAAACGAGATTGCTCTAGCATGCCGCCTCCCATCAGTTCGCGAGCATGGACGCGAACAGCGCGCTCGGGTCGGGCGCGCGGTGCGCAGCGAGCAGCTGGACAGCCGATTCACTCCCCGTGGCGGACGTCACCCACGCCGCGTCGAACGAGGTGGCGGCGTCTCGCGCTTGGCCGGCGAGATAGCCGCCCACGAACGCCAGCACGGCCGCCGCCGCAATCGCCACCCGGCTCCAGCGCCCCAGCACCGCGCGCCACGTTCCCACCCCGGCCGATTCGGCGCGATCGAGCACGCCAGCCACGAACGCTGCCGTGTCGTTGCGCGGACTGAGCGCCGCCCACAGCGCCGCGCCGAGCGCGGGATCTGGATGGTCTGGAGACCACATGGGCTCTTGTCTCACCGGTCCTCCTTCAAGTCGTCCAACAGCGCCCGCAACCGACGCCGCGCGTGAAACACGGCCGACCGCACGGTCCCTGGGGCCATCGCCAGGATCTCTGCAATCTCGGCGTGGGAGTAGCCCTCGACATCGAACAGCACGACCGCCAGCCGGTAATGCTCCGGCAGCTCGTCCAGTGCGGCGCGGAGCCGCTGGCCCAGCGCCGCGCGCTCGGTCTCAACGTCCGGCAGCGGGCCCTTCGCGGCGACGTCGTCCTCCAGGACGCCGGCATTCCGCACCGTCCGCCGTCGCCGGCGGTCGATCGCGGCGTTGGCCGCGATCCGCAGCAACCACGGACCGAACGGCCGGCTGGGATCGTACTGGTCCAGCTTCACCAGCGCCGCCAGCACGCCGTCCTGCGCCGCATCCTCGGCGTCGTCCACGTTCCCGAGGATCGCGCGCGTCAGGCGGCGCACCGACCCCGCGTACCACTGCACCAGCGTCCCGAGCGCCTCGCGATCCCCTGCCAGGGCGCGCGCGACGAGGGCGGGCTCGTCCACCCTTGCCTGGCCAGATCGGTCCCGGTCGGGCAGCGCGCTCATGCTGGTGAATACGGGGGGTCGTCGGGCGATGCTGACCCGGTGAGATGTAGGGGCGCAGCATGCTGCGCCCCTACTCAGCGTCCCGCCGGCCGGTGCCGTAGTCTCCACGTAGATTCCCAGCTGTCCGTTGCATTCCGAACTGAACGAAGGGAGCGAGCACGCCATGCGCGGCACCGTCACGATCGCGGCGGCGGTCATCGTCCTGAGCGCCTGCATGGGGCCTCCCGGCGGCGGCCGGGGTGGGGGAGGCAGGTTCGGGCCGGGCGGGCCCGGTGACCTAGAGCCGGCGCAGCCGCGTTACATCAACCCCGGCACGCTCGCCGCGCTGCCGGGCTTCACGCACGCGGTGCGTGTCGGCTCGACGCTGTACGTCTCGGGCGAGGTCGCGCTCGACTCGACCGGGAAGCTCGTCGGCCCCAGCGATCTGCGCGCCCAGGCCAGGCAAGCGTTCGCCAACTTGGCGTTCGTCCTGAAGATCGGAGGAGCGACCCCCGCCGACGTCGCGAAGCTCACGATCTACGTGGTGAATTACTCACCGCGCGACTTCGAGGCGATCCGGGAGGCCGGCGCGGAGTTCCTGCCCGCTCGGAATCCCCCAGCCGGAGTCATTGTGGGCGTGCAGTCGCTGCCGCTGGAGGGGCTGCTGATCGCCGTGGACGCGACCGCCGTGATACGGGCGATGTTTCAGCCGCGGCAGCGGTGACCGCCGACTCATCCCGTCCCGGTCGGCTCCCGTCTCCGCAGTCTCGTACGACGGCCCGACCGAATCGCTTGACGGGCAATTGGGTAGAGCAGCCGGGCCAGCAGCGACGGCCGGTACAGGCGGCCGAGCAACGATCTGGGATCCGCGGTGCGGTCGAGTAACCACGCGAGCCCCCGGTAGCCGCGCGCGCCGAGCCTGCCGTATAGGAAGCGGTTGACGATGCCGGTGCGGAGCAGCCCGCCGAGGCGCTCCTCCCAGAGGCGATCGTAGCCGTCGAGCCGGCCACTCACGAGCGAACGCGCCGCGAGACTCCCCGACAACATCGCGTAGCGCATCCCGAAACCCCAGAGCGCATCCTGAAACCCGGCCGCTTCTCCGACAAAGAGAAGGTCGCCGCACCGGCCCGTTGGCGGCACGTCAAAGCCACCCGCGCCGCCAAAGCGGCGCGCGTTCTGCATGTCGAAGCCAACCTTCTCACGGAAGAACGCGACCGTGCGCTCGAGGTAGACCTGCTTGTTGTGAAACTCGTCGAACATGCATGAGGCGACGGTTCCTTGGCCTCGGACCACCAGCAGATACGCGTAACCCTTTGGGGCAAGACGATCGGACATGGCCGCAAAGGCACCGTCGGCCGCCTGCGTCGCAAAGACGTAGCCGAGCGCGACCGCATCCGAGCCATGCGGCCCCTCCGCGACCACACCGCCCTCCGGCAGTTGCGGGCGCGCCTCCCCGAAGCGGAGCTCGATCCCTCGGGCCAGTGCCTGCGCTTTGAGGCTGGAATCGAGTGTGCCTGCGCGCGCGCCGCGGCGGACGAGATAAAAGAGCGGCCGCGGTGAGCGATAGGTGTGTACGCGACGAGGATCGAAGACCACCGCTTCGCGAATCGGCGTGTGATCGAAGGTCGGCTCGATACCCAGTCCGACAAGCTCGTCGAGCACGTCGCCGTCCGTGGTCCAGTTCTCGAGTCCCTGGAAGTCGTCGTGGAAGCGGTGTCCCACGTCCGAGCACCGCTCGTGGACAATGACCCGCCGCCCCGCCTGGTTTGCCGCTAGAGCGGCGGCGAGCCCCGATGGACCAGCCCCGAACACGTGGATTGGCTTCAGGGCGACTTGCCCGGATTCATCATCCTGCGGTGCTGCTCGGTCCAAGCCTGCATCGAGTCAGCCCAGATCTGCACCTTGGCGCGCTGGGCGTCGGTGAGGACTGCCCGTGCCTGCGCCGACGATGCTAGCATGGTCCAATGAGCCTTGCCCATCGCGTTGTGCGCCGCCTGAAAGTGGGTCTTGAGCGCCGCGGTGTCGGCCTTCGCGGCATTTGCTACCTGCTCCAGCTCCTTGAGGTGCGTTTCAGCCTCGGCCATCGCGGCGTCGCGCGCCGTCTTTGCGCCGTCCCGCAACGCGGTGAGGCGGCCGACCTGATCGGGGGTGAGGCCGAGCGCGTCCTTGCGAGCGAGCAGGTGTTGCGGGGTGTAGAGCATCATTCTCATCAGCGACGGCCCCATCCGCTCCATCATGGGGTCGTCCATCATCATCCCGCGGCCGGCACCCATCATCGGATGATGCATAGTGTCGTGTTGCTCCGCCTGCTGTGCGGCGAGCGGAGTCGCGAGAACCATTACTACCAAAGCGCTCGTCCAGTTCATATGACCCTCCAACGCCATAAGGTAACACCTGCATGCGAGGATGAATCGGTAATGAAATACCCCCCCCGCGGAGCATTCGCGCCGCGGGGGGGACGGTCCAACGGTCTAGGCCAACCGGGCCGCTCAAGGCGCGGTGGCGAGCGCCGGCTTGTCAGCAGATCCAGAGACCGCGAGCCGGATCCACATCCCGGCCGCGCCATGCCCGGGCACGGCGCAGAAAATCAGGAAGGAGCCGCTCTTCCCCGCCACGAACCGGAGATCGGCACTCTGCCCGGACGGGAAGCCCTGTTCGAGTCGGCCGGTCGCGGCGTGCTCGAACGCAGGTGGGACGGGGCCGCTCGGAACGGCTCGCGCCTCAGCGATGACTTCTACCGAGTGCGGCAGGTTCGGGTCTTCATTCTTGAAGTGGAGCACGACGCTCCAAGCCTGGGGCACCGTGAGCACGAGCGCACCCTGGCTGAACCCGTTGAAGTTCATCCCTCCATTGGCGTCGGTGAGGCCGGCCACGAGCTTGAAGTCGGCGGTCTTGCTTGCCGCATCGGCGCGTAACCAGGTTGGATCAATCTTGCCGCCTTTCGTGGTCTGGGCTCGAGCGCCCACCGCGCCGAGGAGGAGCGCCCCGGTCAGGAGTAACGAGCGTCGACCTCGGATCATCAAGCTCATTGGCAGTCGCATGTGGACCCTCTCCCTACCAAATAATGACGACGCGCCGCTAGTACAGCAGCCACGTCAGGATATACAGCGTGTTGTTATCGCTCGCCCGGCGCCCGAACCCGTCGTAGTTGCTCGAGCTGCCGTTGAACTTATCGTACGCCACGTACTGGAATTGTAGCCGCAGGTTCTGCCAGGGCATGACGTCGACCTCGGCAATCAGGCCGTCGTTGTTGGGACTGCCGGTACGACTCCCCGCCACGGGGCCCGGTGCGTAGAGCAAGGTGTCGCTCGTGCCCGTGGTGACGAACGGCGCGAGGGTGAATGCGTACCGCGTGCCGATGTGGTACATGGCGTCCACCCGAAACGTGCGGAGCGTGTTCGTGAGGTTCGCCGCGCCGCCGGCGGTCCAGGTCTGCTTCTCGTGGATCCAAGTGCCGTCGAGCGTGAAGCTGTTCGGCCCGAACGAGTGCATGTACGCGAGGTCCACGGCAATATCGGTGAATCGATTCGTCGGCCCCACCACACCCTCAGGGAAAACGCTGGCCGCCAAGCCGTAGGTCCCGACCGACAAATAGTTCTGACCCCACACGTTCGGGAACGCGACGCGCCAGTACGGCGCGGCGCCTTTGATCACGTCCGTCGCCGTTGCGTCGAGCGGACGCTGGATCCCGAGGGGCGCGGAGCGGTAGGCCCCGAGTTCTCCGTAGACTCGATCGTTCCACATCGTGTACGCCGTCAGTCCCGCCGCTTGCTGGCCGAGTGTACCGTCCACCAGCGTGGCCGCGGCCGGCGCCGGAGCCACCGCCGAGCTGCCGTACGGGAAACCCCAGGCTGGTGTGCTGTTCCAGACGTCTTGTACCGTGGGGTTGTTGTTCAGGCTCAGCCCGAGCGTGGTGCGCTTAGACAGGAGGTTCACGTGAGTCGCGAACCGGAAATCCGCGTTGTCGACCCCCAGCTGACCGCTCTGCGGATCGAACGTCACCTGTAAGAAACCACCCACGTGGGGGGTTATCTCGCCCCCGGTGAAGAGGCTCAGCTGATCGGGAAAGAGCACCGTGCCGTTCTGCGTGCCGGGCAGCGCCTTTTTCGTGCTGGTGTACGACGTCTGGAACATCAAGGACACCGGCGCCACCAGGTTGAGCAGCAGGCTTTGTTGGCCCTCGGGGCTCTTGCCCTCGAGGGACTCACTCCTCCGGAACACGTAGCCGTTGAGCTTGAAGGCCCGGCCCGTGGGCGTGAGCTCCGGGAAATGGGTGTGGCAGGCGCTGCACGCCAGGCCGGTCTGGCGCGCGTAGGTCGGTGTTACGCGCGCGGCAGCCAGCACGTAGCGCGTGGCGTAGACCTGCAGCGCCCGCGCCGCATTCGCTCGTTCGCGATCCCCGGCGCCACGGTCGGCGAGGGCGGCGCGTGCGGCGCCCGTGATCAGCGCGCAAATGAGGACTACGATCCTGGCTCGACGCGACATGAGCACTCCCGGTGCGAAGGTTGAGGGAGTTTGCAGGTGGCGTGGCATCGCGGACATGAAGACGCCATGAAGAGGCCTTCAGAAAACGTCAATCCCCCCGCGGAGCTTTGGCGCCGCGGGGGGATCATCACGCCTTCTCCTCGGCCACCTGCTCCTTCGTGCCTTTGATCGTCAGGAGGTTGCCCTCCACGAAGATCTTCACTTCCTCGGGCTTCACACCCGGCACCTCGGCGACGAGCCGGATGTACTCCGGGGCCTCGAAGATGTCGACGAACGGCAGCCAGGCGAGGGTAACCCCATGCTAGCGGCCGGCCCGTCAGACGCTGCTGAAACGGGTCTGAGATTTCCGAGCGACAACCTTCACGCTTAGCGCGTGGGGATGTTGGTGCCGTGGCACGCGGTGCACATCTGCGGATTCTTGCGCGCGAGCCGGGTGGTGTCGAAACCCGGGCCGTGCGGGTCTACGTGCCGGCCGCCGATCGCCGAGTGGCAGGTGAGGCAGTCGCGCTCGGCGTGGCAGCTGACGCAGGTCTCGAGGCTTTGGCGCGCCGCCCCACCATGCCCCGCGACGAAGAACTGGTTCGAGTCGTGATAGCCGTGGCGCAGCGGCCCTTGCGCCGCGAGACCGGACCGCGCGTGACAGCTAGTGCAGAACTGCCCGGCGTTGTGGCAGTCGCTGCAGGAGGTCTCGCGCGCGTACGCCGCCGCCGGGTGACGCGCCAGGAAGCCGGCTGGGTGATACCCGGCCG
This sequence comes from Gemmatimonadales bacterium, assembly GCA_035637455.1. Taxonomy (GTDB): domain Bacteria; phylum Gemmatimonadota; class Gemmatimonadetes; order Gemmatimonadales; family GWC2-71-9; genus 20CM-4-69-16. Next base: position 74,656 of record DASPXE010000007.1, read on the forward strand.
CGCGGGCGGCGTCGGGCCGGTGGCACTCGAGGCAGTCGTTGCGTACGTGGCAACCGGAGCACGTGGCTGGGACAGCATTCGCGGCGGCGGCGTGACGTGTCCGGAAGCTCTCGCCGTGCGACGGCGGTCGCCGGCGCGTGATGACGGCACCAATCCCCCGCCCCGCACCCGAGGGGAACAGCCGCACCGCCACCCGCGGGGTCCCCGCGTGGCAGGCGAGGCAGCTCTCCTGCGTGTGACAGGTGCTGCACTGCTGTGGCGCGCTGCGCGCAACGGCGCCGTGCTCAGCCAGGAACGTCCCGGCCGCGTGCGTCGGCGGAGCCTGGAGACGCGCCTTGATCCCGAGCGAGCGGGGGTCGGCGGCGAGCGCCTGGACGGTCGGCTGCTCCGGGGCATCCACGTGACACTGTAAGCAGAAATCGCGCGCATGACAGGTCGCGCAGCTCGCTGCGACCGGGCTTTCGACCCTCGCTTCTGCGCCGTGACCGCGCCCGCCCGCGAAGCCGGCCTGTTTGTGAGCAGGTGGTGTTTCAAACGCTGCGACGTCCCGAACCGTCAGCCGCTCGGCTCGGGCGAGTGGCACGTGGCACGTCGTGCACGCACTGTCGGGCGCGGCGAGATGAGCGGTCCGGATGGCGTGGCAGTCGAGGCAGCGCTCCGCGACCGGCGGCTTCACGGCCATCCACGGAGTACCCTCATCCGAGTGGCAGTCCACGCACCCGACCACCGCTTGGCCGCGAGCCACAAGAGTCGCCGCGTGCTTGGCGTGCTCGAATGTCAGATTGTGTCGCGCTGGCTCGACGGGCGGCCGCCACGTGACGGCCTTCTGAATCTTGCCGTCGTGGCACGTCGCGCACGACGCCGGATCGGGCCACAGCGCCGCGCCGGCGCTCGCGGCACCAGCATGACAGGTGGTGCACGTGGGGAACAGCTTCTGGTGCTTCGGGTGATCGAAGCCGGACGCCGGCTGCTGAGCAGCGAGCGGGCTGGCAACCAGCAACGCCGCCAAGGCTCGGGCCAGCAGGGGCACGCCATTGCTCGCTCGTTCCCATCCTGAAGGATCGGCTCGGCCAATCATGGTCCTGAAGGACATTGTGCTCACCGGCTCTCGCCCCTGACGGGCATCCGCCGCACAGCAGGCGGGACGCCGGAGAGATCGGCGCTGCTGCCTAACAGCAGGATGGCGCGCGCGCTGACCCGCACCTGATCCCAGTTGAACGCCGCCGCGTCGGGGCGCTTCCGGTCTTCCACATAACGGCCAGCGTCGATCTGCAGTCGCAGCCGGGACATTGCGCGGCACTCGGCCGAGAGCCCGTACGCCTTGAGGGACGACTCGTCGAACCGGAATTCGAGCGGGCGATCGAGCGTGGAGCCGTACACGCTGAGCGCCAGGAACTCGCCCGGTGTGAATGTGAGGGCGCCGACGAACCCCCGCGACGCCGCCCCGGGCCCGAACTCGGCGTGGTAGCCGCCGTCGACGGTCCAGCGAGCGGACGGCGTGACGGTGGTACCCCAGGCGAATCGCCAGCCGGACGTCTCGTACGTCACGAGCGGTGTCGACACGTCGGCGGCATCGAAGGCATATCTTTCGCCGCGGGCCCGCAGCCTGACCTTGGCGACGGGCGCGAACGAAACGGACCCCTCGACCGTGTGGTATGGCACCGGGCTGAACGCGCCCCAAATGGTCCACAGATCGAAGTGCGGGCGGTAGCGGCGCACGCCGAGGGTGGCGGTGACGCGGCCGCCTACCGGTAAAAACCCGAGCGCCGCTTCCGCGCTCCCCCACCAGCCGGCGGCGAGGTCGTAGTCGGCGCCGCCTGTGAGGGTCCAACCAGCGTAGGGACGGATCGCGACGTCCACGCCGGCGCGCTCCGAGACGAAATAATCGACGATGGGGTCGACCTCGCGCAGGTAGGTGGCCCGCACGTCGAAGCGCGACGTGGTCCAGCCTGCGCCCGCGCCCGCCACGAGCTGGCGCTGCTGCGGCTGGAAGTCATCGAGCGGATTCAACGCCGGGCTCGTGACGGGCAGTGCCACGCCGCGCGCCAGGCCCCAGCCGCCGTACGCTACGAGCTCGAGTCCACGCCGCGCGTCTCGCACAGTCACCCGCGCGCCGTCGAATCCCGCGAAGCCGAGCCGCGTGACGGTCGTCTGGCGGCCGACCTGTGCCGTGAGCCGCTCGCCGGCGTACTGGGCGTATCCTTCGAGCAGCTGCAGGTGGGAATCGGTCCCCGGCCAGTTGTCCCCGCTGCTCAGATCGCCGGCGACGCGAGCGGAGGCACGGATGCTCAGGCCCGGGAGACCGAGGCCCCAAAGCGTAACGTCCGCTGTCGTTGTAATCGGCGCGGCGTGCACCGCCGGCCCGGGCCGGAAGTACGTGCAGTAGGCGCTTCCGCTCAGGCAGGTGACGGCGAAGCCGTCCGGCGTGGTCGGTCCTCCGCTCGGGCCCGGGACCGTGTCGCTGGCCGGGATGCTGTCGGGCGTAATCCCGCGAAACGCGACCGTCTGCGCCCGCGTCTCGAGTCGCAGGCGATAGCCCTGGGCGCGCGCCGCGGCGGGAAGCACGGCGAGGGCGAGCGCGGCGAGCGCGCCGGCACCGCGGCTCACGATCCGGCCGCCGGTTTGCGCAGGTGATCGCGGAACCGGTCGGGTGACGATCCGAAGTGGCACAGTGTGCACTCCCGGTCCGGATAGTGGTCCCGCTGCTTCGCATGGCAGGTGACGCACAGCGCCCGGTCGGGCACGAGCCGCGCCACGATCGCCGGCGTATGACATGCGTCGCACGCCACGTGCGCCTCGACCGGCGGCGCGTGCGCGGTGCGGCGCTCGGCGGCGTCGCCCGTGTGGCAGGCGCTGCACTGCTTTCCGCCCGCGTGGTGGTCGTCGTGGCATGCCGCACAAGCCGCCGCCTTCGACTCGGGGTCGAGGCTGACGGGGGTGGTGTGACACGCGACGCACTTCACGGTCCGGTGGGTAGCGTGATCGAACCGCGCGGCGTGCCGGCGTTCCGGGTGCGCTGCCACCGTGACCCGCACCGTCACCGACTCGGGACGCACCAGCGCCGCCGGCTGGTGACACACCGCGCAGTCGTTCGTTTGCGGAGCCTGGTGGTGGCAGATCTGACAGCCGCGGGGAGGCTGGAAGGTTAGCCGACCGTGCTCGCGCTGGGACGCGTGGCAGGTGATACAGGAGAGCTTCTTATGGCGGTCGTGCGGGAAGGTGTCGACCGCGGCGAGAGTGCCGCCGCGCGGGGCCTCCCCCGGCGGCGGATCGTCAAAAAAAGGTCCGTCTCCCTTGCCCTTCGGGGGCCTCAACGAGATGCGCCGCAACGCCTTGGTCGTATCGAACGGCAGGGGTGGGCTCAGCCTGCGCCCGGCGCGCCGCTCTTTCACCGCCGCGTGGCACCCGGCGCAGTCGCTCGCATCCACCTTGGCCTGGTGGGGTTGGTGGCAGAGGGTGCATTCGTCGCTGATGGCGCCGTGGTTCTTGCCGATGTGGAACGGTTCGGAGCGCCAGTCGGCGTGGCACTTGGCGGACGCGCACGTCTGCCCAGCTTCCACGGGCTGCGTCTGGGTGTGCGGGTTGTGGCACATCCCGCAGGTGCCGCGGTGCGGGTCGCGCGCCGGGTCGAATTCGGCGAGGGCCACCTGCATCTCGTGACACGACAAGCACTGCTTCATCGCCGGGACCAGTGTGCCGCGCGCCGAGTCGCGCGTCGCCAACGCCGGCACCTCCGCGGTGAAGCGGTGACACATGATGCAATGGAGGTCGGTCTGGCCGCGCATCTTGGCGAGCTTGATCTGGACGTTGACGTGGCAGCCGGATTGCGCGCAGGTCGAATCCACGGGCAGGAAGCGGTGCACCTCGAGCCCGTGGCAGGTTACGCACTGCACGTGCTTGAGGGCGCTCGAATCGGATTCGAGGTGCGTGCGGTGGCCGGCGGTGGACGCGATGCGCTGCCACGTCTCCTTGGCGTCGCCGCGAACGTGACAGTTGGCGCAGATGCGGGTCGGCACTTTGGCGTGCTTGCCGATCTCCTTCGGGCGCTCAGCCACCCACAAGTAAAGCTGTCGCATGTTGGCGAACATCGACTGCTGGTGGCACGAGTGACACGAGAGGGAATCGTGCTTGGACCCGGCGAAGCGCTGGAACGGCACCTTCATCACGTGGCAGCCGGTGCAGAAGCCGTTGTTGTGTTGCATGTAGCCGTAGCCGACCACGCCGAAGGCGCCGAAGCCGAGCACGATCGCCGCGGCCCCGGCGGCAAGCCCGATCTTGACCCCCCGCCGGCGCGTGAACACCCACTGTACGATCACGGCGCGATGCCGCCACAGGAGCAGGAGCACCGCCGCGGCGACGATGACTCCCACGATGAACCCGACGATCTGGAACCACTGGGGAAGATTGAAGAAGAACCGCAGCACCGCAGCGACGCCGCCCGGCAGTGGGGGGGGACCGACGGCGATCTGCTGGAGGGTCAGCATGTCGGTCCCTCTACGTTATCGGTAAACAGGGGCCCCAGGAACCACCGCGGTTCCGGGGCCCAGGGCCGCCGCTCGCGGGCAAGTCTGAACGAAGGTCTCGCGACCCCGCTACCTCTGGCCCGCGCGCATCCTGAGTGCTGGCGGCGGAGTCGCCTGCACCTGGAGATTGCGCGCCGGCGGCGAGGGCAATGCATACGTCGAGTGCAGCGCCGCGATCGAGGACGTGAGCAGCGCCTCGAGCAGGAACGGGTTGTGCACGCCATTCCCGGACGCCATGTGCGTCGCGAAGCCCTTGCCCAACACTGTGCCGTTCAGGAAGAATTGACGGTCGTCCGTTGCGGCGAGCGCGGCGTTGAAGAGCGCCCCCTTGGCGACCGTGGTGGTCGTGCTCCCGAAGTCGATCTGGGCGGAATCGGCCGCCGTGGCTCCGGACCGCTGCGCCCGCGCGACCAGCTGGGGCAGCAAGCCGGGTTCGATCGAGTCGATCACGCCGTTCTTGTTCGTATCCGCCCAGATCTGGTCAAGCAGGTTGTCGAGCCGTCCTTTGAACGTGAGATACGCGGAACGCGCGACCGCGGCGGTGGCATGACAACCGCTGTTCGAGCACGCCACGAAGCTGCGCACCGTGTCCGCCGGCGCAGCCGTCGCGCAGGGGACGGGGACGCCGGTGCTCGCTTTGGTGCACGGAATGGCTTCAAACAGGTGGCCGACGCTGTTCTGTATGAGGACACCGTTCGCATCGGTGATCGTAGTGAACGCCACGTGACAGGTCGCGCACAGCCGTGTGTTCGCCGCGGAGCCGTGGCTGCTCACGATCTGGTTCGTGTCATAGGTGAAGTTGGGTGGAATCCACCCGACGTTCTGCCCGATCACCAGCAAGCCCTGCGCGCCGTGTGCCCCACGGGCCGGCGAGCCGACCGCGGCTCTGCCCCAGGGCGGAGTCCCACTGCGGGAGTGACACTTGATGCAGAGGTTGTCGGTCGTGGGATCCGAGATCGATGCGCGCAGTTGTCCGGAGTACGGGGTCGCCCCGTGCGGGTCGTGACACACGATGCACACGATGCGCTGATGGGTCGTGTCACTCTTTTCCACGTAGTTTGTCGTCACGCCGAACTTTACGGCCAGCGCCGCTTTCCCCTCGTGGCACGGGGCACAGCTCGCGTTCGCGGCGGCGTGGGAGAAAGCGGGACCGGAGCCGTGCGCGGACCCAACCCATTGATCCACGAACGGCTCGTGGGTTCCGGTGTGGCACCCGCCGCACCCGTTCGTGATCCCCGTGTCGACGTGCATCGCGGCGAGCGGCGCGTTCGTGGCGAGCGGATTCTGCGCATGGGTGAATCCGGGCCCATGACAGCTTTCGCACTGCACATCCTGGTAGCTCGCATCCGGCACGAGATTATAGCCGGCAGCGTGGCCGACGCTGTTGCCGAGCTGCGAAACCGAATGGCAGCCGTTGCATGAGGCCTGCGCGTGGCCCGAGCCTTGCAAATCGACCCACGCCGACGCGTGCTTGGTTCCTTTCCAGGACGCCTGCACGCCGACGTGGCAGTTGCCGCAGTTGGTTTGCTTGTCGCTGACCGTGAAGTACCCGAGGAACCCGTTGGCGGCATCCTGGGGCGCGTTGAACGGGCGTACGAGGTATTGGATCTTCTCCGTGGTACAGGCACCGAGCAGCACTACGACGAAGCCAACTGCACGAAGGTATCTCATGGCCCGCACTCCTCGTCGCCGAACGTCGGCAGGAACGTTTGCGCTGTCCTGCTCAGCTGTCAACCGATCGTCTTCATGGTTTCTTCATCTGGCCCCCGGTCTGCAGGTAGTAGAGGATGTCCTCCGTCTGCTGGCCCGCCGGCGGCGCGACCCGCATCCGCTCCATGTTCCGCTCCATGCGCGCGAACACGATCGCCCAGTCCTGCTTCGAGTGGACCCGCGGATCGGGGAGCGCGTGGCAGCGGCTGCAGATCAGGGCGAACGCTTCGCGCCCGCGGCCTGCCGGCAGACGGAGCCGCTCACCTTGAGCGCATTGACCGGAAGAACATCGGAACTAGCCGACCTTCGCCGGCCGTCCCCGGATCGCGTCGCGCACCTTGGCCGCTGTGCTCGGACTGATCACCCGCAGCACGAGATAGCAGGCATACCCGAGACCCGCGAGCACCAGGACCGTGATCGCCAGCCCGATGAGCGTGCCCAGAATGCCCAACGCGAGCTTCAGGACCAGCCAGACGGCCACCGCGAACAACGCAAAGCCGAGAATCCTCCGCATCATCGCACCCCTCCTGCCGGTTGACCCGCCTCGACACGGCCCGCGAACTCCCGCGCGAACGCACGGAGATCGTCCCAGTCCGTGTACTCATAGTCGCGCGTCGTGTCCGTATCGCCTCCAGCTTTGGCCACGACCCGCTTCATGACCCATTTCTTCAACCAGTTGTACTGGGTGTACGGCACCGCCCCGGCGACTATCCGTGACATGAGCGGCCGCCATCCGCTGCGACGCAAAAACCGCTGCACGATCTCCTGGACTTCTTGCCGAGCTTCGGGGCGCTGCTCCAGAATCCCGAGGCACACCGATACGAAGGCGCTCGGCCGGCGATTGAGCTGCTCAACATTCCGGCGAACCCAGCGCTTGACCGCGCGCTGAAAATTGCCGATGTGAATCGAGCCCGCGATGACGACACCGTCGTAGCCCTCCGGACGGACATCCGGGGAGACATGCTGGGTGTCGATCACATCGACGCAACTCCCCTCCCACCTGAGGACGCCCCCTAGGGCCGCCGCGATCTTGCGCGTGTGACCGTCGGTGGTGCCGTACACGATCAGGACTCGAGACATGCCGTTAAGGTGAAGATGGATGTCTAAAGCGACGCTGAAACAGCGCTGAGCTTTGCATCATGAGCCTTGAGCCACCCTTCATCTCGTCTTGGATCGCTTTCAATCTCGCGCCCCTAGACTGGGGTCATGACACGTGAACACGGTAGACTGATCAATCGCTTCATGCCTGATGCGGACATCCGGGAGCGCCATGAGACATTGGTGCGCGCGCCGGCCGACGTGGTCTTCCACGTCGCACAGCACTTCGACGTCCAGTCCATCCCCATCATCCGCGCCCTCTTCTGGCTGCGGGCGCAGCTGCTCGGCGCCGCGAAGCCGCCGGCGGATTTGTTCGCCCAGGGACTGCTGGCCGAGACTCAAGCGTTGGGTTGGGGCGTCCTCGCCTACCGCCCAGGGCGTGAGCTGATCATGGGCGCAGCCACCCAGCCGTGGAAGGCCGATGTCAGGTTTACGTCCATCCCGCGGGACCGCTTCACGCAGTTCGCCGGACCTGATTTGGTGAAAATCGTCTGGACGCTCGAGGCCGAGCCACTCGGCCCCGCACTCACACGGTTCCGTACCGAGGTTCGCGTGCTCGCGACCGACGACGCGGCGCGCAAGAAGTTCCGGCGCTACTGGCGCATGTTCGGAATGGGAATCGTCCTGATCCGCTGGCTGCTGCTACCGGCGCTGCGCCGCGAGGCGGAGCGGCGGGCGTCCGTTTTACCGGCATCCCTCGATGAGACAGCCATGCCAACCAACGCCACTTCTCCGCCGATGAGGCCCGGGTGATCGGAACCCGCGCAGGCATCGACTGGGACAAGATCGATCTCGCGCAATTCCGTCGCGGGCTCGAGGTAGAGCTCGAGCACGGCGCCCACGACCCACAAACCAACGTGACCAACGACGACCTCGACCTGACGGCGAAGATCGCGTGGGCGCATCTCAAGGAGATCTCGGATTACTACACGCGGCTGGACGCGATGGAGGCCGCAGTCGTCTGAGAACGCTCAGGCTGTGCCCGCGCTGACTCGGAGCGCGCAGCTACACCTCATGGTCGCGGCCTCGGGGAGGCGGGGCAGGAGGTGGTAGTACATGGCCACGAGCATCGGCACGAGAACGAGCGTGTTGTAGAACAGGTGCAGCTCGACGCGCGGGATCCACAGCTGCAGGATGCTGATCGGGACTGGTGAGCCGAACAGGTTGTGCCCCGCAATGGCTTGGCCCTGGAGCAGGGCGTGCTCGACGTGGTGCCAGAATTGAATCACGAGCGCCGCCAGCCACCACGTGCGTGACCGGCCGACGAAGCCCGGCAACAGCATCCAGATCCCGACCAGCATGACCACCGCATACCCGTAGTGCAACACCTCCGAGTGCACGAGCCAGGGGAACCACTGGCCCAACATGCCCCGCGCTTCATGCACCGGCCAGTGGAGCACGTACACCTGATACGCCTGGAACAGGTGCTCGGCGAAATGCACGAGCACGATCACCATGAAGATCTGCAGACTACGCCGGTGCCACGGGCCATTGAGCCGTGACATGAAAGATGGTCTTGCAGGCGAGTCACTCATGTGCCTTCCCTGGACCTGGATGGGCAGGTGCCGTGGCTCACCCAACGGACCCGCGTTGCAAAGATGAGCCCTGAGAACTCGGAGCGCTAGCGGAGCACAATGGCCCGCTCGCCCCCGGCATCACCCGTGAATTCGGGCCCACAAAGAGGAGCCCGCCATGCAAGGGTGACAGCGAAAGCGACTTGAGGATGAGCAGGTCCAGCGTGCCCTGCAGGACATCCACGGCGTGCGCCAAGTCTTCCTCTCCTGTCGGAGCGAAAGGGAAGTATGTCATCCACGCAAGGCCTTGCGGACAAGCACCCCGGCCTGGTAGTGCTCGAGACGGCCATCGGAGGCACGCGCGTGGTCGACATGCTGCCCGGGGACCAGCTGCCAAGGATTTGCTGAAGCGGTCTTCACGGTCGGTTACGCCTGGCTTCACGCGCCCGCCGCGATCTTGGGTACGAAGCCTTTCAGGGTGGAGCCATGAAAACCACGAACATCGGCGGCGCGGATACCGCCATCCGGGCGGTGTTGGGGATCCTGTTCATGGTGTGGGCCGCGGTCGTCGCGGACTCGCATCCCTTCCTGGCGTTCGGTGCGGCGCTCGTCGCGACCGGCATCCTCGCCACGGCGATCGCCGGGGCGTGCCCGCTGTACACGGCACTCGGCCTCGACACGCACGCGCGCCCACGGCCCCAGCCGCGGCCGCGAATCGACGTGCGGCGCGAGCCGGCGCAACAGCTGCGATAAACGCCGGTTCATAACGACGAGGCGCGGCAGGTGGCACGACGCTGCCGCGCCTTATTGCGTTGTATCCCTAGTGAATCAGACCGAGCACTCCCCGGCCCGCGCGCCCCGCCACCGCCTTGAAGACGCGGCCGGTGGGCGTATCGGGCAGCGTCTCAGGGTCCTCCGGCACCGGAATGTCCAGTTGACATACGCCGATGTCGGCACGCGCCACCTCGGCGCCGAGATCCCGAAAGATCCGCAACATGGCGTCGTTATCCTCGTGCACGTACGCGCGAAACGTCCGGATCCCCTGCGCGGCCGCGGAGCGGCTCAACAGGCCGAGCAGCAGCGTGCCCAGGCCACGGCCCTGGTAGGCATCGAGCACCGTGACCGCCACCTCGGCCATGCCGGGATGCTTCGGAAACCGAATGCAGCGAGCCACCCCCATCGCAGGCTCCCCGGGCAGAGTCGGATCCAGCGCGATCCACGCCAGGTGATTCACGTGGTCGACTTCGGTCAGGTAGCGGAGCTGTTCGTCCGACAACTCCGCGACCGTCGCGAGAAAGCGGTGATAGCGCGACGCGGCGGACAGCCGATGTAACCCCTCCCGGAAACGGTCGCGGTCCTCGGGCCGGACCGGCCGAACCCGCACGGGGGTGCCGTCCCGCAGCCGCAGCTCGCCGGGTGGCTCGGCCAGCAGCGCCGTGGAGGCCGCGCCTATTGGCTCGCTCGGGGCTGATAGCTGCACAGTGGATCCTCGCCGAACGGGTCGCCGCTTGATGCGTAAGCCCGTGCCCGCGAACCCCCGCACTGCCAGTGGAACTCGCAGCGCCCGCACCGTCCGGTGAACAGATCGACGCGCCGCAGCGTACGGAACAGGCTCGACTCACGATAGATCTCCACGACGTGCTGCGTCCGCACGTTTCCGGCGGTGAGCGGCAGGAAGCCCGAGGGGTGCACATCTCCAGTATGCGAGACGAACATGATGCCGTTGCCGTCACGGATGCCCGCGCTGTGCCCGCGCCCCGGGGCGCCGTGTCGCTGCAGCATCACCCGGCGGAAGTGGGGCGCTTCCGTGGTCGTGACGACCGGCCCTTCCTCCTGGTCCGCGAGCTCCACGAGCCAGTGCATGAGGTCGTCCGCCGCCGCGGGCGTGATCGATTGGAGCACCGTGCCCCGGCCCACGCTCACGAGGAAGAACAAACTCCAACGGGCCGCGCCCAGGTCGCTCGCGAGCAAATAGATCGCCGCCAGGTCGTCGAGCGTCTCCCCGGCGACGAGCGTGTTGATCTGGAACGGCAGCGCCGCGGCGCCGGCCGCCCGCGCGGCCGCGAGCGTGCACACGAAGGTTCCGGGTATGCCGCGCAACGCGTCGTGGCGCTGCGCCGTCGAGCCGTCGAGCGACAGCGAGATCGCCTCGACGCCCGCCTCCTCGAAACGCGCCAGCTCCGCCGGGCTGACAAGCGGTGTCGCGCTCGGTGCTACCGAGACGCCGAGCCCGAAGGCGCGAGCGGCGGCGATGACGAGCCACAGGTCCGGGCGCTTGAGCGGATCCCCCCCGCTGAGCACCAGGTGCGGCTTGGGGTCGCCGAACGCGGCGAGCTGCTCGACCAACCGCAGGCCCTCAGCTGTGGTCAGCTCATCGGGGTGGCGCAGCGGCACGGCCTCGGCGCGGCAGTGCCGGCAGGCGAGGTCGCAGGCGCGCGTCAGCTCCCAGTACACCCGCGACGGCGCCCTGTCGAAAATCAGTCGGGGGAACGCTCGTGTCATGGCAGCAATACTCGCAAACCTCGATGAAGCGGTCTCAAAGACCGGTTCAGAAAAGCTTCATGTTCCCTGGAAGCTCCCGCCCTGGCGGGCTCCCGGCTCACGCGTCAGCTTTTGGTCACTGACCCGAGGGGCGGTGCACAATGAGCCAGCCGGCCAGGGGGGAGCCCGGGGCCCAAGCGGCGACGCGGGTGGCGAAGGCCAGCTACGAGCGGTGCTGCGCTGAGCCAGGCTTCTTACGCGCTTTCTACGACGACTTCTTCGCCCGCTGTCCCGAGGCGAAGCCGCGGTTTGCCCGCACCGACTTCGAGCGCCAGAACAAATTGCTGCGGCACGCGTTCAGCCTGCTGCTCCTCTTCCCGAACGAGCCGCGCACGGAGCCAAGCCTGCTCACGCGGGTTGCCGAGCGGCACAGCCGCCGCGATCTCGACATCCCGCCGGCGCTGTACGGACCCTTCCTCGACAGCCTGATTGCGACGGTGGGGCGCTGCGACCCCGAGTTCAGCCCCGCAGTCGAGCGAGCCTGGCGGGAGACGCTGGCCCCGGGTGTGGCCTACATGCAGTCGAAGTACTGACCCTCCCCGACGATCGTTGACGCGCAGTTGAAAGTCTGTGTGCATCATGCGGTCGCCATGCGCGCGCGCCGAGGCTATGTTGCCAGCATGGGTGACACCACGCTCATGACCGCAGATGAGCTGCTGCGACTGGACCTGCCGGACAAGCGCACCGAGCTGATCCGCGGCCGGCTGGTCGTCCGGGATCCCGGTGGCGCGCGGCACGGGGCGGTCGCGATGACGCTCGGGTACCGAATCATGGCTCATGTGGAGGCGCACGACTTGGGCCGGGTGTATGCCGCGGAGACGGGCTTTAAGATCGAGTCAGATCCGGACACGGTGAGGGCGCCGGACGTGGCGTTCATCGCTCAGGACCGCGTGCCGGAAGTCGAGCCGCGAGGCTATCCCGGTTGGGCGCCGGACCTCGCGGTGGAGGTCCTGGCTCACGACGATCATCCCGCGGAAACGCTCGAGAAGGTAGCCCAGTGGTTGAAGGCTGGAGTCCGGCTAGTATGGGTGGTCGACTCGGAGCGGCGGACCGCCCGGGTCTATCGGGCCGACGGGAGCGAAGCGCTGCTCGACGCCAACGCGACGTTGGACGGCGAGGACGTGCTGCCCGGCTTCCGCTGCCCGCTCGTGGATCTGTGGTGAAACCGGTCAGCATCACCTCACGCGGAGGGCGTTGAGGATCACCGCCGCGTCGAGCGCTTCCTGCATCACCGCGCCAACCGCTGGGCTCACGAGACCAAAGCTCGCCACCACCATCAGCGCGAAGCTCACGCCCAGCCCCACACCGATGCTCTGCAGCGCGATGTGGCGCATCCGCCGGCTGATAGCCACCGCGTCGCCCACCCGCGAAATGTCGTCCACCAGCAGCACGATGTCCGCCGCCTCAGCCGAGACCGCCGTGCCGTGCTCGCCCATGGCGATCCCCACCGTGGCGGCGGCGAGGGCCGGCGCGTCGTTGATGCCGTCTCCGACCATCGCCACGGTGCCGTGGCGGCGCTTCAACTCCTGGACGGCCGCGACCTTGTCCGCGGGCAGCAGATTCGCCCGCACGGTGCGGATCCCCGCCTGCGCCGCGATCACCTCCGCGCTCGACGCGCGGTCGCCGGTCAGCATCACGGTCTCGGTCACGCCCAGCACGGCGAGCCGCTGCATGAGCGACGGCACCTGGTGGCGCAGCCGGTCGGCGAACTCGATCGCGCCTGCCAGTCGCCCGTCCACGCTGACGTAGGCAGTGGTGCGGTCGTCAGCGCGTTCTGAAATGGGCACGCCGTGGCTCGACAGGAAGCGGGCGGATCCCACGGCGACGGCACGGCCCTCGACCCGCGCGGCCACGCCGGCCCCGGGGTTCTCCAGAAAGTCGCTGGCGGGCGGGAGCGGGCCCAACCGCCCAGCCGCCTCGGCGACCGCCCTGCCGAGGTGATGTGACGACAGGCGCTCGACGGCGGCGGCCAGACGCAGCACCTCGTCCGGCACGACTCCGTCCTTCGCCTCGATACGTCCCACTGTCGGATGGCCGAGCGTGAGCGTGCCTGTCTTGTCGAACACGATCGCCCGCGCTCGCCCGAGCTGCTCGATCGCCGCGCCGGTCTTCACGATCACGCCCAGGTCCGCCGCCCGGCTGATCCCGGCGATCACGGCGATCGGCGTCGCCAGGATCAGCGGACACGGTGTCGCCACGACGAGGACCGCAAGCACGCTCGTCGCACTCCCGGTGAGAAGCCACGCCACGCCGCACATCACGAGTGTCACCGGCGTGAACCACACGGCGAACCGGTCGGCGAGCCGCTGGATCGGGGGCTTCTCGCGCCGCGCGCGCTCCACCAGGCGTACGATCTGCTGGTACTGGCTTTGCTCGGCGGGGCGGGAGGCGCGCATTTCGAGCGCCCCGTCCAGGTTCACGCTGCCCGAGAGGAGCGCGGTCCCCTGCACCGCACGGATCGGGAGCGGCTCGCCCGTGAGCGCCGACTGGTCCACCGCCGAGGTCCCGTTCGTCACCTCGCCGTCTACGGGGACCAGGTCGCCAGGCCGAACCAGCAGCACGTCGCCGGCACCGAGCTCGCCCACCGGCACCTCCTCGACCCGCCCGCTGCGGATCCGGTGCCCGACCTTCGGCGCCCGGGCGAGCAGCGCTTCAAGCGAGCTCGACGCGCGGCCCATGGCATAGCGCTCGAGCGCCTCCCCGCCCGACTGCATCAACGCGATCACCGCGCCGGCGAAATACTGGCCGAGGGCGAGCGCCGCGAGGATGGCGAGCATCGCGACGATGTCGGCCGCAAACCGGCCGCGAGCCATCCCGCGGAGGGTCTGCACGACGAGCGGGCCGCCCCCCGCGACGAGCGTCGCGAGGAAGAACCCCTGTCCGACCTGGGGAGCGCCGACGACGAAGCGGGCCGCGAGCCCAGTGACGAGCCCGGCGCCCACCAGCACGGGAAGGGGATACAGCTTGAGCATGCGTCGCATCAACGTTTCCCCTTTCCCGTCTCCCCTTTCCCGATGTTCAGAACGGTGTATAGCCCGGCGACCCGAACCGCTGCATGTGCAGATGGGACCACAGCGGGTAGGCGTAGGCGATCAGCACGAGCGCCACCGCTACCAGCGTCCAGAGTCCGTAGCGGTCGAGCAGCGTGGCCTTCGGGCTCGACGGCTCCAGCGGCTCGGCCCACTCGATCGGCTCCGGCTCGCGCTTCCGCCCGGCGAGCCCCGTTCCGAGCATGACGAGCATGAAGAACCCGGCGCTGGCAAACAGGAACAACCCGCCTACCGCGGAGATCCCGGTGAGCCCCCGCCACGCCTGCGCCGCCGCCGCGCCGCCGTACGTCGCGTCGTAGATCCGACGGGGCATCCCCATCAGGCCGGTGATGTGGTTTGAGATCGAGAACAGCACCATGCCGACGAACCACAGATACGGCTGCACCTTCGCCAGCAGTCCGAGCTCGAGCTCACGTCCAGTCAACCGCGGCAGCAACCAGTACGCCGTCCCCATGAAAGTCAGTGCCGTTGCGCTGCCCACCGTCAGATGGAAATGTCCCTGAATCCAGGCGGTGTTGTGCACCACGGCATTCATCCCGTATGCCGCGTTGATCGCGCCGCCGATTCCTCCTACCGCGAACAGCAGCATCGACAGCAGGACGCTCGCCACCAGCGGGTCCCCCCACGGGAGTCGCTTGAGCCAGTCGAGCAGTCCCGTTGCGCCGTGCATCCGCCCCGCGACCTCGAGCGACGCCGTCACCGTGAACGCCGTCACGAAGCTGGGAAACAGGATCCCGAAGGTGAGGATGGCGTGGAACAGCTTCCACGCGGCGGGAATCCCCGGGTCCATGAACTGGTGATGGAAGCCCACGGGCGTGGACAAGATGATGAACAGCACGAACACGAGGCGCGCCAGCGGGTCGCTGAACAACTTCCCCCCGGCAACCCTCGGCAACACCGTGTACCACACCACGTAGGCCGGCAGCAGCCAGAAGTAGACGAGCGGGTGGCCGAAGTACCAGAACAGCATCCGGGCGAGCTCGGGATCGACCGTCTTGGTGAAGCCAAGCGACCACGGAATCAGCAAGAACAGCATTTCCGCCGCCACCCCCACGGTGGCGATCAGCCACACGATCACCGTGGCGAGCGTCCCGTGCAGCGCGAGCGGCGCGGGCTGACCCACATGCTCCCGCTTCCAGAGGAGGTAGCTGCGGATCACCACGAAGCCCCAGATCCACGACCCGACCACGAGCAGGGTCGCCCCAATGTAGAACGCCGGATGCGCCTTGAGCGGAGGATAGAAGGTGTACAGGACCGTGGCCTTCCCCGAGAGGATCGCCGCGACCGCCGCGAGCGTCCCCGCGAGCGCCACCCAGAAGCCCGTCCACGCGAGGCCGCGGTGCGGGACAGGACGACCCAGCGTCCGCTCGGCCACGACGTAGCCGAACGCCATGATGAAGAACGTCGTGAACACCAACGCCATCAGCGTGCCATGTGCCGTGACCGAGAGGTAGTACATCTTGGCCGAACGCCACGGCAGCTCGAGTGCCGCGCGCGACAGTGCCTGCATGAACGCCATCGCGGAAGCGACGCCGAACGCCAGGATCGCAACCCACAGGTTCGCGAGGGCGAGCCGACTGGAGCGGATCATGGCCGTGCCTCCTCCACGATCAGCCTGGCGGACATGAGGTGATGGCTCAGTCCACAGTACTCGTTGCACACGATCAGATACTGGCCCGGCTGCCGGAATGTTGTGGTGAACTGGCTGACGTAGCCCGGGACCAACATCGTATTCGCGTTGGTGCCGACGATCAGGAAGCCGTGGGTGACGTCGGCGCTGGTCATCCGGAACGTGACCGGGCGCCCGGCCGGGACGTGGATCTCGGCGGGCAGGAACGCGAACATCATGCCGACCGCGATGACGGTGGCGCCGGTCGGGCTCACGGTGACGCCCTGCTTCGCGAACCGGCCGTCCCGCCACACGGTGGCCGGATCGATGGTCTCGATATGGCTCGGCGGCACGAGCGCGCTGCCGATGCCGGCCACGAGTACCGTGGTGATGAACGCCACGATGATCCCCCCCGCCGCCCACATCCAGATCTTTTCGTAGAGCGGGACGTTCATGGCGTCACCCCGCCGCGCCGCAGATACACGAACAAGTACACGGCGAACCACGCGACCACGAACAGCACACCGTACAGGCCGATGAGCAACAGGGTCCCTTTGGGGTGCTGCGAGGTAAGCGGCTGCTGCGGCGCCATGGCGTGCTCCGGGTTCAGCGGTGAGGAATTGCGGGGAGATCGACCTCGAAGCGTGATCCCGTCCCGCCTCCCGTGACGTTCGCTACGTGCACGCTGCCGCCGTGCAGCCGAGTGATGGCCGCGACCATCGCCAACCCGAGGCCCGTCCCGGTGCCACGGCTGCGTGCCTGGTCGGCACGGAAGAACGGCTCGAAGACGTGAGGGAGCTGCTCGGTGGCAATCCCCGGACCTGAGTCCTCCACCGCGATCCGGACGCCGCCAGCGCCGTTCAGCGGAGCGGTCGCGACGCGCACCCGTCCACCCGGGGGCGTGAATTTCACGGCGTTGTCGAGAAGCTGTCGCACCAGCCGGGTCACGAGATCCGAGTCGACGACCGCGTGCGTCGCCTCGGGAGCGAAGTGCGACTCGACCGCCAGCTCGCGCTCCTCGATGCGCGGTTGCAGCGCTTCTACCGCGCAGTGGACGATCGCGTTGAGGTCGGTCGGGATGCGATCGGCCTGGAGCAGGTGGGCGTCCGCCCGGCTGATCAACAGCAGGTCCTCGCTCATCGCCGTGAGACGGTCGATCTCCTCCAGCGCGCTGTGCAGCACCCGCTGATAGTCGCGGGCGCTCCGCTCGGACCGCAGCGCCACTTCCATCTCGCCCCGCAGCGCCGTGAGCGGCGAGCGCAGCTCGTGGCTCACGTCCGCGATGAGGCGGCGTTGGTTGCGGAACGCGCGGTCCAACCGCTCGAGCATCCGGTTCAGCACGGCGACCAGGCCGCGGTACTCGTCCGTCTCGGCGTGCGCCGCGATTCGCTGGTCCAGGGTGCCCGGGGCGATCCGCGTTGCCTGCGCTGTGATCTCGTGCACCGGCCGCACCGCTGACCCGGCGAGCCACCACGCGCCGACGAGCGTGGCCCCCGTTCCCAGCACCACCACGGCCGCGAGCAGGAGCAGCAGCTCGCGGTGCATCCCGGCAGCGGGGCCGACGGCCACGCCGTACGCCGCCGCCGCCGCGAAGAGCAGGCCGGCCCCCATGGTCGCCGCGAACCGGACGGCCAGGGTCCGCCGCAGCGACCGGCTCACTCCTCGTCCCGATCCGGTGACTGGAGACGGAAGCCGACCCCGCGCACCGTATGGATCAGCTCCAGCTCGGCGGCATTCTTGAGCTTGCGCCGCAGATTGCCCACGTGCACGTCCACCACGTTACTCTCGGGGTCGAAGTGCAGGTCCCAGACCTTCTCGAGCAGCTCCGTGCGCCGGATGACCTCTTCCGGCCGGAGCAGGAAGTGCTCGAGCAACTGGAATTCCTTCGGGGTGAGCTCGAGTCGCTGCCCCTTCACGCGCACCTTGTGCTTCAGGCGGTCGAGCTCAACCGGCCCGTAGGCGAGCAACTCGGTGCGCGACGCCCCACCGCGGCGCACCAAGGCCCGCACGCGTGCCAGCAGCTCGTCGAACTTGAAGGGCTTGGGCAGATAGTCATCCGCGCCGGCGTCCAACCCGCGCACCACGTCTTCCGTCGTGTCGCGCGCCGTGAGCATCAGGATCGGCGTCTTACGGCCTTCGCGGCGCAACTCGGACGCGACCTGGAGGCCGTTCTTCTTGGGCAGCATCACGTCGAGAACCACGAGGTCGTAGTCGTAGACGTGCGCCAAGGTCGTGCCTTCCTCGCCGTCGGGCGCCACGTCGACGGCATACCCCTCTTCCCGCAGCCCCTGCTCGATGAAGCCCGCGACCTTTCGATCGTCTTCCACCACAAGGATTTTCATGGCTCGGAGAGTAAGGGAAGGGTGCTGAACCGATTCTAAAGAATCGCTGAAGGAACCTTCATACTCAGGCGGGTGGCCGCAACGGCAGCGCCAGGGTGAATGTCGCTCCGCGGTTGACGACGCTCTGCACCGTGAGCGCCCCACCGAGCACCTCCGCCAGCCGGCGCGAGACCGGCAGCCCGAGCCCCGTGCCGAGCCCCGAGTGCGGGTCGAATCGCTCGAACGGCTCGAAGATGCGGTCCTGGAGCTCCAGCGGGATGCCGCGGCCGCGGTCGCTCACGCGGAATGAGACCATGGAATCCGCCGTCGCCACGTGCACCGCGACGGTGCCGCCTTCCGGGCTGTGTCGCACCGCGTTGGAGAGCAGGTTCACGAGGATCTGCTCCAGCCGCACCGGGTCGGTGCGGAATGTCGTCGGGCCAGGGCCATAGTGGGGTGCGAGCACCACGCGCTTCGCCTCAGCCGCCGGCTGCATCCCCCCGATCGCCCGCGCGACTGCCGCGGGGATCTCGACGTCGCGCCACACGGGACGGACCTTCCCTGCGTCGAGCCGCGTGAGGTCGAGGAAGTTGTTGAGCAGGGTGATGGTCAGCCCCGCTCCTTCGTACACTTCCTGCGCCGCCTGCGCCGCCGCCTCGGGCGACTTGCCCCGCACCAAGCGTTCCGCCCAGCCGTACACGGCCGTGAGCGCGTTCCGCAGCTCATGGTTCATCATGGCGAAGAAGAGGTCGCGCTGGCGTTGCATCGCCCGTACCTCACCGACCAGGCGCTCGCTTTCGTCGTGCAGGCGCGCATTTTCGACGGCGACCGCCGCGTGCGCCGCGAGCAGCACGGTGATCGCCTCGTCTTCCGCATTGAACTGTTTCGCCCCGATCTTCTCGGTGAGGTAGAGGTTGCCGAACACCTTTCCCCGGCTCCGGATCGGGACACCGAGAAACGATTTCATCGGCGGATGGTGGGGCGGAAAGCCGTAGCGCTTGGGGTGGCGGTTGATATCGGCCGAACGGACCGGCTTTGGCTCGCGGATGACCAGGCCGAGCAGCCCACGGCCCCGCGGCGGGTCGCCAATCCGTTCGCGCTCGGCTGGGGAGAGGCCGGAGGTGACGAACTGGCTCAAGGTCTCCCGGTCCGCAGCGAGCACGCCGAGCGCTGCATAGCGGGCCCCCACGACCTCGCGCGCCGAGTCCACGATCTGCTGGAGCACCCGCTCCAGGGAGTGCTCAGAGAAGATCGCCACGCCGGCCGACAGCAAGGCCTCGAAGCGCCGTCGCACACGTGCCCCTTCGGCACCGCCCTCCCTGGGTGGTCTAGGGGTGGAGGCTGGTCGTCTCGGCACGCGGGGCCTCGCTCCTGAAGACGGTATGAATTTCGTCTCGGGAGAAGCCAGCGGTATCTCCCTCACCCGGGGTTCAGGCTCCCTTCAACACCCAACGGTTACGCTCGGACCATGCGAATCCGCAAGATCCTCGTCGCCATCGACGGAGGGCCGGACTCGGGTGACGTGTTGGCGGCCGCCACAGCCATCGCGTACCCGATCTGAGTGCAACCAACTGAGGCGTCCGCACGTCTTACGCATCAGGCAAGGCCCACTGCCCGTATCTTCATCTCGACCACCCCGACAACTGGAGCTCCCGATGAGTTCACAAACCACAGTCTTGGACGCGGCGCTCGCCGCCCTGGTCACGGCCTGCTCAGCCGCCCACCAGCCGCGCGTGCCGATGGCGGGGACCGCCGGCGACGTGGCCGCCCTCGCAGGCCGATGGGAGGGGTCGTACTCGAGCGCTGCCACGGGCCGCAGCGGCAGCATCTCCTTCACCCTCTCCGCCAGCAGTGACAGCGCCTTCGGCGATGTGATCATGATACCGCGTGGCTGGGGCCGTCCGCTCCAGGCGTGGGACCGGCAAGGAGCGGCAGGCGGCGCCGCGGCGCAGCCGCGCAGCGCGGTGTTGACGATCAACTTCGTGCGCGTGGCGAGCGGCCGCGTGACCGGCACGCTCGCGCCCTACGCCGACCCCGAGAGTGGCGCCCAGCTCTTCACCACGTTCGAGGGCCGACTCGATGGCGACACGATCGAAGGCAGCTACACGACACGCGGCGGTGGCTCCGGTGACGCTCAGACTGGTCAGTGGAAGGTGACGCGGCGCAAAGCATGAAGCGGAGCGGCGCCGGAGCCCCGTCCGGCGCCGCCGCGTCAGCTAGTGCGCCATCGCCGTGACGTGGGGCGGCGCGCCGACCTGAATCAGCCCAACCGCACCCTTGGCGGCGTCGGCGAACGCGTGCGTCACGAACGCGTATACTCCCTCGCCGCTCCCGTCCTTGTCGAACACGGTCTCGAACACCGCCCCACCACCCGCGGGGATACCCCACGTTTGGACGTGCGCCAGCGCGTGCGCCGGATCTCCGTCCGGATACACCTTGTCGAACACCGCACCCACGACGTGGAAATCGCTCGAGAAGCTCGGACCCGCGTTCACGACGAACAGCCGGACGCGGTCGCCCACGGCGACTTCCAGGGGGTGCTGCTGGTACTGGAACGCGCGCCCGTTGAACACGACATAGCTCGCCTGGCGTCCGAGGGCCTGCTTCCAGTCGGCCTGCCCTGGCAGCGCGCTGTCGCCCCCCTGCACGTAGAACTCGCTCTGGACGATGACGAACTCCTTGTCGGCCTTGCCGGGCCAGCCGCGCTTGGGATCCACGATGATGGGGAGGTACATCCCCTGCATCAGGTGGAGCAGCACGGGAGGGGTGCCGCAGTGCACGAGGTAAGCACCCGGGTCGCGCGCCACGAATTCGAAGGCCAGCGAGTCGCGCGGGACGATCGTGCGGAACGCTACGTTCATCGGAATCCGCGCCGCGTGGAAATCGATCGAGTGCGGCAGCGACGCTTCGTTGACGAGCAGGATCCGCACGAGATCCCCTTCGCGCACCCGGATCACCGGCCCGGGCACGGTGCCACCGAAGCTCCAGCCGTTGTATCTGACGCCGCTCGCAATCTCCAGTTTCGCATCCCGAATGGGGATGCGGAACTCCTTGACCGGAGCCGCCGAGGCGGGGGCGAGCGTGGGGTTGTAGACCGCGCCGACCGCGCGGGGCGCGGCGCCGAAGTCGATCCGCTCGGTGCGCGGCGCACTCGTGAAGCTCGCACCCGCGAGCCCGACCAGGGCGAGAGCGACGATGCCGGTCCCCAGAAGCTTCGAGTTCATCTCGTGTTCCTTGAGAGGGTTCGATGTATGTGACCGGGTAGGAATCTGCTCGAGGCTTGATGAAGGCGGCTGGGAGGCTGGATGAAGGTTTCTTGCGGTATCTGTCAGAATCGCTTCACCGCCCCCGCGCGACCTTGGTTTGCGTCAGGAGGTGGTCACATGTCATGGAAACCCTTCGTGGTCGGTGTGGACGCCTCGCCTGAGGCAGCGGCGGCGGCGGGGTTTGCTTGCCGCACGGCGGAGCGAGCGAACGCGGGTTGTCGCCTCGTCCACGCGACGCGTGACATGCTCGCGGGGTTCGAGGCGCCCCAGGTGGAGGTCTATCGCCAGGCGATCGTCGAGCGGGCGCGCGGCCAGATAGCCGCAGTCGTGAGCGGTAAGGTTCCGGCCGGTACCCGCGACGAGATGATGGTGCGGTTCGGCTCCGCCGCGGGGGTGTTGAAGGACGTCGTGGCCGAGATCGGCGCCGAGGTCGTCGTCCTGGGCGGGAAGCATCACTCGACGCTCGGCCGCTGGTTCGGCGGGAGCACAAGTCTCAACGTGGCTCGCACGGCCGACGTGCAGATCCTCGTGACCGCCGGCACGCCAACGACGATCCGCCGCGTGCTGGTCGCCGTCGACCTGTCGGGCGCCGCCCGGCGGACCCTGCGGGTGGCGGAGCGCTACGCCGCGCTGTTCGGCGCGGAGCTGCGCGCGCTGAGCGTGTTCGAGCCGCTCCCCGTCATCCCCGAGGTGACGCCGTCCTACGACCCGACTGAGTACTACGCGATGTCAGAAGAGCTCTTGCACCGCGATATCTGGCCCGCGATCCGAATGAAGGGCGTCGAGAAGGTGGTGCGGTACGGAACGGCGGTGGACACCATCTTGCGCGAAACGGCCGCATGGCAGACGGATCTGCTCGTGGTAGGGTCGCACGGCAAGGGGTGGGCGACGCGCGTGCTCGTGGGCAGCGTGACAGAGCGGTTGCTCAACCACCTGCCGACGTCGCTCATCGTCGTGCCGGTGTCGGCGGCTCAGGTGGCCGAGCCGGTGGGGGTGAAACTGGCGACCGCCATGGCTTAGTGGAGGACCAGCATCCCCACCCTTTCAATGCCGCGGCAGTACCGGAACGAGGGACAGCGCGATCGAGACCGCGATCAGCACGATGATGATCCATTCGAGGATCTCCATCCGCCGGCTCGACGCGCGGTCCGCCATCTTGGCGTAGATGCTGTCGATCGTCTGCAGCTTGCGCGTGATGCTCGCGTCCCAATCGCCCAGGTGAAAGCGCCGGGACGCGAGCGAGTACACCCGCGCCAGGAACTGATCTCCCACCAGCTTGAGCGCGTTCGTCACCTGCTCGAACAGGATCGCGCCGTCGAGCTGCAGCCGGGCCAGCCGGCGCAGGTCAGGACCCTCGCTCCCCGAGCCGACGACCCGCGTCGGGCGCGGCTGCAGCAGCTCATAGGCCCGCTCGAGAATGTCGTCGAGCTGCTGGTCGAGGAAACGCATCTCGAGCAGCTGGATGTTGGCGAACTCGAGCACCGCGCGCACGTCGTCGCCTTCGGGGTCGAACAGTAGCGTCGCGTCCGTGTCGATGAACGTCGCCTCGTCGGGCCCGAACGAGAGCCGCGAGGCCGTGGCGTCGGCGACTTCCTGCTGGGACAGGGTATGCGGCTCGGCCCGCAACACTTGAGCGACGGTGTGCGCATGGTCGGTCCAGAGAGCGGCGGCGCCGCAGGGCGCTGCAAAGGCCTCGATCTGGAAGATGGAGTAGTCCTCGACGAAGTCCGCGATGTGCGGCCGTAACGCCGCGTCCCCGAGCGTCGCCAGCAGCTCCTCCACGTGCCGGCGGGCGTCGGCAACGAGCCGCTCGTTCCCCCACAACTCGTACGCCAGTGCGGGGAGGCCCAGGAGTGGCCCCTCGATCGCCGCTGCGTAGCTCACGGAAATGGCGCCGAAGTCGTACAACACCAGCTCCAGCGTCGGCGCCGTGCGGTAGGCGCCCAGCACGTGCACCTCCCCCGGGCGGGTCACGCGCAGTGGTGCGGGACGGTATTCGAACGATGCGGGCGCCCGGCGTCGCTGCTTCACCGTCTGGCGCTCGGCGCCGGCCAGGATGCGGCGCTCGGCCGCGTCCAGGTCGATCGCTCGCGCGACGTCGTAGGCGAACAGGGGAAAACAGGTGCCCTTCGCGATCACCGGCTCCATGAGATCTCGACCCGGGCTTCCGCTAGCGCCACCGGCCAGCGCGGCGTGAGCGAATGGCCCTGCACCGTCTCGTCCAGCCCCCGCTCCGACTTCGACACCGTGCCGATGGGAAACGACCAGACTTCGGCGGCGGGCCCGCACTGCAGCTCGAGCGGGTGGGCGAGCGATACCTCCGGCGCGAACAGCGCATCCCGAGGGAAGCGCGCCGGATCCCAGCGGTAGGAGACGGTCACCCCGCCACCAGCGTCGAAGCGGAGTCGCTTCTCGAGCTGGGGCGCCTGGCAGGTCACCTCTACGGCCGCGCCGACCGTACGCACAGCGACCGCCACCGGAACGCCGGCCCACGATACGATCGGCTGGTACTCGCCGCTCGCATAGATTTCCCGGGTCAGTGCCCCAGGGAGGACGCGCTCCACGAACAGCGCGCGCGCGTCGCGATCGACGGGCGGCAGCTGGTCGATGCGCATGCGCTTCTCGATGTCGTGAATGCTCGGTGTCCCGTCTCCCGTTCCCATGTTCGCCTGCTCGCCCCCCTCCAGCGCGAGCTCGTGATACGCCTCGCGCCGCCGCGTCAGCACATCGGCGTAGTTGATCCCGGCGCCGAACAGCGTGTATTCCTCTATCGCGCCGCCGCGGCGCGGGCTGACGAGAGCGGAGAATGCCCCCGAATGCAACCAGATCTCCTCGAACCCGTCAGCGTCGAGATCGAGCTGTTCGACCTCGAGCGGAGCGCCTCGCCGCAGCTCGCCTTCGGCCAGCGCGAGGTTGCGCCAGATCGCCTGCCGGAGATGCGGGAGGTACAGCCCTCCGAACACGCCGTGCCAGTACGCGTCGTTGCATTGCGCGCGGCCGATCGCCTGGCGCGCTGCCGCCGGGTCGCCCGAGCGCCGGCACAGCGCGGACAGGGCCTGCATCTTCTTGTGCATCCGGTTCGACTCGGGATAGCGCACGAAGAAATTGCGCCAGTGCGCCCCCCGGACCAGCGCCCCGTCGGGTCCGGCGAGCCGCTCGGGCCCGAGGTCGTGCTCCAGCCGCGCCAGTCGGGTTGCGGCGTCCGGCGGCAGCGCCCAGCCCTCCATCTCGCGGTACGAGGCCGTCGGCAAGTACGCGAGCCCGCCGCTCGGTACCTCGGCGAGCGCGGCGGCGAGCGTCGTCAGGCGGATCTCGCTGCCCGCGATCAGCCCGCCCATCGCGTCGAGGAACTGCTCGAGCCAGCCACGGTCGTACACCCACTCCTTCGTGCCGGGCCAGCCGCCGAACTTCTCGCCGTCGTCCACGAACACGGCGAGCGGCGCCCCCCCCTCCCGCAACGAGCGCAGGTACGCCACGATGTCCGCGGGCGGCTTGAAAGGAATCAGGTAGCGGAGCCGCTCGTCGATCGGAAACAGCGCGACGCGCTTGCCGTCGCTCTCGGTCCAGTACGGGGCGTGCAGTCGATCGGCGGAGAATCCTGAGACCAGGAAATGACGATCGTCCACCAGCGCGTAGCGCACCCCCGCCTGCGCCAGATCCGCCGCCAGCTCAGGCTCCCAGACGCGCTCCGTCAGCCACAACCCGCTCGCTTCCACCCCGAATCGCCGTCTGATCGCCTGGCGCATCCAATCGATCTGCTCGATCCGGTCCTGCCGGGGCAGGGCCGCCAGCACGGGCTCGTAGAACCCCGAGAGCAACAGCTCCAAGCGCCCGTCCACGGCGAGCCGCGCGATCCGGTCGAGCAACGCGGATTCGTGCCCTTCGAGCCACTCGAGCAGCGGACCGGACATGTGGATGGCGATGGGGAGGAATTCCCGCGTCGCAAGCCGCTCCAGGAACGGGCGGTACACGTCGCGCACGTGCTGCTCGAACACGTGGTCGAAGTTGCCCACCGGTTGGTGGAAATGGACGCCGAAGGCGAAGCGCAGCGGATCCAGCTAGTGGTCCCCCCCCTCCCCCTTCTCTTCGCCATTCCCGTCTGCGAAACCCAGCCGCCAGGCCGCGGGCGCGAGCTGCGCCGCCCAGTCGGGCGGAGATGCGGCGCGGATCCGGTAGAACACCGTCTGGGCATCGAACGGAACCGGACTGCCGTCGCGCTGCACGCGATCGGCCAGTTCCGTGACGACCGCGATCGCCCGAGACGAGTGATCGTGCTCGAGCCGCGTCACCGCCCGGAGCAGCTCTCGGGCCGCGTCACCGCCCGGTCCCCCGGTGTCCCAGTCCGAGCGCGACGCCGCATCCACCGGCACCCGCCGCTTGACCCGGCTCAGATAAACGTCGCGCCCGGTTCCCGCTCCGGGCTCGTTCGACTCCGCGCGCGCCAACCGGTCGAGCACGCCCGCTTCGAGCCGGGGCGCGTCCGTGCCGGCCAGCTCGATCGCGCGCGCCGCGTACCGCAGGATCTGCACTGACTCGAGCCCGGCGATGTCGTCGAAAAACCAGCCGCAGGACGTGAACATCCGGAGGGCGTTGCGCTCGAGGTCGAGCAGCTCCCGAGCCCGGACCCGGCGCGCCGCGTCGACGGGCCGGCGCATCTGCTCGGCCACGAATCGCGCGCTGGCCGCCTCGTCCGAGCTGACGACGGCGCCATAGGCGTCGCGGGCGGCCCACGGATCGGTGAACAGCTCGCTGCCCTCGCGCTCGAAGCGCGCGTGCAGCTCTCCGGCGAGCCAGTCGAGCGCCTCGCGCAGCGGCACCCGCCACCGCTGCTGCGTCGGCCGCTCGGGGGCCATCCGGCAGCCGCAGTCCGCCCGCCAGCGTTCCACCCCGTGCGGGCAGCTCCACGACGTGGGCGCTACCAGCTTCACCTCGTGCTGCGGCGGGTGTCGCGCCAGGAAGGCGGCGAAGTTTTCGATCCGCACATCGCGGCGCCGCTCGAGCTCGCGCAGCAGCCAGGCGAGCGCCACCTCGCCGAAGCGGTGGTGGTGGCCGTATGTCTCCCCGTCGGTCGCCACCGCCACGAGCCGCGGCGGGCTCGCCCCGTGCTGCGTCGCTACCAGCCGCTTCACCCACGCCGCGGCGTCCTTGAGCAGCGGTCCGAACGCGACGTCGTGCGAGATGGGGCCGTCGTACACGAACAGCGCGAGGGACCGGCCGCCCGCCGTCCGGTAGCGCCCGGGAGACCCACCGGCGGGAGCGTGCTCGACCTGATGCGGAGCAAGGATGGTGAAGCGGATCCCCTCCGCCGCGAGGACATCCAGGGTCTCGGGATCGACCGCCGTCTCGGGAAGCCACATGCCCTCGGGGTCACGTCCGAAGCGACGCCGAAAATCAGCGATCCCCCAGCGCACCTCGGTCACTTTGTCGCGGCGGGACGAGAGCGGCAGGATCGCGTGGTGGTAAGGCATGGCGATGGCGTTGCCGTGCCCGCCATGCCGCTCGCGGCTCAGCCGGTCCGCCTCCAGCGCGGCGGCATAGGTCGACGGCGCCTGTCGCTCCAGCCACTCGAGCAGTGTGGGGCCGAAGTTGAAGCTGATCGAGGCCAGGGTGTTCACGATCTGCGCGATCCTGCCGTCGGGGGCATACAGCCGCGCCGCGACGACCGCGCGGTAGCACTCTTGCTCGATACGCTGGTTCCAGTCGTGAAACGGGGCCGCGGACGGCTCGGCGGCGACCTGGTTGAGCCAGGGATCCTCGCGCGGCGGCTGGTAGAAGTGCCCGTGGATGACGACCGACCGAACGCTCAATCGCCCAGCACCTCGGCCACGGCGTCGAGGACCTTCGGGAACAGCCCGTCGCGGCGCTCCAGCTCCGCCGCCAGTGCGACGCCCCGCGTCCCCGTGTCGCCCGACGAGCCGGACGTCAGGGCGGCGACCAGCCGCTCGGCGTCGTCGCAGTGCAGCTTGAAGCGGCGCTCGGCATAGTCCGGCACCGCGCCAGTGGAGATCATGAACTGCCAGTCGGAAGCCTGGGCGAGGAGCAGCTCGCGGGCGGCCTGCGCGAGCACGGGACGGGCGCCGGGGGATGCGAGCGCCGCAGGGGCCGCCTTCCAGAAGGCGTCCTCCAGCGCGCGGAGGCGCGGCCACGTCCACGCGGTGCGGTCGTTGAGCCACATCGTGTGATCGCCGTTCACGCCCCACGAGCCCTCCGCGAGGCGTAACCCCACGCGCGGGGCATGGTCCGCCAGGTGCTGCGACGCCGTCGCCGCGCGGATGCGGGGATGGTAGCGCAGCTCGCGGTACACCGCGGCCAGGAAATCCACACCCTCGAACCACCAGTGACCGAACAGCTCCGTGTCGAACGGTGCGACGACGACGCCGGCATCTTTCAACGCTCCCGCTCCGGGCGCCGCCGCGATTTCGGCGAGCAGGTGCGCGAAGTGGCGCGCATGGTCTCCGGCCCGGCCGCGCGCGGCCGCCGGGTCGTAAGGGCGCTTCGCGCCCAGGTCGACGTCGGGTCCCGTCACCCGCCACAGCTTGAGACCGCCGGGCCAGCGGATCTTGTGGAACTCGAGGTACCACTCGTCGCCGGGGTAGCCCTGGTGGCGGCTCCAGACCTGCATCGAGGAGCGAGGATCCCGCACCAAGGTGGCCACACCCCGCTTCGCCCGAGGCGGCGTCACCCGGTAGGCCTGGTAGGGCGAGCGCACCGCCGCGGTTGCGCGTTGCGACGAAGCGTCGTGCCGCTCCGCGTCGAACCGCTCCGCGCCCAACGGGATCTCGGCGTACATCCCGAGCGGCGTGCCGGCCCGCGCGAGATGCGCGTCGGTGAAGAAGTAGCGGAACCCGGCAGCCGCCAGGTGGTCCTCGATGCCGCGCCGCTTGTCGGCGCGCGGCCGGTAGGCGCACTCCGGCAGCCAGCAGCCCACCGGATCGCGGCCGAACAGCCGCCGGTGCTCGCTCCGCCCCAGCGTGAGCTGCAGCTGTACGCTCTCGTCGCGGGCGAGGAGCGGCAGATAGCCGTGCGTCGCCGCCGAGCCGATGATCTCCAGACGCCCGTCGTCCTGGAGACGGCGGAAGGCGGCCACAATGTCACGGTCCAGCGACTGAAACAGCTTCCGCAGTCGACTCAACCGCGCCTTCCAGTAGTCGACGAGGGGCATGAGCGCCGCATCGCCGGTAGCGGCCAGCGCCGCCGGCGCTTCCCGGAAAACGGCCTCGCGTTGGTCGAAGAAGGCCTCGAGCTCCAGTGCGAATGCCGGGCTCGCGAGCTGGTTCGCGAGCACCGGCGTGAAGCCGATCGTCACCGGCGCCCGCGTGTCGTGGGGAGGGGCCGCGAGCTCCTGCAGCTGCTCGAGCAGGGGGAGGTAGCTGTCGAGCGCCGCTTCGCACAGCCAATCGCTGCCGTGCGGCCACCGCCCGTGATTCAGCACGTACGGCAAGTGGCTGTGCAGCGCGAGGACGAAATCCATTGCGCCCGCGGTCAGGCGGCAGTCGAGCGCGCGGCGAGCGCGCGGAGATAGACAGCCAGGTAGCGGGAGGCAGAGCCCTCCCAGCCGAACGCCAGCGCCATCACCTGGTGCATGATCTTGCGCCAGGCGGTCCGGTCCCGATAGCAGTCGAGCGCCCCCAACACCGCTTGCTCGAGCGCCGCGGAGGTGTATTCGGTGAACAGCACTCCCGTCTCCCCGTCCACGATGCTGTCGAGCAAGCCGCCTACCCGGCGGGCGACCGGGATCGTGCCGTAGCGCTGCGCCCGCATCTGGGTGAGCCCGCACGGCTCGTACAAGGACGGCATCAGCAGCAGGTCCGCCCCCGCGAGCAGCCCGTGCTCCAGGTGATCCGTGAAGGCGAACTCGACCGCCACCCGTTCGGGGGCCGCGGCGGCGAGCTCGGTCAGCGCCGCGTGATAGCGGTGCTCTCCTGCGCCGAGGAAGATGAACTGCGCGTCCGTCTTCCCCAGTAGGTCGGCTCCGAGCACGAGGTCGAGCCCCTTCTGCGACACGAGACGCGCGCTCATGCCGAACAGCGGCGCGTGGGCGCGCTGCGGCAAGCCGTAGGCGCGCTGCAACGCCGCCTTGCAGCGCCGCTTGCCCGCGAGCTCATCGATCGAGTAGGTCGCCGTGATGTGCGGGTCCGTCGCGGGATTCCACACTACCGGATCGATCCCGTTGAGGATCCCCACCACCCGGTCTCCCAGCTCGGTGAACTTCTCCTGCAGGCCGAACCCGCCTTCCGGCGTCAGCAGCTCTCGCGCATGGGTCGGACTGACGGTGACGGCCAGGTCCGCGAACGTCAGGCCACCTTTGAGAATGTTCATCCGGCCGTACCACTCGAACACCTGTGGGTTGTACAGCTCACCGGGTAGACCGAGGGCGGCCAGCGTCTCGGCAGGAAAATGGCCCTGGAATCCGGCGTTGTGCACCGACAGCACCGTGCCCAACCGGCGGTGGAGCGGCTCGCCCGCGAACACGGTGCGCAGGTACACCGGCGCGAGACCGGTGTGCCAGTCGTGTGCGTGCAGCACCTGCGCCTCGGGCGCGATCTGCGGCAACACCGTCAGCGCAGCCGCGGAGAAGAAGGCGAACCGCAGCGCGTTGTCCGGATAGTCTCCGGTGTCGTCGCCGTAGATCCCCGCCCGATCGAAGAAGTCGGGGTGCTCGATGAAAAAGACGTGCGGTCCGCCGGCGGCGCCGTCCTGCACGCGATACAGCCAGGCGGTCTCGGTCCGGTCGCCGAGCGTGACGGTGAACGGCGGTCCTGCCCGTTCCAGATTCGGCGCGGTCTCCCGCACCTGGCGGTACAGCGGCAGTACGACCGTCGTGGGCATGCCGACGGCTGCCTGGAAGCTGGCCAACCCGCTCACAGCCTCTCCCAACCCGCCGGTGCGCGCGAACGGCCAGTATTCGGCCGTCAGGTGGACCACCCCGATCCGCTCGGCCGCGGGGGCGGGAGGGCGCGGCGCAGGGACGGGGCCGGCCTTCGGGCGGGCCCTCGCTCTCGCACGCACGGGCTTCGGCGCTCGGATGCTCGTGAGCTGCTCCCTTCGAGTTTGAAACGGGCCCCGTTCAGGCGGTCGGAGGATCGTCGCCCGGCAGCTGACCCTTGATCGCCGGCACGTAATGTTCCGTCACGTACTGCCGCAACATGCGCCGGGCACTGAAACGCTGGCCCGCGACGCACAGCGCGTGCTTCATTTTTTCCATCCAGCCGAGCGGGACGTCGCGCGCATCCCGGGTGTAGAACAGCGGGACCACCTCGTCCTCCAGCAGGCGATACAACTGCTCGGCGTCGGCCGCGTCGGCGTCCGCTCCCTCCGGCACGCCCGGGATCGCCCAGCCGTTCGACCCATCGTAACCCTCGGCCCACCACCCGTCCAGCGTGCTGAGCTGCGGCACGCCGTTCAAGGCCGCCTTCATGCCACTGGTGCCGCACGCCTCGAGGGGCGGCCGCGGCAGGTTGAGCCAGAGGTCGACGCCCTGCACCAGATTGTGGCCGAGGTGCATGTCGTAGTCTTCGATGAAGGCGATTCGCCCCTCGAACCGCGCTTCCCGGGTGTGCGCATAGACGCGCTGGAGCACCTGCTTCCCGGGCTCGTCGCCCGGATGCGCTTTGCCGGCGAACACGATCTGCACCGGGCGCCAGGGGTTGACGAGCAAGCGCTGCAGCCGGTGAGGATCGCGGAAGATCAGGTCGGCCCGCTTGTAGGTCGCAAACCGGCGGCCGAAGCCGATGGTCAGGGCGTGATGATCGAGCAGCGTCCCCGCGCCTACGAGGTGCAAGGCCTCTTTCCACTGGTCCGCCCAACGCCGCCGCGCCTGTTCCCGGATGCCCCGCATCAGATGGGACTTGAGCTCGTTGTGCACCGCCCAGAGCGCGAAGTCATCCAGCTTGAGCATCCTGGCCCACACGGCCGGGTCGTCCACGTGCTGCCACCAGTCGGCACCGAGATGGGACTCGAGCAGGGCCACCACCCGGTTCGCCATCCACGTCGCGACATGGACGCCGTTGGTGATGTCCGTGATCGGCACCCGCGCGGCCTCGCGGTCCGGCCAAAGCGGGGCCCAGATGCGGCGGGACTCCTCGCCGTGACGCCGCGACACCGCGTTCACCCGCGCCGAGAGACGGATCGCGGCGACCGACATGTGAAAGCGGTCGTGGTCGAGCGCCGGGTGATGGCCGAGGCGGAACACGTCTTCCCGTCTCACCCCCATCTCCTGCCACACGGGACCCGTGCACTGCTCCACCTGCTCGGGGGAGAAGGTGTCGTGCCCCGCCGGCACGGGCGTGTGGGTCGTGAATACGCTGGTCGCGCGCACCCGACGAACCGCGTCCGCAAACGAGGCCCCACTCGCCACGAGCTCACGCACCCGCTCGACCAGCATAAAGGCGGCGTGTCCTTCGTTCGCGTGCCACACGGCGGGGTCGTATCCTAAGGTACGCAACACCCGTACGCCCCCGACTCCCAAGATCCATTCCTGGCGGAGTCGCAGGTCGGGCCCACCGGCGTAAAGCCGGTGGCACAGCTGGCGATCGGCGGGGTCGTTCTGCTCGTGGTCGGTGTCCAATAGAAAAATCGGCACCCGGCCCACCATAACTCGCCACGCCCCGATGCTCACCGCACGCCCGGACAAACGCACTGTGGCGAGGCAGGGATCGCCGTGCGGCCCGCGCACCGGCTCGAGCGGCGTTGCGGCCAGGTCGAACCGCTCCTCCGCGTCCTCCTGCCACCCGTCGAGCCGGAGCCGCTGATCGGAGTAACCCTTGATATAGAACAACCCCACGCCGAGGAGCGGCACGCCCAGGTCGGACGCCGTCTTACAATGGTCTCCCGCGAGAACGCCGAGGCCCCCCGAGTAGATCGGCACCGAGGCGTGCAGCCCGAACTCGGCACAGAAGTAAGCGATTGTCCGCTGCGCGAGGTCCGGATAGGTCGTCTCGAACCAGGTATCGTGCGTGTCGGCGACCCATCCGTTCCACGCGATGAGCGCGTCGTAGCGCTCCAGGAAGGCGGGGTCCTGCGCACAAGCCGCCAGCCGCACCGGATCCACCCGGCGCAGCAGCTCGATCGGGTTGTGGCGCGTGAGGTGCCAAAGCGCTCCGTCCAGCATCCGGAACAGCGCTCGGGCATCGCGACTCCAGCTCCACGAGAGGTTGGTCGCGACGGCGGCGAGTCCGCTAATGCGTTGGGGAAGGTGTGGGCGGCGCGTTTCGGGTTGGCTCATCGCGCCTGCAAGTTAAGCGAGGAAGGGGCGCGGCGGCGAGGGAGGCAGGGCCTGGTGGCGCGGTGCGCTCGTGGCGATCCTATGCTCCGTTCTGGACCGGTTCAGCCATGCCCGAGCTCCCCGACATCGTGGCGTACCTCGCAGCGCTGCAATCGCGCGTCGTCGGAGCGCGGCTCGAGCGGCTCCGCATCTCGAGCCCCTTTCTGCTCCGGTCGGTCGACCCGCCGCCCGAGGAGCTCGCGGGCCGCGTCCTGCGGCGGCTCGAGCGGCTCGGGAAGCGTATCGTCCTCTGCCTCGACGACGACTACTTCGTGATCCTGCATCTCATGATCGCCGGCCGGCTGCGGTGGCGCGCGCCCGACGCGCCGATCCCCAAACGCCTAGGACTGGCGGCCTTCGATTTTCCCGCCGGTACGGTCCTCCTTACCGAAGCAGGCAGCAAGCACCGCGCCTCACTCTATCTCGCGCGCGGCGCGGCGGGTCTCGCCGCACACGACCCCGGCGGCATCGACGTGCTCGCGGCCGACCGCGCGGCGTTCGGGGCGGCGCTGACGCGGGAGTCCCACACCCTCAAACGGGCGCTCACCGACCCACGCCTCTTCTCAGGAATCGGCAACGCCTACTCCGACGAGATTCTGCACGCCGCGCGGCTGTCGCCCCTCAAGCTCACCACCCAGGTCACGCGGGAAGAAGTGGACCGACTGCATCGCGCCACGCACGATACGTTGAGCGCGTGGATCGAGCGCCTCCGCGCCCAGACGGGGGACGGCTTCCCAGAGGGGGTCACCGCGTTCCGGGAAGGCATGGCGGTGCACGGCCGCTATCGCAAACCGTGTCCGGTCTGCGGCTCGCCGGTGCAGCGGATCCGCTACGCCGAAAACGAGGTGAACTACTGCGCGACGTGCCAGACCGGCGGGCGGGTGCTCGCCGATCGGGCGCTGTCGCGGCTGCTGCAGGAAGACTGGCCGCGCTCGTTGGAAGAATGGGAAGCGCGGCTGCCGGGCCCTTAGCGCGTGGCGAGTCGCGCCGCCGCCGCGAAGTCCTCCGGCGTATCGACGTCCATCAGTGCCTCCGCGGGCCAGTCCATGAACAACGCCTCGTCCCGGTGGCGTTGCACCACGGTCTTGCCGCACCCCTCGCCGGTCCATGCGAGCAGCTCGGCGAACAGCGCGCGGCGAAACAGCAGCGGCGGCGCCGTGATGTCCGCATAGCGCGAAACCACCAGCGGCGCTGGGGTGCCCCGCGCCGCGGCGGCGACGAGCGCGCCGAGCATCTGCTCGGTCACGAGCACCATGTCGGCGAGCATCACGACTGCCGCGTCCACGTCCGCAGGCAGACCCTCGAGCCCCTTGTGCAGCGACCCGCTCGTCGGGCCGGCGAAGTCCGCGTTCACGACGAACTCGCAGGCGAGCCCGGCGAGCGCGGCCCGCACCTGGTCCGGCTCGTGCCCCAGCACGACCACGACCGGCGAGAGGCGCGCGGCGAGCGCCCGCCGCGCGACGCGGCGCACCACCGCCTCCCCCTCGAGCTCGAGCAGCATCTTGTTCGTGCCCATGCGGCGCGACGCGCCGGCCGCGAGGATCACGCCGGCGACGCGGCCGGGCTCAGTCGGGTGGGGCATGAATCGACGCCTTGCGCTCGCGCAGCGAGTCGGCCGGACGCCCCGAGCGCACCGCGAGCACCTCCGCGATCACGGCGAGCGCGACTTGCTCGGCGCCGTCGGTGCCGATGTCCAGGCCGACGGGCCCGTAGATCCGGCCTTCGTCAACTGCTCCTTCGGCGCTCAGGTTGCGGACGATGCGCTCGGTGCGCTGCCGCGGACCCAGCATGCCGATGTAGGGAGCGGGGGTGCGGAGCAGGGCCCGGAGATACGCCTGATCGTCCGCGAAGTTGTGCGTCATCACGACGGCATAGCTCGCCCCGTCGAGCGACAGGCGCGCGGCCAGATCGGCGCCGTCGCTCGCAACCAGCCCCGCCGCCGTCGGGAACCACTCGCTCCTGAGGTAGCCGGGGCGGCGGTCCACGACGACCACGCGAAAGCCGACCTCCGCCGCGAGGCGGGCAAGCGGTCGCGCGTCCTCGCCGGCCCCGAACAACACCAGCTGCGGCGGCGGGAGGAAGACGTCGAAAAACACCGTGCGACCGCCGATCTCGTGGAGCCCCGATTGCTCTGTACCGAGCAGTGAACGAGCCTGTCTCGCCGCGCGGGCGTTCAGGTCAGCCGAGCCCAGATCGCCTTCGACTGCGTCTTGGGTCACGATGAGCCTGCCCCTTCCCCCTTCCCCCTTCCCCGGCAGTTCACCCTTCCCCGGCATCACACCGCAGACGACCAACGGCTCCCGCCCATCGAGCAACGCGCGCTCCCGCGGCCGGGGCTCCGTCGCCGGTTCTACGAACACATCCACCTGCCCCTCGCAGCCCACCCCCAGGTCCCACGCCTCGACCTCGTCCGCGCTCGAACAATAGGTGCGGAGCTGGGCTGCGCCGGTCCGGATCACCTGCAACGCTACCTCGCGCACGTCCTGCTCGAGACAGCCACCGCTGACGTTCCCCGTCGTGCTCCCATCCTCGGCGACGAGGAGCTTCGCCCCCTCGTGACGGTACGCCGAGCCGCGCACGCGCACCACGGTGGCGAGCGCGACGCGCCGACCGGCGCGTACGAGCTCGGCCAGGCGGTCGAGGACGGCTCGGGTCTCAAGCCACTGTTTCATGGGTTCACGTACGCTATCGGAGTGAGGGGAGAGTCCGCAACGTCGCAGGGCCTAGCGAGTCAACTCGACAGTCTCCCCATCCCCCGCCACCCGCACGTCCCAGCGCAGCCGTTGCTTGATCGCCGCGGCCATCCCTTGTGCCCCCTCCGGCTCGCCGTGTACCAGGTAGGTCGCGCGGGGCGGGCGCTCGAACCCCCCCAGCCAG
Source organism: Gemmatimonadales bacterium (assembly GCA_035637455.1). Lineage (GTDB taxonomy): Bacteria > Gemmatimonadota > Gemmatimonadetes > Gemmatimonadales > GWC2-71-9 > 20CM-4-69-16. Next base: position 110,428 of record DASPXE010000007.1, read on the forward strand.
CGGAGCGTCTCCTCACAGTCCGCGTGCGCCGACAAGGCGTCGATCCGCTCCACGCGGGCCCGTACCGGCACCGCCTGGCCGAACAGCGTGAGCTGCTTGGCGCCCTCCTCGAGCGCCCGGCCGCGGGTGCCGGCCGCCTGGAATCCGGTGAGCAGCACCGTGGTGAGCGGATCGGGGAGCCGCTGCACGAGATGATGCAGGATGCGGCCCCCCGTGGCCATGCCGCTCGACGAGATGATGATGATCGGTCCCCGGACGGCGTTGATCGCCTTCGATTCCTCCACGCTCCGGGCGATGCGCAACTGCTGGGTCGCGAGCGGCCGGCCGCCGGACGCGAGCGCCTGCGCCATCTGCGCGTCGCAGTCCTCCGGGTGGCGCCGGTAGATATCGGTCACGTCGATCGCCATCGGGCTGTCGATGTAGGTCGGCAGCGCCGGGATGCGCTGCGCCTCCTCCAGGCGGTGGAGCAGCCACAACAGCTCCTGGGTGCGATCGACCGCGAAGGCGGGCACGACGATCGCACCCCCGCGCTGCGCCGCCGCGCACACGATGCGCGTCAGGTCGTCCTCGGCGCCGGACGGGTGCGGGCGGTCGCCGTACGTCGACTCGAGCAGCAGCACATCCGCCGTGGGAACCGGTTCGGGGTCGGGCAGAATGGGCCGGTCGTACCGCCCCAGGTCGCCCGAGAAGACCAGGCGCGTCCCGGCGACGTCGAGCTGCACCGTCGCCGCGCCGAGGATGTGCCCGGAGCAGCGGAGCAGTGCGGTCATACCGTCACACACGGCGAACACCTGATCATAGGGCCGCGGCTCGACCAGCTGCAGCGCGGCCCGCGCGTCCGCCGCCGTGTAGAGGGGCAGCGCCGGGTGGTGCCGCGAGTAGCCGTGGCGGTTCGCCCGCGCGGCGTCGTCCTCCTGGAGCCGCGCCGCGTCGGGGAGCACCACGCCGAGCAGCTCCGCCGTGGCCGCGGTGCAGTAAATCGGCCCGCGGAAGCCTTGCCGCGCGACCAGGGGCAGGTATCCCGAATGATCGATGTGGGCGTGGGAAAGCACGACGGCGTCGAGGGACGCGGCGTCGGGGAGCCGCGCCGTCCAGTTGCGGAGCCGCAGCTCCTTCAAGCCTTGAAACAAGCCGCAGTCGAGGAGCAAGCGCCGGGCACCGGTGGTGACGAGATGCATCGACCCGGTCACGGTGCCGGCCGCTCCGAGGAACTGCAGCGTCGCGCTCACCCCTTTTCCCGCGCCACGGTGGGCGTCGCGAACCCGGGCCGTGGCATGGGCGGCAGGCCGAGGTGCGCGCGGGCGCGGTTCAGGGCGTCGTCGATATTGCCGTGGACGTTCTCTTCGCCGAGCTCATCGTACATCCCCGAGCGCTCGAGCGCGACCACGGGTTGGGCATGCACGTCCGAGAGGAGGACCAGCGTCCCCTCGTGGCGCCCCCGCTTCACCAGCTCGCGCAGCGCGTGCAGGCCCGTCGAGTCGATCGCCGGCACGTGGCGCATGCGGAGGATCAGCACCTTGGGACGGGCGGCGAAGCGGCCCAGCCGGTCCCGCAGCGTCTCCGCCGCCCCGAAGAAGAACGGGCCCGTGATCTCGTAGACCTCGACCCCGGGCGGCACGACGCGCCGCCGCACCGCGTTGGGATCCTGCTCGAAGTCATCAGTTGGGTCGTGAAACTCGTGGGTGAGCACGCTGATGTTCACGACTTCCGCCATGCGGCGCATGAACAGGAACGCTGCGAGCACCATCCCGACTTCGATCGCCACGGTCAGGTCAACGAGCACGGTCAGGAGGAACGTGGTGAGCAACACCGCAACGTCGCTCTTCGGCGCGCGGAACTCGGCCCGGAAGACACGCCACTCGCTCATGCTGTAGGCGACGACCACCAGGATGGCGGCGAGGGTCGCCATGGGAATCAGGCCGGCCCAGCGGCCGAAGAACAAGGCGATCAAGAGCAACGTGACCGCGTGCACCATCCCCGCGACCGGCGTTCGGCCGCCGTTCTTCACGTTGGTGGCCGTGCGTGCGATCGCACCGGTCGCCGGGATCCCGCCGAACAGGGGCGCGGCGATGTTCGCCACGCCTTGCGCCACGAGTTCCATGTTCGAGCGGTGCCGGCCCCCGATCATGCCGTCCGCCACCACCGCCGACAGCAGCGATTCGATCGCGCCGAGCAGCGCGATCGTGAACGCCGGCGCCATGAGCCCGGGCAGCTGCGACGCGGTCACCGTGGGGAGGGCGGGCGCCGGGAGTGTGGCGTCGATCACGCCGAACCGGGTGCCGATCGTGTCCACCGGCAGGTGCAGCAGCTGCACCAGCGCTGTGGTGACGATAAGCGCGACGAACGGGCTCGGTACGCGCCGATTCACGTACGGCCACCCCACGATGATCGCGAGCGTGGTCAGCGCGACGAGCACCGCCCAGGGATCGACTGCGTTGAAGTGCGAGCCAAAGGCGCGCCACTTGTCGAGGAAGTCGGCCGGAACCGTCCCCATGCGCAGGCCGAGGAAGTCCTTCACCTGGCTCGAGAAGATGATGAGCGCGATCCCGCTGGTGAAACCGATCGTCACGGGGTAGGGAATGAACTTGATCGCACCGCCCAGACGCACCAGCCCGAACAGGACCAGGATCACGCCGGCCATCAGGGTCGCGGCGCCGAGCCCGTCCACCCCGTGCTTCTGCACGATGGAATACACGATGACGACGAACGCGCCGGTCGGCCCGCCGATCTGCACGCGCGAGCCGCCCAACGCCGAGATGATGAACCCGGCCACGATGGCGGTGAACAGGCCGCGCTCAGGGGTGACGCCGCTCGCAATCGCGAACGCGATCGCGAGCGGCAGCGCGACGATGCCGACGATCACCCCCGCGACCACGTCGGCGAACAGCTGCTCGCGGCTGTAACCCTTGAGCGTGGTGACGAGTTTCGGGACGAGCTGGTCCAGATCCCGATCCTGTTAGGGGCAGGGAGAATCTAACCAGGGCCGCGGCGTAGGGGCGCAGTATGCTGCGCCCCTACGATACACGGCCGGCTTCCCGACAGCGGGCGAGCCGCGGGTTCACCCGCGGCCCGGTGTGGCAGTTACCGGTTACCGTGCCAGCCCCAGCACGTGGTCGAGCGAGTACGCCCCAGGCCCGAGTGCCACCACCGCCAGCGCGGCGATGACGAGCACCAGGTTGTATTCGTAGCCGCCGTTCTGCACGAAGAAGCCCTTCGGTCCGTGGACCTTGGCGATCGCGACCGCCATGGTGGCCAGCACCAGCAGCCCCGCGATCGGCGTCAACCAGCCGAGCAGGAACAGCAGCCCGGCAGCGAGCTCGCCGCCGACCGCGAGCGCGGTCCACAGGCGCGCCGGGCGGAACCCCAGGCTCCCGATGAACCCGGTGGCGCCCGGGAAGCCCGGGCCGCCAAACGCGCCAAATGCCTTCTGCGCCCCATGGCCCAGGAACACCACGCCCAAGGTCAGGCGCAGCGCCAGCAAACCCAGATCTGCGAACATGGTACCACCTCCCTTAAGACCATCCACACTTCTCTCGAAATCGAGATATTTGACTTCGAACCACCTGGGGAACAACTTCCCTCGTCCCCAGGTTCCGGAGGCAACATGAAACGCTCACCCACCGCGGCCCGCGCCGACGCGCCGCTCAAGCTCTGGATCGTGCTGGCCCGGGCGTTCGACGCGGTGGACCGCCACTCGCGCGCCAGCATCGCACGCTTCGGGCTCGGGACCACCGAGTTCGGGGTGCTGGAGGTGCTGTACCACAAAGGAGAGCTGCCGGTGTGCGAGGTGCAGCGGCGCATCCTGGTCGAGTCGAGCAGCACCACCTACGTCGTGGACAAGCTGTACGAGCGGGGGCTCGTGCGGCGGCGGCCCAGCGCCACCGACCGCCGGGTAACGCTGCTCGCCCTCACGACGGCGGGACGACGCCTCATCGAGCGCAGCTTCCCCCCGCACGCGGCGGCGATGCGGCGGGCGGTCGGCGCGCTGCCGCACCGCGAGCAGGCGCAGGCGGTGCGCCTGCTGCGCGCGTTGGGGACGGGAGCAGCCAACCGGCTCAACCGCAATGAGACGAGAACATGATCGCGGGCGCCAACAGGGCGCTGGAGAATGGACTGCAGCCCCCGGCCGCGGAGTGCGCGAGTGAACTCGCGGCTCGGCATCTGCCCGTAAACGGGCGTGCTCCTCCGCTTCAGCGGTAGGGGCCGAGTCGCGGCTTCAGCCGCGCATCACGGGCACGGCGTCGACTAAGCCTTTTCAGCAGCCTGTTAGAGCCCCTGGCGGAACCGTAACCCGAGCGTCCGATATCGGAACGCTTCAGTTCGAGTGCCGGTCGTCGAGGTGGCGCCGGCGGAGTTCGTAATCGAGCCGACGAGCGCCAGCTCGTTGTTCGCGCCCCAAGCGCGGGAGACCGTCAGCCCGAAGTGCCATGCCGTTTGGTGGGCGGCGGCACGAAACACCTGCTGTGAGCCGATGCCGCCGTCGGCACGTACGCCCCAGCGGCTGCGCTGCCACTGATACACAACGCGCCCCTCGAGCACGCTGAATCGATCCGGCGCGAAGTACAGCCCGGGGGCGGCTCGCCGATACCCCAGCACGCGAGCGAACGGGCCGATTTGCAGGCCACGCGCCACACGCCCCAGCACCGCGCCGACGACCGAATAGCGGCGGTTGCCGTCGGAGAGCCACGCGCCGCCCCCGCCCCCGGAGATCGACCAGCCGGC
>DASPXE010000008.1:0-4434 GCA_035637455.1 Gemmatimonadales bacterium
CGGCGCGCCGTGCGCCTCGGGCGTGTCCTGCTTGTGCGGGCTGCCGTACGCGATGTGGGTGCGCACAATCACGAGCGACGGGCGGTCGCCCTGGCGGCGCGCGGCGGCGAGCGCGGCGTCGAGCGCGCCCAGGTCGTTGCCGTCGGCGACCCGCTCGACGTGCCAGCCGTAGCTCTCGAAGCGGCGCGCGGTGTCGTCCGAGAACGTCAGATCGGTCTTGCCGTCGATGGTGATGCGGTTGTCGTCGTAGATCCCGATCAGCTTGCCCAGCTTGAGGTGACCCGCCAGCGAGCAGGCCTCGTGCGAGACACCTTCCATCATGTCGCCATCGGACGCGACAAAATACGTGCAGTGGTCCACGATCGCGTGGCCGGGGCGGTTGAAGAGCGTCGCGAGATGCGCTTCCGCGAGCGCCATGCCCACGGCGTTCCCCACGCCCTGGCCGAGCGGCCCCGTGGTCGCTTCGACGCCCGGCGTGAGCCCGTGCTCCGAATGCCCGGGCGTACGGCTCCCCCACTGCCGGAACTGCTTGATGTCGTCGAGCGAGAGGTCGTAGCCGGTGAGGTAGAGCACCGCGTACAGCAGCATGCACGCATGCCCCGCCGACAGCACGAACCGGTCGCGCCCGAACCAGTCGGGGTTGGCGGGATTGTAGCGCAGGTGCCGCTGCCACAGCACGTAAGCGAGCGGCGCCAGCGCCATGGGCGTTCCCGGGTGGCCCGAGTCGGCTTGCTGCACCGCATCCATCGCCAGGGTGCGGACGGTGTTGATGCAGAGCTGGTCGAGCGAAGTGTCGCGAGCCGCGGGTGTGGCGGCGCCCGTCGCCCGCGGGGGGGGCGTCACAGCAGGCCCGACTTCGCGGCCTGCCACAAGCCGACCAGGCGGTCGAACCCGTTCACCAGGAGGTCCACCTGCTGAGGGCTGGGGCTCGCTTTCGCCGCGGTCTGCAACTCCTCGCAGATACGCGGCATCTCGCGGCGCCCCTGCTTCGCGCTCGCGGCGGCGATTTGCTCGAGGATGCCGAGGATCTGCTTGCGCACGCCGGCGTCGTCGGGGACCTGCCAGAGGTAGTCGGCGAGCTGTTTGCCGTCGGTGCACAGCTTGCCGAGGGCGTCCATGAGGGGCGGCGGGCGAGGAGGGCGTCGCGGCGGTTTCGGGTCGCTCATGGGCGTGTAATCTAATGGCACCGGGTCTCCCGTTCCCATCCTGAAGGTTGGGCTCGGCACGGCGCTGCCCTTAACAGAGTGCTGCAAACAAGACTGCGTGCTGCAAACAAGACTGCGTGCTGCAAACAAGACTGCAGCACCGGCCGGGAGTGCGCGAGTGAACTCGCGGCTCGGCGTCTGCCCGTAAACGGGCGTGGCTGATCCGCTTCAGCGGAAGGTGCCGAGCCGCGGCTTCAGCCGCGCAGCATGGGCACGGCGGCGAGTGAGAATCCCGGTTGCCCGCACTCCCAATCCCCCCTAGCTTGCGAGTCCTATGTCCCTGACCCTGGTGCTGGTGATCGCGCTCACGCAAGGGTCGCTCGCGCCGGACTCGGGAGAGGTTCACCTTCGCAACCTACGCCAGCTCACCTTCGGCGGGCAGAACGCCGAAGCGTATTTCTCCGCGTCCGGCAGGCTGTTGATTTTTCAGCGACAGGGTCCCGCCGACCAGTGCGACCAGATGTACGTCATGGGCGCGGACGGGAGCGGGACGCGCCGTGTGTCCTCCGGGCGCGGCCGCACCACGTGCGGCTACTTCTTCGACCACGACCGGCGAATCTTCTACTCGAGCACCGAGCACGCCGGCGCCGCGTGCCCGCCGCGTCCGGACTATTCGCACGGGTACGTGTGGGCGCTGTACGACTACGACATCTACACCGCCGACGCCGACGGCTCCGGCGTACGCCGCCTGACGACCAACCCGGGATATGACGCCGAGGGGACGCTGTCACCGGACGGGAAGACGATCGTGTTCACATCGCTGCGTGACGGCGACCTCGACATCTACACGATGCGGGTGGACGGCACCGGTCTGCGGCGGCTCACCACCCAGTTGGGCTATGACGGCGGGCCGTTCTTCTCGCCCGACGGCAAGCGGATCGTATACCGCGCCTTCCATCCGCACACGGCGTCGGATTCGGCCGAGTACCGCTTGCTGCTCGCGCAGCGGCTGGTGCGGCCGACGCGGATGGATCTCTGGGTGATGAACGCGGACGGCAGCGGCCAGCGCCAGGTGACCGACCTGCCCGGCGCGAGCTTCGCACCGTATTTCCATCCTGACGGACGGCGGATCATCTTCGCTTCGAATTACCGCAACCCTGAGTCCCGAAACTTCGACCTGTACCTGGTCGCGCTCGACGGCACCGGCCTGGAGCAGGTGACGACCTCCCCCGAGTTCGACGCCTTCCCGATGTTCTCGCCCGATGGCAGGCAGCTGGTGTGGGCGTCCAACCGGCACGGCACGGTGCCGCACGAGACGAACATCTTCATCGCCGACTGGGTTGGGGGGGAGCGGCCGTAATGCGCGAGCAAGTCCGCGCCTTCCGGGCAAAGCTCAAGGGGTGGGACACCTCGATTGCGGTCGCCCTGGTCATCTGGATCGTGCTGCGATCGTACCTGATCGAGGCGTTCCGTATCCCGTCGGCGAGCATGGAAAACACGCTGCTCGTCGGGGACTTCCTGTTCGTCAATAAGGCGATCTACGGGGGCGCGCTCGAGATCCCGTTCACCGGCCTCCGGTTCCTGCGGGTGCCGGGTTACGCCGAGCCCGAGAGGGACGGCATCGTGGTGTTCCGGTCGGTCGAGGACTCGACGCCGAACTTGAACATCGTGAAGCGGGTGATCGGCGTGGCGGGCGACACGCTCCAGATGGTCCGCGACACGGTGTACCGCAACGGGCGGCGTCTGGACGAGCCGTACGCGCTGCACCTGTTGGAGCAGACCAGGGAGCCGGATTTCCGCCTGGCGCAGATCCGCGCCTGGCAGCTGCCGCACTACGTCGGTCGGGACGCGGCGCATTACCATCCGACGACCCACGACTGGGGCCCCATCGTGGCGCCCGTGGCACATTACTTCGTGATGGGCGACAACCGCGACGAATCCTACGACAGTCGCTTCTGGGGCTTCCTGCCGCGGTCACACATCGTCGGCAAGCCGGTCATCATCTATTTCAGCGTCGCCACCGACCCGTTGCGCATCCGGTGGAACCGGATCCTGCGGCGGCCGGCATGAGCAGTGGGCAGGAGACAGGCGGCAGGACGGGCCACAGCTAGACGCACAGACGCGCAGGGGTGAACAGGAACAAGGGACCGGGCTTCCCGGTCCCTGCCGCTGTTTACCGCTGTGCGTCTGCGCGTCCAGCCGTGGCATCTCCTGTCAGCTGAAGTTCCAATCCGCTGTGCCTCACCCGCCGTAGCATTACAGGGCGCGTTGCGGAACTCCTCACGTGAGAACAAGTTCGAGGCCGTGGCCAGCCAATCCGACGGGGCGCTGGTGCAGCGCATGACGGCGGGCGACGACCGGGCTCTGGGCGAGCTGTACGATCGTCACGGCAGCACGCTGTACGCGCTCGCCGTCGCGATCGCGCAGGAGCGGGCGGACGCCGAAGAAATCGTGGCGGACGCGCTCGGCCAGGCGTGGCGGACGGCGGCGCAGTTCGACCCCGGCCGCGGCAGCGTGGGAGCGTGGCTGGCCACCATCACGCGCACGCGGGCGCTCGATCTGGTGCGCGCGCGCGGGCGGCGGGCCCGGGCGCTGGTGCGCGCTGCCGGCGAGAGCAGCGACGGCCTCGCGGCTCCGATCGCTGCGGCGGGCGAAGCCCCGGATCGCGGGATCGAGCGCCAAGAGGCGCGACAGCTCGTGGGTCGCTCGCTCGCCGAGCTGCCGGAGCCGCAACGTCGCGTGATCGAGCTGGCGTACTTCGGCGGGCTCACCCAGACCGAGATCGCGGCCGAGCTGCAGGAGCCGTTGGGGACGGTCAAGACGCGCATGCGCGCCGGCATGGAAAAGCTGCGCGGCTCGCTTGCTCAGCTGCTCTCGAGAGAAGGACCATGACCGATCACCAGGGCTACCGAGAGCTCGCCGCGCCGTTCGCCCTCGACGCCCTTAGCGCCGCGGAGCGCGCCGCGTTCGAAGCGCACCTCGCCGAGTGCGCCACCTGCCGCGCCGACGTCCAGGCGTTCCGCGAGGTGGCGGGGGCGCTGGCCCACGCCGCTCCCCCGACGGCGCTTCCAGCGGGGCTGCGTGAGCGTGTCCTGCGTGATGCGCGTCGCGTGCGGCCGGGCGCCGGGCGCCGGGCGATCGGGCCCTGGCTCGCCGCCGCCGCCGCGCTGGTACTCGCGGTCGCCGCGGGCTACGGCTACTGGCGCGAGCGCGCGGCGCGGGACCAGCTGGGGAGCGCGCTCGCGGCGACGCGCGCGCGGCTCGACAGCGCCGACCAACTCGTGGCGGC
>DASPXE010000009.1:0-2776 GCA_035637455.1 Gemmatimonadales bacterium
CGTTTTCCGAGAACGGATCCGACAGCAGACCGTACGTGATCGGGACCTGCGTGCGGCCGTCGGACGTGATGGATCCCACGTTTCTCTGATCGATCCAGTACACCTTCCCGCCATCGGCCGCGATGCGGCGGGTTTGATCCACGCCGAGGCCGACAAGTGGGGTCGCAGTGCCTCCGGTGATCGGCGCTTTCGAGATGCCACCGCCGTCCCACTCCGAGAGATAGATGTTGGAAGCGTCGACGGCGAAATCGGTGAGCAGCCCGCTGACCGGGCCGACGAGCCGAACGGGCGTCCCGCCAGTCTTGGGAGCGCGATCGACTTCGTCCTCATGCGCAAGCCAATACACGTACGTGCCGTCCAGTCGGATGCGCCCGGCGGGTCCGGGTCCGCTGCCTAAGGTCGTGATGGCCCCGCCATTCACGGGGACCGACCGGACCACGGAGAAGGGCCCACCTTCGACCCAATAGACGCGGTCGCCATCGGTCGCTACGTCGGCGATGTAGAAGTCGCCGATCGCGAGCCGTTGCGGTGTGCCGCCCGCTGCGGGGACGCGCTTGATCGTCCATTTGTCGGCGAAGTAGATGGCGTTCGCGTCCGCAGCGAATGGCCCCGCAGCGCCAGACTCGACCAGCGTCCGGGCATTTGAGCCATCCAGCGCGCTCACCCGCAGGCTGCCGAACCCCTCGATTCCGCCGATCGCTCCCCCCTCGGTCCAGTAGACGTGCGCAGGATCGGACGCGATGCTGCCTGGAGAATCGAGGTTGGGGATCACAGTGTCGGCAGTCCCGCCCGTGGTTGGGACGGTGTAAATCGTGCCCTTGTCGCGATGGGCACAGCAGGTGCTCTCGATCCAGTACAGGTTCGTGCCCACGCGCGTCAGGCTCCATGGCAAGACCGTGCGCGGGCCGGCGAGGTCGGCCGGCAGGCCACCGGTCTTCGGTATCGACCGCACGGCGTTCTCGTCGACCCAGTAGAGCGTGGTCTCTTCGCTGACCATACTGCGGACGAAATTGTTGGCGTCGTGCGTGGTATCGGCGAGCAGGATGGTGATCGCACCCCCCGTGTCCGGGACCGCCATCACGCGGTAGCTCTGGAAGAAATCGGCGTCGGCGAAATAGACGAACGCGTCATCGGCGACGATACCGCCGCGCGGGTGCCAGCTCGCTGGGATGTAGCCAGGACTGGGCGGTAGGATCAGTCCATTTTCGAGGCCGTTCACGAGCATTGTGACGGTGCCATCCGCGAGCGACACTTTGTTGATCTTGCTCCCGACGCTGCCATCGGAGGCGGCGGGCCCGACGCCCTCCTCTTCCCAAAACGCAAAGCCGCCGGCAATGGCGATGGCGGTGATGCCGATGACGCCGTCGGGTGTGGTCACGATCGGCGTCGCGGCGCCGCCCGCTTTCGACACGCGCCGGATGGCGAACCTGCATGACGGGCTGCAGTTCGAAGCGACGCTGTTCACCCAATAGATGTCGTTCGCGTCCATCGTCATGACGGCGCCGGCGGGACCGGTGCCGTGGTCGAGCAGCGTCGTCGTGGTGCCATCGAGCGACGTGCGATAGAGGTCGGCGCCGGTGATCCAATAGACGTACGCTCCGTCGGCGAGTTCGCCCTCCGGCACGGGAGTCAGGTGGAACAGCGGTGTCGGAGTCGCGGTCGCAGAGGCGAGCGAGATCTTGTTCAGCGGGGTGTCGCTCTCGTCGAGCCAGTAGAGCACGGAGCCGACCACGGCGATACGGGTGGGGCCCGGCGGGCTGGTCAGCGTGCTGACCGTCGGTCCACCGCCACCATTGCCGCCACCGGTATTAGACGGTCCTGAAGTGTCGTGGGTGCACGTGGAGAAGGTGAGGCACACCGGGATCAGGCCGGCGAGACGGAGCTGCATACGCAACCCTCGGTTCATCCGTACACGGCTGCTCGAGACTGCCGCTCCTAGCATACGGCGCCGGTCGGATGCCCGCTAGCTTTGAGCCCGGGCCTCTTCACTGTTCGCTAACGCGTCGGCTCGGCCACTACGCGCGCTCCGAAGAGCTCACTTCATTGCCGGGAGGATGTACTGGTGTACGAACACTCGTTGTGACGTGAACAGCACGGGGTCTGCGTGCGGAGCAGTTCGTCCGTGGTCATCAGCGCGGCGGGCGGGGGCGGAGACATGGCGGGAACGTAGGCGCGCTCGGTGGGCATGGCAACCGGAATCCTGCTCGCTCGAGTCAACGAGCCATCAACGGCGCCGTCCAGCTCCCGTGTATCGAAGGTTATCCTTCTGGCACCCCAACGCATGAAAGTCGCCACCTGGACTGTCAACGGCATTCGGGCCCGCGCGTCCCAGGTGCGGGAGTGGCTGGAGCGCGAGCGGCCGGACGTGGTGTGGACGCGCGGCGCTGGTTGGGTGGAGCGACAGCTGATGCAGGAGCTGCGAGTGTCGCTTCCATCAGGTCATCAATAACGGACCGCCCACCTTCGTTCCCCCTCTCCCGAGGGAGAGGGCTCAGGGGGTGAGGTCTCGAAGAAGGGACGACAGGGGGTGAGGACCGGCGTGGGCGGTGCCCCCGAGGCTACTTGGGCGTTGCTCGACGAATCGCATCTCCGGCAACTTCGGTCCAATAGACGGAGCGGCCGTCGAATGCCAGGCCGTTTTCCGAGAACGGATCCGACAGCAGACCGTACGTGATCGGGACCTGCGTGCGGCCGTCGGACGTGATGGATCCCACGTTTCTCTGATCGATCCAGTACACCTTCCCGCCATCGGCCGCGATGCGGCGGGTTTGATCCA
>DASPXE010000010.1:0-13450 GCA_035637455.1 Gemmatimonadales bacterium
GCGAAGGCAAGAGCGGCACAGCGGCGATCACGGTAACGAACGTGCCCGTGGCGTCTGTCACGGTCACCCCGGCCTCGGCGACCATTCAGACCGGGCAAACCGCGCAGCTCACGGCGACGCCGCGGGATGCGAACGGCAATCCGCTCACCGGGCGTACGGTGACGTGGGGGAGCAGCGCGGCGACCGTCGCGAGTGTGAACGCCACGGGCCTCGTGACAGGGGTCGTCGTAGGGACGGCGACGATCACCGCGACGAGCGAGGGCCAGAGCGGCACGGCGTTGATCACGGTGACGGTACCCTCGAGCGGCGGGACGCCGGATCCGACCCTGCTGCTCGTGGCGACGACTTCGCAGGTGCCGCTCACCGGTGCGTACAACGCGCTCAACGTGCCGGCGATCGCCGCCGGCGGCTGGTACCTCGACCCGACCACGGGGGTGAAGATCTACAAACTCACGTCCGGCACGTTCCCGACGTCGAGTCCCAACTGGGGGCATGATTACTCCGAGGGCGGGGACGAGGTGTCGCTGCCGTACAACGGCAACACGCGCGCGGTGCTGGTGCGGCAGAACGGCGGCGCCTGGTGGCTGGTGGACTTCACGCCGGGGGTGGGCGTCGGCAACGGACGCCAGCTCGCGGGCCGGCTGGCTCCCTGTTTTGACCAGTCGTTTTCATTCTCGAACAATCCTGCCACGCCGTATTACGCCTACGTCAGCAACTGCAGCGCCATCATCCGCTTCGATATCCGCACGCTGACGGAAGCCCCGGGCAACGGCTGGCCCATCAGCGAGAGCAACGCTTGCTGGCTGCAGCAGAGCGAGAATGACGGGTTGTTCACCTGGTTGCGCGGGCAGAGCGGGCCCACCGTGGCCGCGTTCGAACCGGCCACTAACACCCTGAAGACCTACACGAACTCAGGCGTCAACGAGCCGCGCATCGACCGCGCGGGCCGCTACATCGGGCTGTCGATGAACTCCCCGCCCGAAGCCTTGTTCGTGTGGGATTTCACCACTAATAGCATCATCTGGCAAACCAGCGGCGATCCTGGGATTCCGTTCTCGCACAACGCCAGCTTGCGGCGGCGCTGGTTGGTGGTGGACTGGAACTCGAGCGCGCCGCATCAGTACGCGATGTTCATCCCCGACGTGGCCAACTCGGGGCAATACATCGGCGGTCCCGCCAACGCCAATGACTTTTATGGCAACGGGAGCTGGATCCAGCATCCGGCCGATCTCAACGACCAGTGGGCGGTGTTCAGCACGATGGAGGGGCTGCAGTCGAGCGGCGGCGGCTGGCTGGCGCCGGGCGGGATGGTGCTGATCACGCCGAACGGCCAGCGGCGCCTGCTAGGGCATCCTTACAACACCGGGACGAACTACACCTTTTATAGCTTTGTGCGGTTTGCGCCGGACGGGCGGTACGTCCTGTTCACCTCGGACATGGACGGCTCCGGCCGCAATGACGTCTTCCTCGCCGAGCTGCCTTCCCGCTAGGGACGTCGATCAGTAGCTGGCGCTCCCCCGCGGGGCGGCTCCGTTCCCGCGGGTAGCTCACGGGTCGAGCGGCGCACGTACTGCCGGTACGGTCCGGGGAGCATGACGCGGACAAATTCCTTAAGGCGCCGGACGAGCCGTGCCCGTCCCCAGCCGCGAAAGCCCGCGAGCTGGCGCACCTGGGAGGCGGGAGTGGTGACCTTCGGGCAGAATCGTCCCAGCACCCAGCAGCCGCCGACCCGCTCGGGAAGGGGTGTGGGCTCGGACGTGAACAGATAGTGGAGCCCGGCGACTGCGGCGGACTCGAGCACCACCGGGGAGATGTCACCGCCGGGAACCGACGCGACGGTGCAGGGCTCGCCCAGCAGATCGGCGAGGCGATCGCAGCTCGTGCGCCACTCGGCGACCATCTGGTCGAGGGTCTGCTCCCGGAAGATGTGGGGATGGGTGCGCGAGTGGCTGCCGATGATATGGCCCGAGCGCCGCAGCGAGCGGATCCCGGCGGCGTCGAGGAAGGTGCGCTCCCCGATGCGGCCGGTGATGATGAAGAAGTGGCCCCGCCAGCCGCGCCGGGCCAGCTCATCGCCTACCTCCAGCGCGCTCTTGCCGCCGTCGTCGAAGGTCAGCACCAGATGCCGGCCCGGCGCCGTCAGGTCCAGGGCGGTTACGAGCTCGGGTCGGAGGGAGACGGCGGCAAATGCGTCGAGGTGCCGCCGGAACGCCGCCCGGCCGAGCGTGTACGCGGAGGCGCCGGGGGACTGAACCCCCGACTCGTGCGGCTCGTCGGTGACATCGTGGTAGGCGAAGCTCGCGACCGTAGGCACGCCGTCTCAGCGCGACAGCGGCAGCTGGGCATGCCGAGCCTGGCGTTCCGAGCCTACGAGGAGCTCCCCGAGAGCCCGCAGGAATCCGAGCCCGTAGCTCAAATGCATGACTGGGAACACGAGCGCGAGCGCGGCGGCGGCGCGGAAGCCCGCGTGGCGCCCAGCGGTGATCGAGCATCCCAGCACGGCGAGCAGATAGGCGGCGGCCGTCGCGCCGAGCAGCACGCCGGCCAGGCCGACCCAGGGGCTCAGGACGGCGGTCGCCGCCAGCAGCAGCACGAAGGCGGGTGGAACGAGCTGCCGGCCCGTCATCACGGCTCCCAGTTTGCGGGCTACGAGCGGCTTGGAGTAGCCGTACTGGTAGTACATCCGGGCTACCTGAGACAGCGAATCCCGGGCGTAGTAGCGGGAGACCACGTTGGGCGAAAGCAGGATGCGCCCGCCACGCTTGATCAGCCGGGCATTGAACTCGCTGTCCTCATCCCGCGCCAGTTGCTCGTCGAACAGGCCGACGCGCTCGAACGTCTCTCGGCGGCAGCAGAAAAACGCGACCGTATCGACCCAGCGCGGTTGCCGCACACCGATGCGGAAGTAGGCGTTGCCGACGCCGAACGGGTGCGACATCGCGAGCGCGATCGCTCGTCCGATGGACGTCTGGTTCCCGGGCACCGTGATCAGCACGCCCCCGACGCTGTCCGCGCCGGTGCGCTCGAGCGCGGCGACGAGGTCGCCGATGTAATTCGCCGGGTAGACCACGTGGGCGTCCATGCGCAGCAGGATCTCGCCCCGGGCCGCCCGGATGCCGATGTTCAGGGCGACGGGCTGGATGCGCCCGGGATTGTCCAGGACGCGGATGATCGGATGTCGGGAGACGTAATCGTCGAGAATCGCCCGCGTGCGATCCGCGCTCTGACCGTCCACCACCAGCACTTCGAGCTGCTCGCGGGGGTAGTCGCTCGCGAGGATCGACTCCAGGCAGCCCGCGATGTAGCGCTCCTCGTTCCGACACGGCACGATGACCGACACGGTGGCGACCCGCCCGGCTCGGGTGCTCATGCCCGCATCACCTCTGCGGGCTTGGGGGCGGGGGCGGGGGCGGGGTCGGTAGGGGTGGCTGGGGCGCGAGTAGCCACGCCGGACCGAGCCCCGAACAGCCGGCGGGCGAGTGCGGCCCGCAGCGTCCCGGCGAGGTCCCCGACGCCCTGCACCCATTCTCCGACGGCAGGCCAGCGGTCGTCCCCGCTCCACGTCTCGCTCCGCGTGCCGGGGAGCTGTGGCCCGAGCACCTCGCGCAGTCCCTGCAAGAGGCTCGGATAGGGCTCCGGGCATCCCGGAGGCGGACCCGCGGCGACGTACAGCAGGCGTTTCACGTCGCCCCAGAGCCAGCGGAGCGTCACGCCGGTGTCGTAGCGGGTCGGCGGCTCGACGGGCGCGCCGCGCAGCAGGTCTACCCACAGCTTCGGGAAGTCGACCCCGGATGCTACGGCCAGCTCCAGCGAGCCCCAGAACCGCCCGTTCACTTCGATGAGGCACGGCTCGGTTGCGCCGTCGTCCCGGAACTCGACCATCGCCGGGCCGTGCCACGCCAGGGCGGAGAGCAGCCGGTCCGCCGGCGTCTGGAGGCGTGGATCGAGCGCGGTGGAGCGCCGCAGACTGCTCCCCGATCCCGACGGCCGGACGTCCCGGAGGCGCTCGTGCGCAAACCAGGCCACGGGCTCGCCGCGGTCGCACAGCGCGAACACGCCCTTCCCCCGTCCGGGAACGATGCCCTGAATCACCGGCCAGAATTCACCCTGCCGGCAGGCGCGCACTCCGGCTTCGAGGCCGTCGGCGTTCTCCACGTAGCGGGCTCCGTGGTCAGCCACGAACCGCTCGCCGTCCCAGAAGTCGCTGAAGCGAGGCTTGAGGATGCAGGGGTAGCCCACTGCCTCGGCGGCGGTGTGACAGTCGGCGAGCGACTGCGGGAACCGTGTGGGTGGGATCCTCAGCCCGCAAGCTTGGGCCAGCTCCAGCGTTTGCGCCTTGTTGAAGGCGCCGACGAGCATCGCCTCGGGAGCGCAGCCCAGCGCCATCCCTAGCGCTTCCCACTGCTCGCGCTCCGCGTTGCACAGCACGCAGGAACGCTCCCGCTGAGGGAGCACGACGCGGACCCGCTGCTCCAGCGCCCAGGCGCGCAGCGCCGCGAACGCCGGCACCGTTTCGCCGGTCAAGCGGAAGTGGGCGCGGCAATAGCGCGACCAGGCTGCCAGCGGCCGGCGCTGGGGACTCGCCACGAACACCACGTACCCCGCCCGGCCGAGCGACCGCACGCAGGCGAGCGCTTGGGTGGTCTGTCCATCCAGCACGAGAATCCGCTCGACTGTCACTGCCGCGGCTCCGCCCTGCGGTCAGGGAACGGCATTGGGCGCCCCCAGGAGGTCCGGCTGCCGCCCGCGCTGCGTCGTGACCGAGCGATAAACAGCGATCACCTGCTGCGTCGTCTGCCGCTCATCGAGGTCGGTCACGGTATCACGGCCCGCGATGCGCTGGCCCCGCCGCAGCACGCGCTCGAGCGCGGCGGCGATGGTCTCAGGCCGCTCATCGGCACACAGCTCGCAGCCTTCGATGCCGCGGAGGCGCAGGGGGACGTCGCCGACGGGGACCGAGACCACGGGAAGATTGCAGGCCAGCGCTTCTTTGACCGTGTTGGGCGACCCCTCTTGCGCCGACGGGAATACGAGCACGTCGCATGCATTCATGAGCAGCGGAATGTCGGTATGGGGCGTGCCCCACGCGACCACCAACTCGGCGGGCGTTGACTGGTTGAGGATGTCAACCGCCTGCCGCGCCAGGGGGTGTCGCTTGCGTGGGTCCGCGGGGTTCCCGACGAACAGCACCAGGTGCTTGTCGAGCGCCAGGCCGAGGCGACCCCGCGCCTCGTCTCGGGGGATCACGCGGAACAGCTTCAAATCGAGACCCGACGGGATGACGTGCGGCCGCACGGAGCGGGGGAGGTAGTCCTTCATGTGCTCCGAGACGACGATGGCCGCGTCGGTCCAGCGCGCGACCAGGCGACACGCCAGCTGGAGTACCCTGCCGGCCAACGTGATCCGCCCGCCCTGGCCCACAATGCCCTGCACATCGTCACCCCGGAACGTCACCACCAGCGGCAAGAGCTTCGGCAGCGCCAACAGCCCGCTCATGCCGAATTGGGCGTGCACCAGATCGTAGGGGTGCTGCGACATGCGGCGGCGCGCGCGCACCCAGGCCCGCAGGTAGTTCCACGGGTTCTTGGCCCCCTTGAAGTGGAACACGTCCACCTGCACGCCCGCCGCTTGTAGAAACTCCGCCTGCCGCTTGATGAAGTAGGTGGTCCGGGGACGGCCGTCAGGCACCGGCCACTCGCTGGTGATCATGAGGACCCTGATCGGTGCGTCGGCTGTTCGCATCGCTTTCTCATTGCCCCGGGGTGGAGCGGCCGCCGGGCTGAGGCCCCGCGCCAGCCTGCGGAACGCTCGGGCCGCCGCGACGGCCGGTATCAGAAATAGTCTCGCGGCGCCGGTCCAGTCACGCGCGGCGATCCGGCCACCGAGCTGCCGCACGTACAATCGGCTGTTCACGCGCGCGATCGGGAAGCGGTACCCATCCTCGTGGAACTCGACCCGTCCCCATCCTCGCAGCCCGAGCACGCCCCGCATGGGTTCGGCAACGAGCGGCTGCCAGAACACGTCGCGATGGATCTGATCCACGTAACTCAAGTAGCAGCCGAGGCCGGCGAGCGCGCCGTGGCGCCGAGCCGTGGCCAGGATATAGTCCCAATCCAGCGCACCGCGGCGGATCGTGGACATGGTGAAGACCACATCGCACAGGGCGATCCGGAGGCGCCCCCACACCCGCTGCAGGCCCTGGAGGACGAGTTGATCTTCCGGCGGGGGCGCCGCAAACTCGGACCCGTCGACCACGATATGGCGCCGGTGCCCTATGAGGACCGTCGGAAAGACAGTCTGCTCGCCGACGACTCCCAGGCGGCCGTGTTGCACGTCGAGAGGCGACGGGCAGCCGTCAATCGTGTACGTCGTCGTTCCCGCGATCCACCCGCCGATGTCACGACCCGCGATCGAGGCTTGCAACCCGGCGACGATCCGGTGGTCCACCCGAGCGGACCGCTCGAGCAGCAGCAGATCGACGTCGTCTCCCATGTCCGGATAGTCCTGAAACACCTTTGGGAACACGAACTCGATGCCGTGCGCTTCGCAGGTGCCGCTGACTTGGCGGACCAGCGCGAGCGTGGAGCGCACGCGCTCCCGCTCGCTCGCCACCGCTCGGGCGAAGCGGTCGGGGACTCGAAGGCCCAGCGTCGCGAGGCGTTCCGCCGTGCGCACGAGCACGCCGTTGGCTCGCGTGATGTCGAGGAGGAGATCCCAGTCGACGGGGTCCGGCGCATGCGCTGCAATGCTCGCGTCCACCAGCAGCCGCAGCACCCAGGAGGCGTGCCGGCGCTCCGTCTCGTAATTCACGCTGCGTCGAGCCTCTCGAGCGCGACGGTCCGGAGGGCGGCCTGCGCGGCCGCGAGGTCGTCGTTCCGAAGCCTGACGGCGGCACGCACCCACGGGAAGACCGTTTGGTACGCCGTCCAGCGGCCCCGCAGGTATTCCACGGAGTACTCGCCCTTGCGCGCGTACGACTGCTCGGGACCGGCATCCACCAGCACGGGCAGGGTCGGGGTGGGCGTGATCAGCTTGAGCAAGCGGATCCATCGCCAACCCCGCCCGTCCGCTACATCGACGAGCGTGTCGTAAAAGTATCGATCCATGATGAGGACCCGCTTCCTGATGCCCTCGATGTAGGCGCGGTAGCACAGGAACAGGAGCAGGTCCACCGGATAGATCAGACGCCGGAGCAGCTTGCTCCACACGATGGCATCCCAGATTCCGCGTAGCACGACTCGGGCGGGGCTGCGCGATCCGGTTGGGACCGGGTTGCGGTCGCCGTTTGACGGCGCGCGCGCCGGCTTCCCATTCGGGCGGCGCATCGGGCCCTTCAGCCGATCGCGCAGCATGCGGGCGTAGGCGTACACACCCACCTCGTCGTCCAGGTGCAACACGGCCACGGGTCGCTGCCGCTCCTCCAAGGCGGTGCGCAGCGACGCGATCAACGTCGATTTTCCTGCCCCATCCAGTCCCGAAAGCGTGATGAGCATTCCCTGCGCCTTTCTGTTGGTGGCCTGCGTTAGCAGGTCCCGCTTGCCCCGTACGCACGTGCCGTGCCATGCTGCCGAGGATTAATTCGTTGGGGGGTAAGGCATTAGCTATCCCGAGACTGGACTGGAACGGTCCCCGTCCCGGCCGTTTGTGGCAGAACTGCCACAGCAGCGCTGTGCCGGCGCCGACGCACGACGTGGTCCCAGAGACCGCCGAGAAACCCGAGGCCGTAGCTCAAGTGCAGGGTGGGGAACACCGCGGCAGCCGCGACACCGGAGGCCGCGCCGTGGCGCAGCGCCGTGTGGAACGCGCACCCCAACACGGCGGCGGCGTAGGCTGCGACGATCCCGAAGAAGAGGAGCCCCGCGCCCGGCACCCAAGCGCTCGCTGCGGCCGTCAGCGCCAGGGAGAGGATGAACAGGGCGGGAATGAGCTGCCGCAGGCTCATCACGCGGCCGACTTTCCGGAAGACGAGCGGCTTGAAGTAGCCGTACCCGAAGTACATCCGCGCCACCTGGCGCAGCGATCGCCGCGCGTAGTAGTGGGACACGACATCGGGGATGAGCAGGACGCGCCCGCCGTGCCGGATCAGCCGCTGGTTGAACTCGTCGTCCTGATTGCGCACCATCTCCTCGTCGAACAAGCCGATGCGGCCGAAGACGTCCCGCCGCCAGCACCCGAACGGGATGTTCTCCACCAGGCGAGGCTCAGTCACGCCGATCCGGAAGTGCGCGTTGCCGACCCCGAAGGGATGCGCGAGCGCCGCCGCGATAGCGCGCGCGATCGGCGTGTCGTCCGCGGGGAGCGTGGCGATGACGCCGCCGACGTTATCGGCGGCGGTCTCCCGCAGCGCGGCGACGAGCCGGGGGATGTAGTGCGGCGGGTATACGGCGTGCGCATCCATACGCATGACGATATCGCCCCGCGCCGTGCGAATCGCCGCGTTCAGGCCTGTCGGTGTGACCTGCTGCGGATTGTCGAGCAGGCGAATCGAGGGATGTTGGGCGGCATAGCGCGCGACGATATCGCGACTGTGGTCGCGGCTCATCCCGTCTGCGACGAGCACTTCAAGGCGCTCCTGCGGGTAGTCGCTCGCGAGAATCGAGTCGAGGCACGCGCCGATATAATGCTGCTCGTCCCTACACGGAATGACCACCGAGATCAACGGCAGGGGGGGCCCGGTTGCGCGGGCGGGAGACGGTGAGGTGTCGGGCCGCGGGCTCGAGCCCTCGGTGCCGCGCCCGGCGGGGGCGCGGCGAGCGAGCGCCGCGGCTTTCTCGTCCGGCGGGAGCTCGCACACCACGGCGCGCAGTTTGCCTGCGGCGGAGTGAGGTATGGCTGCCACCTCCTCGACTGCCACCGCCACCGAACCCATGCGAGCGTGCAGCCGCGCCACGATCTCCCGAGCGGTGTCGGCCGAGAAGCCCGGCGCCGGGGTGTAGCGCACCCGCAGCTGTTCGAGATGCTCCTGAACGATCTGCGCCTCCCGCACCGGGAGCCCGTAGAACACGGGGTTCAGCCAATAGACCCGGCGGCCGTCGCGGGTGATCAGGAGATCGTTGGTCCGGCCGTCAACCGCCGCGAGCGCCGGGAGCGTGCGTCCGCACGGGCAGGCGGCCGCGGGATCCGGCACGCGCCCGCTATCCCCCACGCGATACCGCACCAGCGGCATGTCGGGGTTCAGCAGGCCCGTGCAGACGAGCTCGCCACTGTCCCGCGCTACGGCGGGTTCCCCATCCGCGAGCCGTTCGATGACGCCGACCTCGGGCCACTGGTGCAACGTGCCGGCGTCGCATTCGCTGGCGGCGGCGACGGTCTCGGCCATCCCGTAGGTCTCTCGGACGGGGCAGCCGAAGGCCTCCGCGATCGCTGCGCGCTGGTGTTTGAGCAAGGGCTCGGAGTTGGTGATGGCGACGCGCAGTCGCAAGTCACGCCGCCCCAGCCGCAGCGCCTCCAGCGCCAGCGCGGTCATCGAGGAGGCGTACCCGTACAGGTACACGATCCGGTAGCGCGCCAGCGCGTCGAGGTAGGACGGGATGAGCTCGCGGGCGAGGTGGTACGACGACAGGTAGAGCTGGCGCAGCGCCGCGTTCCAGACCCAGAACGGTGGCCGCGCCTGCTCGACCGGCACGACGAGCTGTCCGCCCAGCATCGCCCAGCGATCGTCGCCCGTCACCCCGTGCCACAAGCGGGTCCGGGCCGCCGAGAGAGCGTAGAGCTGCGCGAGGGTACGGCGGCTCCGCCACAACACGAGCGGCTTCCCCGTGGTCCCGCTCGTCTGCTCCCGCAGCATGCGGCGCACGTCGCAGTCGTCCGCGACGAACGCGCGGGGTTGGTCGCGCACGGCGTCCTTCTCGAGGATCGGCCAATGCTCCAGCAGCTCCCAGGACGCGTGGTCGCCGTTGCGCCGGCGGGCCTCCCACTGCTGCCGATAGTACGGCACCGTGGTGGCGGCACGGTGCAGCACGTACGCGAGCCGCTCGTCGCGCCACGCGCGCCACCGCTCGGTGCTCCAGCGTTCCCGCTCCCGGGCCTCGGCGACGAGTCGCTCGGCGTCGGGGCCGTAGCGCCACCAGCGGAGGTACCAGCCGTGCAGCGTGGCGGCGACGGACCGGGCGGGCGCCGGCAGGCCGTGGTACAGCCGGAGGGTGAGATCGCTCACGGGGCACCCGGCAGCGCGGGGGTGTTCGGCGTGCGCGGGGGCCGCGCGCGCCGGCGCAGCCCGTCGGCGCGTGGCTCGAGCGCGTCCCCCGACGATCGCGCGGCCGGCGCGAGGCGGCGGATCGCCCGCAGATGCTCGGCCAATTGTGCGCCGTTGTGCCACATGTCGAACTTCTCCTCGGTGCGCTGGCGCGCGCGGCGAGCCAGCGTCTGCCGCAATGCGGCGTCGCCCAGCAGGCGCTCGAGCGCGCTCGCGAGCGCCGCCACGTCCCGGGGCGGCACAAGCACGCCGCAGCGCCCGTCGTCCAACGCCTCGGGGATGCCGGCGACACGCGATGCGATCACGGGCGTGCCCAGGGCCATCGCCTCACGCAGCACGTTGGGCAGTCCATCCCCGAGGCCGTCAGACGGATGAACCAGCACGGTCGCCTCGCTCATCGCGCGCCGTACCTCGGCGAATGCGAGCCACCCGCGGAACCGAACGCGGTCGGCGATGCCGAGCCCGGCCGCCAGGGCCCGCAGCGCGCCCAGCTGATCGCCGTCGCCCACGATGTCGATCTCGAGGTCCAGACCGCGGTCGACGAGCACGCGCGCCGCCTGGAGGAGGTAGCCGAAACCCTTGTCCTTCGCCAGTCGCCCCACGGCGATGATCCGGTGCGGCGGACGCCCCTCGGGCCGGTAAGGGAAGCCCGACAGGTCCAGGCCATGGTAGCACACGTGCACTCGCTCGGCGATCCCCGGCGCGGCGTCACCGTAGTGCTCGGCGATGTAGGCGCGGTTGAACTCGCAGCAGGTGATGATACTGTCGGCGTAGCGCAGCTTCTGCCGCAGATAAATCGGCCGATAGTACAGGTCCGTGCCCGCGTGCAGCCAGATGGAGAACGGGATCGGGCGGTCGATCAGGCGATGGAACAGGTAAGCGCAGGAGCCGGCGTAGTTTCCCCAATACGCGAGCACGTGATCGTAGCCGGTGGCGTGCTGCGTTGCCCACGCCCAGGCCTTGGGGAGCACGTACAGGCTCTTGGCGAGCGGGCCCAGGCCGTATCGGGCGGCGGCCATGCCGATCGCCGCCCCCTCCCGCAGCACGAGGCCGAGCCCGCGGGGGCGCCACGGTGTCGCCTGCCATAGGCTGCGCGCCAGACCGATGTGGTGCAGGCGGCTGCGCGGCAGGACGTCTCCGTCCATGATGTCGAGGCTGTAGCGCCACAGCCCTCGATCCAGCGGATAGATGGAGAAGACGTCGATCTCCACTCCGACCTCGAGCAGCGCGCGCATGTCGCGCTCGAAGAACGTGGCTACGCGAGCAGGGTATTTGCTGGTGAAGACCGCCAGCCTCACGCGCTCACCACGAGAGCCCGTGCTCGCGCAGCCACAGTTCGAGCGAGAGGATCTCGAACACCCGCTGGTACAGCCCTCCGCGACTGATGGCGCCGCCCCGGGCCCCGGCCCGCGCGTCGCGGAACTGGCGCAGCCAGCGCGGCACGAGGCCGGGGGCCAGGATCGGCCGGGTGCGGGCAGCGGCACCGAGCAGCAGATCTTCGAGCACCGTGTGAAAGCCGGCGGGGAGCATGACGTCGAGCGGGATCGTGAACCCGTGCTTGGGATGGGTGGCCACGGTCCGCGGGAGCCAGCGCGTGGCGAGCTCGCGCAGCACGACCTTACCGCGGCGGCCGTCCGTTTTGAGGTGGTGCGGCAGCGTGAGCCCCAGCGCCACCAGCCCCTCGTCGAGCATGGGCACGCGCACCTCGATGCTCGCCCGCATGCTCATCATGTCCACCTTGCGCAGCATGTCCGAAGGCAGGCTGACGGCGAAGAGGTTCTGGGTCATCCGGCGGGACAGCTCCTCGAGATCGGACACGCCGGGCGGCTCGAAGCCGTCGAAGTGCCGGTACACCGGCGCCATGCGCTCCCGGGCCGCCGGGAGCACGAGCTCGCGCTTCTGCTCCTCGCTCAAGTAGTTGGACAGGCCCGCGAGCAGCACCGCCGAATCGGCGCGCCCGGCCTGGGCCAGCCGCACGGCCTTTGCCACCTGACGGCCCCAGTCCGAGGTCAATCCGGCGAGGCGGTCTCCGGCCGTCCGGGCGGCGCCGCACATCCAGTCGGGGAGTCGCATGAGGTGGATCAGGCGGTTGGCGTACCAGAAGCGGTGATAGCCCCCGAACCCCTCATCGCCGCCGTCCCCGGACAGCGTGCAGATGATGCCCCGGTCGCGCACGGCGCGAGAGATCCAGTAGGTCGGGATCAGGCTCGTGTCCGCGAACGGCTGGTCGAAATGCCGCAGCAGGTCCAGGACCGATTCGGGAGTGAGCGCCTGGTCGCCCAGCTCGATCGTGTGATGCTGCGTCCCGTAGTGCCCCGACACCGCCAGCGCGGGAACGGTTTCATCGTGGTCCCGATCGGGGAAATGGACGTTGAACGTGGTGGTCCGCTGGCCCGTGATGCGGCGGTGGGCGGCGACCACGAGCGACGAGTCGATTCCGCCCGACAAGAGCGCCGCTACCGGGACGTCTGCCACCGACTGGGCTGCCACGGCGTCGAGCAGCGAGCGCGAGGCCGACTCGACGGCTTCCCCCAGGCTGCGGACGGGATCGGGGCGCGCCTCGATCCGCTCGTACTCACGCAGGTGATGCCCTTGCGTGCTGATGGTGAGACAACTCGCCTTGGGGAGAGCCTCGATGTTCGCGAAGCCGGTCGCCGGCTCCGGGATGTAGCCGAGCCCCAGAAAGTCGTAGCAGGCCTGGCGGTCGATCGCGGGCCGGAATCCCGCCAGCGCGACGAGCGCCTTCATCTCGCTCGCGAAGGCCCACTGGCCGTCGTGCCGCGCGAAGAACAACGGTTTCACGCCGAAGCGGTCTCGGGCGAGGAACATACGTCGCTGCCGACGGTCGTAGATCGCGAACGCGAAGATCCCACGTAGACGCGAGACCATCTGCTCGCCGTATTCCTCGTACAAGTGGACCAACACCTCGGTGTCGGAGGTGCCACGGAAGCGGTGGCCGCGGTGCTTCAGCTCGGCTGTGAGGTTCCGGTAGTTGTAGATCTCGCCGTTGAAGACGACGTACACGCTGGCGTCCTCGTTCGCCATCGGCTGGTGGCCCGATGGGGAGAGGTCGATCAACGCCAGGCGGCGGTGGACGAGCTCGCAGTGCTCGTCCGTCCAGTACCCATCGCCATCGGGGCCCCGATGCGCGAGCAGAGCGGCGGCCCGGGCGGACCAGGCCGGGTCGGGAGGCAGCCGCTCGGGGTGAAACCGTCCCGCTAGGCCACACATCGGAGAGATCTCGGTTCGGTCATG
>DASPXE010000011.1:0-4378 GCA_035637455.1 Gemmatimonadales bacterium
TCTCTCCAGTAGTAGTATACTTCAATGGTCGGGCAATATTGCGCAACAGTAGGAGGCGGAGCTTAAGCGTAGGCGATCGCTACTATCCATTGAGGATAGCGATGGAGTAATATTTGTTAAGGTAAAAACGGTATGAACGGACGAATGGAGATAATGTGAAAAAGTGAGAACAAGGGAAAACACACGTAGAAAATATGTGGCGTCATCCAATGTCGATCTCCCTATCTCTTTCCCAGTATCGTAAGGCAAGAAGTAATGGATAGTAGCGATCGCCTACGCTTAAGCTCCGCCTCCTACTGTTGCGCAATATTGCCCGACCATTGAAGTATACTACTACTGGAGAGAGTGTAACTCACCAAAAGTCGCCTGCCACAACTTCTACTCTCCATCGAATATATAATTATCTAGTATATATTTAACACATTTGTAGGGCATTTTCCTTCGAAAATGACCATGTAGAGACAAGGGAAGAGACAAGGGGAGAGCTAAGGGTAAGGAAAAGGACAGGGACAAGGACAGGGACAAGGACAGGAGCAAGGGAAGGAACAAGGGAAGGGACAAGGACAGGGACAAGGACAGGAACAAGGGAAGGGAGAAGGAGTGACAAGAAGAGACAAGGGAATGGATAAGGGATGGGGCAAGAACAGGGACAAGGACAGGGACAAGGACAGGAACAATGGAAGGGACAAGAGAAGAAACAAGGACAGGAACAAGGGAATGGACAAGGGAAGGGACAAGGACAGGAACAAGGACAGGAACAGAGGAAGGGAGAAGGAGTGACAAGAAGAGGGACAAGGGAAACGCTAAGGGAAGGGACAAGGACAGGGGCAAGGACAGGAGCAAGGGAAGGGACAGGGAAGGGACAAGGACAGGTACAAGGACAGGAACATGGGAAGGGACAAGGACAGGGACAAGGACGGGAATAAGGGAAGGGAGGAGTGACAGGAAGATGGACAAGGGAAGGGACAAGGGCAGGGACAAGGACAGGGAGAAGGACAGGGGCAAAGATAGGGAGAAGGACAGGGACAAGGGAAGGGACAAGGAAAGGGACAAGAACAGGAACAAGGAAAGGTACAAGGGAAGGGAGAATGAGTGACAAGAAGAGGGACAAAGGGAAAGGATAAGGTAAGGGACAAGGACAGGGACAAAGACAGGGACAAGGACAGTGACAAGGACAGGAACAAGGGAAGTGACAAGAGAAGGGACAAGGGAAGGGACAAGGAAATATGTATGTCTCTATGTCTATATGTATGTCTGGATGCATGTATGTCTGTCTGTATGTCTGTATGTATGTCTGTATGTCTGCATGTATGACTGGATGTATGTCTATGTCTGTATGTATGTCTGTATGTATGTCTGGATGTATGTCTGTATGTCTGCATGCATGTCTATAAGTCTGTATATATGTCTGGATGTATGTATGTATGTCTGTATGTATGTTTGGATGTATGTCTGTATGTATGTCTGTATGTCTGTATATATGTCTGGATGTATGTCTATGTCTGTATGTATGTCTGGATGTATGTCTGGATGTATATCTGTGTCTGTATGTCTGTATATATGTCTGTATGTGTGTCTGTATGTATGTCTGTATGTCTGTATGTATGTCTGGATGTATGTCTATGTCTGTGTGTATGTCTGGATGTATGTCTGTACGCATGTCTGTATGTCTGTATGTATGTCTGGATGTATGTCTGTATGTAGGTGGATGTATGTCTGTATATCTGGATGTATGTCTATATATCTGTAAGTATGTCTGGATGTATGTCAGTATGTCTGTATATATGTCTGTATGTCTGTATGTCTGGATCTATGTCTGTATGTCTGTGTCAGCATGTCTGGCTGTATGTCTGTATGTCTGGCAGTATGTCTGTATGTATGTCTGTGTGTCTGTCTGTATGTCTTTATGTCTGCTTCTATGTCTGTCATATGTCTGTATGTCTGTATGTTTGTCTGTATGTCTGCCTGTATGTCTGTATATCTGCTTCTATGTCTGTCCATATGTCTGTATGTCTGTCTGTATGTCTGCCTGTGTGTCTGTATGTCTCTCTGTCTCTCTGCATGTCTCTGTATGTCTGTCCGTATGTCTCTGTATGTCTCTCTGTATGTCTGTCATGTCTGTCCATGTGTGTATGTCTTTCTGTATGTTTGTATGTCTGTCTGTATATGTCTGTCCATATGTCCATATGTCTGTCCTTATGTCCATATATCTCTCTCTATGTCTCTCTGTATGTCTACATGTCTGCCTGTGTGTAAGTCTGTATGGCATACAATCATATAGACATACAGGCATTCAGACATCCAGACATACAGACATACACACAGGCAGACATATAGACATACAGGGACATAGAGTGAGACATACAGACATACATACAGACACAGACAGACATAGAAGCAGATATACAGACAAACAGACAGACATACAGAAAGACATACACACATACAGGCAGACATACAGGCAGACATACAGAGAGACATACAGACATACATAGAGACATAAAGACATAAAGACAGACAGACAGACAGACAGTCAGACATATAGGCATATGGTCAGACATACAGCCAAACATACAGACATGCAGACATACAGACAGACATACAGGCATACGGACAGACATACAGCTAGACATGCAGACAGACTGCATATCTGTATATCTGTCTGTATTGTCTGGCTGTATGTCTGTCCGTATGCCTGTATGTCTGTAGGTCTGTATATCTGTCCGTATGTCTGAAGGTCTCTCTGTATGTCTGTATGTTTGTCTGTATGTCTGTCTGTATGTCTGTATATCTGCTTCTGTCTGTCCATATACCTTTACGTTTGTCTGTATGTCTGTCCATATGTCTGCATGTCTCTATGTATGTCTGTATGTTTGTCTGTATGTCTGGCTGTATGTCTTTATGTCTGCTTCTATGTCTGTCCGTATGTCTGTATGTTTGTCTGTATGTCTGTCTGTATGTCTGCATTTCTGCATGTCTTTATGTATTTCTGTCTGTGTGTCTGGCTGTATGTATGTCCGCATGATGGTATATCTGTCTGTATGTCTCTCTCTATGCCTGTCTGTATGTCTGCATGTGTGTATGTCTGTATGTCTGCATATCTGATTTTCTGTATGTATTACGTCTGTATGTCTTATGTCTTATGTCTCTCTATGTGTCTGTCTGTCTATATGTCTGTATATATGTCTGTATGTCTGTCTGTGCAGTCAATGTACATTGAATGTGCAGTCAGTGTATACAGTCATTGTACAGTCAGTGTGTACAGTCAGTGTACAGTCAGTACACTTGACAGTCAGCCTTGTCCCTTTCCCTTGTCCCTTGCCTTGTCCCTTGCCTTGTCCCTTCTCTTGTCCCTTCCCTTGGCCCTTCCCTTGTCCCTTCCCTTGTCACTCCATTGTCCCTTCCCTTGTCCCTTCCTCCCCTTTTTCCTCCTATTGTAAATCCTCTTGTCCCTTCTCTTGTTCCTATCTTTATCACTACATTGTCACTCCCTTGTCCCTCCCTTGTCCCTTTCCTTGTCCCTTCCTTGTCACTCCCTTTTCGCTCCCTTGCCCCTCTCCTTGTCACTCCATTGACCTTTTCCTTGTCCAGGAAAACTCCAGGATTCCTCCACTTTCTCCTTCTATTGTCAATTCCCTTGTCCCTTCTCTTGTCCCTATCTTGTCACTCCCTTGTCACTCCCTTTCCTTCCCTTGTCTCTCACATTGTCCCTAAGCTTGTCCCTACTCTTAGCCTTCCCCTTGTCTCTCCCCTTGTCTCTACATTTTCATTTACGAAGGAAAAATGCCATACAAACAGATGAAATTTACATTAAACATATAGTCGATGGGGCGTATTAGGCGTGGCAGGCGGTGGCACATCTCCAGCTATATTTAGCTCGATGGCCTAGATCCAACTAGTATTCAGAGAGGGAATAAAGGTCGATGCATCGCTCCAGAAAGTCCCTGCTATATATTGCATGTTCCCCACGAACAGTGCTTCACCTTGACCTTAATTATTGGTTGGATTTATTAAATTAATGTTAGAAATAAATTATTTTATTATTAAATTACTACTAAAATAGCATCTCCACCATTATAAACTTAGAACTTTTGGCCGACCGTGTGTGACCGCACAAAATCTTAGTTGCTTCTCATTGGTTAATATTCTGAAGGAGGTGGAGTTTCGCTACTATCCATTGGCGCCATACCTCAACCTGTTAAACATATGACTGCAATTATAAACGCGTGCAGCGCCATCACTCTGAGTAGGCCTAATAATTATACTAAATATTTTTTCATATCATAGTATTTATCCCTACAATAAAACAAATTATATTTAGAATGTATGCAAGAGATTAGAAAATAGCAGCATCATACTAATTGAAAATTAGTATTTG
>DASPXE010000012.1:0-9681 GCA_035637455.1 Gemmatimonadales bacterium
CGGCCGACCCGGGTGCCGGTGTCGATCGTGGTCAGAATGAACAAGGCCTCGAACATGATGGCGAAGTGGTACCACAGCGCGGTGAGCGTCGTGCCGCCCAGGACGCTGGTGGCGCTCGCGAAGATCTGGGCCATCCCGACCGCGAGCGATGGCGCGCCGCCCGAGCGGGCGATGAGCGTGGTCTCTCCCATGCGCGAGGCGAGCGTGCCCATGACATCCGGCGTGACGACAAACCCGGCCTGACCCAGCACCTGCGACGCCTGGGCCAGCGCGGCGGGGGTCGTGTTCATCGCGAAGTAGATGCCGGGATCGAGCGTGCACGCCGCGATCATCGCCATCACGCCCACGAACGACTCCATCAGCATCCCGCCGTATCCGATGAAGCGCGCGTCGGTCTCGCGGGCGATCATCTTCGGCGTGGTCCCGGAGGCGACGAGCGCGTGGAATCCCGACACCGCGCCGCAGGCGATCGTGATGAAGGCGAACGGGAACAGCTTGCCGGCGAACACGGGCCCCTCGCCCAGGGTCGCGAACGGCGTGAGCGCCGGCATCTTGAGCGGCGGCAGAATGATCAGGATCGCGACGGCCAGCGCGAGAATCGTGGTGATCTTGAGGAATGTGGAGAGATAGTCGCGCGGGCAGAGCAGCATCCAGACCGGCAGCACCGAAGCGACAAACCCGTAGGCGACCATCATCCCCGTCAGCGCGATGCCGCGGTGTGTGAAAATGGTCGCGAGCGCGGGGTGGCTCGCCACGTAGCCACCACCCACCAGCGCCAGGAGCAGCAGCGCGCCGCCCGCCACCGACGCCTCGCCCACCTTGCCGGGCCGCCACACTTTCATCCACCATCCCATGAGCAGTGCGATGGGAATCGTGCACGCGATGGTGAACAGTCCCCACGGCGACGCCTTGAGCGCGTTCACCACGATCAGCGCCAGCACGGCGAGCAGGATGATCATAATGAAGAGCACCGCGAGCATCGCCAGCGCGCCGGCCGCGGGGTTCACCTCCTCCTTCGCCATCTGGCCGAGCGACTTCCCGTTGCGCCGCAGCGAGCAGCACAGGATCGTGAAGTCCTGGACGGCGCCGCCCAGCACCACACCGATCACCAGCCACAGCGTGCCCGGAAGGAAGCCGAACTGCGCCGCGAGCACCGGTCCCACGAGCGGGCCGGCCCCGGCGATCGCCGCGAAGTGGTGCCCGTACAGGACCCATTTGTTGGTGGGGACGAAGTCGCGGCCGTTGTTGTAGCGCTCGGCGGGGGTGGCGCGGCGGTCGTCCAGTCCGAACACGCGGACGGCGAGGAACCGGGAGTAGAACCGATACCCGACGGCGTAGGTGCACACGGCCGCCGTGAGCAGCCAGGCGGCGTTGACAGTCTCCCCCCGGGAGAGGGCGAGCACCCCGAAGGCCGCGGCGCCGAGAGCGGAAATCCCGCCCCACACGAGCAGCGCGGCGAGCCGGTTCATGGGGCGTAAGTTACGCCCTGACTTGCCGATGTTCAATTTCGAACATAGGTTCGAAATCTTGACCACTCAAGCGTCATGGGTGCTCGCTTCCCGGGGGGAGCCTGCGGTCGGCGCGCCGGCCACCGAGGTGCGTCCCGACCCGCAACGCCTGGCCGAGACCATACAGGGCCGGGTGGCGATCGTCACCGGCGGCGCAACCGGCTTGGGGCGCGCCACGGCGCTCGAGTTCGCGCAGCGCGGCATGGCGGTGGCCATCAATTACGTCGACCTCCCCGGGCGCGACGTCGCCGCCCAGGCCCTCCTCACCGAAACCGCGATCCGGGCCCTCGGCGTCCCCGTCTACTGCGCCCGCTGCGACGTCCGCAGCCACGAGGCAGTGGATAAGTTCGTCACCGTGGTGCGCGAGCGGCTGGGCGGCGTGCATTACCTGGTCAACAACGCCGGGGTGACGCACGACGGCGCGCTCTGGCGGCTCGAGCCCGAGGCGTGGCAGGAAGTGTTGGACGTGAACGTCACCGGCGCGTTCAACTGTATCCAGGCGGTGGCCCAGCCGATGCGCGCCCAGCGCTACGGCAAGATCGTCAACGTCGCCAGCCACCAGGCGTTCCGACCCGGTTTCGGCATCGCCAACTACGCCGCGAGCAAGGCGGCGCTCATCGGGCTCACCAAATCCGCCGCCGTCGACCTCGGTCCCTCCAACGTCAACGTCAACGCCGTGGCCCCCGGCTTCGTGAAGACCGATCTGCTCACGAAGCTGCCACGCGAGGTGCTGGAGCGCGCGGAGCACGAGTCGGTGCTGGGACGGGTGGCTGAGCCGGAAGACGTCGCGCACGTGATCGCCTTCCTGTGCAGCGAGGCCGCACGGCACATCACCGGGCAGGTGATCGTAGTGGACGGCGGGCTGACGCTCGCTTCTTGAAAAAGCCGCGCGCCCCCACGATATTGGGCGCCGTGACTAATCCCTTACAAATCAAAAGCTTAGTGCGCAGTGTGCGGTGCGGCGTCGCCGTCGCGCTGCTCGCGGGCTGTGGCGGCCGGCAGCACGCCGAGACTCCCGCGCCCACTAAGCCGCTCCCCACGGCCGGGCTCGCCGGCCAGCAGGTCAGTGTGCTGCCGCTCGCGTTGCTCGCCGCGGAAGACTCGCTGCACTGGCAAGCGCTGCTTGCGGACCGGCGCGCGGCGCTCGCTCGAGCCGACAGCGTGATCGGCACGCTGCTCGCGGCACGGACGCCCGAGGTGACGTGGGTGCTCCCCGACGAGCTGCGGCGCGCGGCGCGCCGGGCCCCCGGGATCGCTCCGGATCCCGACCGGATGGGCACGGCGGTACTGCGGGCGCCCGGGATGGAGCTCGTCCCTGACCCGCTGCGCGGCGAGCTGCGGACCCTGGTGGCGCTGGGCGGGAACGGCGGGCGCTACGCGCTCGTGCCGGCGGCGTTGGTGTACAGGCGGTCGGGCGCCCCGGGGATGGTAGGGGCACGGCATGCCGTGCCCCTACCACCCGGGGCGCCTGCCGCGACCGCCGAATTGTCCATCGTCATGGTCGACGTCCGGACGGGGAGGATCGGATTTCGCACCGTGGCGCGCGGGGAGGGCGACGATCCCTGGTCCGCGCTCACCCGGGCGGTGAAGAGCCTCACGCCGGGGCTGCCGTGACGCGGGAGGCGACGCTGATCGTCGGCGACGGAATCGGGCCCGAGATCACGCAAGCAACGCTGCAGGTGCTGGACGGTTTGGGAGTGCAGTTCGTCTGGGACGAGGAGTACGGCGGGATGAGCGCCATCGAGAAGGCCGGCACCCCGCTTCCCAACGCCACGCTCGACTCGATCCGGCGCACCGGGCTGGCGCTCAAGGGCCCGCTCACGACGCCGGTTGGCGGCGGCTACCGGTCGGTCAACGTGGCGCTGCGGCAGGAGTTCGAGCTGTACGCCAACGTGCGGCCGGTGAAATCGATCGTGCCCGGCGGCCGCTACCAGAACGTCGACCTCGTCATCGTGCGCGAGAACACCGAGGGGTTGTACGTCGGCATGGACCGCACGTTCAAGGTCGGGGGCGACCCCAAGGCGCTCGCCCAGGCGACGTCGGTGATGACGCGGGACGGCTGCCGGCGCATCGTCCGTTACGCCTTCGAGTACGCCAAGCGGCACGCGCGCAAGAAGGTGACCGTGGTGCACAAGGCGAACATCCTCAAGGCTACCTCGGGGCTGTTCCTCGAGACGGCGCAGATGATCGCGCAGGAGTACGCGGGGCAGATCGCCTCGGACGACAAGATCGTGGACAACGCCGCCATGCAGCTCGTGATCAACCCGGCGCAGTTCGACGTGATCGTGACGACGAACCTGTTCGGCGACATCCTCTCCGACGAGGCGTCGGGGCTGGTGGGGGGGCTGGGGCTCGCCCCCGGCGCGAATATCGGCGAGGGGGCGGCGATCTTCGAGGCCGTGCACGGCTCCGCGCCCGACATCGCGGGGCAGGGGATCGCGAACCCCTCGGCGCAGATGCTCGCAGCAGCGATGATGCTCGACCACGTCGGCGAGCTCGAGGCGGGCAACCGGCTGCGCCGGGCGCTCGAAACCGCCATCGTCAAGGACAACGTCCGGACGAAGGACTTGGGGGGCAGTGCTTCGACCAGCGAATTCGCTCGCGCCGTGGCCCGGCGGCTCTAGCCACCCGTGCGCCCGCTGCGGGGAAGTCACCGCCGGCATCGCGGTGGGGGGTTTCTGCCCCCGATGTGTGCAAGACGTCACGAGAAAGGCGTCACGTATAGGGCGTCTCGTGGGAGGCGTCACCACGCTGCTGCTCGCGGGGTATGTGATGATCACGCTGCGCTCCGTCCCGCCCGCGTGGCAGGCGACCGCGCGCACGGTAGGAGCGGTCGCTGTGGTCGCGTGGTATCTCCTGACCTATAGGATCGCCAAGAGAGTCGCGCTCGAATGGTTGAAATGAAGCCATCAGCCGTCAGCCGTCCGCTTTCAGCGCTTCTGCTGCTGTTCGCGGCGCCGCTCGCGGGTCAGACCTCGCTCTCGATTTACTCGGACGGCCGGGTCGTCGTGCGCCGCTCCTTGCCGCAAGCGCTCGACAAGGGACGGAACGCGCTGACGCTCAAGCTCGAAGACCTCGATCCCGCGACGTTGTTCTCTCCTGACACGAGCGTCGCGCTGCTGTCGGCAACCGCGCGGACCGCCACCGAGCGGAACGCCGCGCTCCAACGTGCGCTGGGACAAACGCTGGCGTTCGTGCGGCAGCGGTCCGACGGCCGGAGTGATACGGTGCGGGCGACCGTCGTGCGCGTCATTCCGCCCCAGTACCGTCTCTCCGACGGACGGTTCCTGCTCGCCGAGCCCGGCGAGCCGTTGTTCCCCCCGGACCTGGTCCGCACGGCGCCGGAGGTGGCGGTGGTGATCGAGGCGACTCGGCCACGGCCGAAGCTGGACCTCGCCTATGTGACTCCGGGCGCGATGTGGGAAGCGGTGTATCAGGTCGTGTTGACAGGCGCCGCCTGTCAGGTGTCAGGGACAGCCACAATCACGTCACAGTCGCTGCGAGCCGACACAGCGGAGGTGCAGCTCGTGGCGGGGTCGATCAGCCGGGCGCGGGCCCCAGCGCAGCCGAGGTTCGACTACGTCGCGCGAGGGGTAGCCGCTGCCGACGTGCGGGAGGAGGCTCGTGTCGTGAGCGAGCAAGCCGTCGGCGAAACACACGTCTATCAGCTCCCTGGCAGGCTTTCCTTCGAGCCTGGGGTGCCCGTGACGACCGCGCTGTTCCCGCGCGCCGGCGTCAGCTACACGCAGGACTTCGTCGTCCCCGGCGCGCTGCCGTGGCGCGGGTTCCTCGGGCAGTCCCCCGCCGAGCCGAACCGGGTACCGGTCGAGGTGTGGTACACCCTCAAACGCGGCCGTGGGACGGCGTTTGGCAATCGGCCCCTCCCCGGCGGGACGGTGCAGCTGTATCAGGCCGACTCGGCCGGCCGGGTGCAGCTCGTGGGTGAGGCGCGGAGCGACCACACCGCGCCGGGGCGCGACCTGCGGGTGCAGTCGGGGGAGGCGTTCGACGTAACTGCCGAGCGGGTGCAGACTGATTACAATCAGGAGCAGCTTCCGCCGCCACGCCGCGGCCTGCCGGCGCGGCAGCGCATCACGGCGGCATACAAGGTGACGATCACCAACGCGAAGCCGGAGGCCGTCACGGTGGACGTGCGCGAATCCCGCTCCGGGGTGTGGCAGATCGTGGAGAGCAGCCTCCCTGCCGAGAAGCTGTCGGCGACGGAGATCCGCTTCCGCGTGCCCGTGCCCGCGACCGGCACGGCCACCCTCAGCTATACCGTGCAGGCCGAATCGTGACCGTCCAGCTGCTCCACCTCGCCGATCTGCATTTCGGCGGCCTCGCCGACATTCGGCAGATCGAAGCGCTCGAGAAGATGATTCCGGACCTCCGGCCCGATGTGACGGTGATCGCTGGGGATCTGTCGCAGCGCGCCCGTCACGGCGAGCTGCAGCGGGCGCGCGCCTTCGCGAATCTCGCGGCGGCGACCGCTCCGGTCCATGTGATCCCGGGGAACCACGACGTGCAGTGGTGGACGCGGCCGCTCATCCCGCTGGCCAAGGACCCGCTGTACCGCAAGTACGCGCGGTACTTCGGCGCGGACTTGGCACCGACCCTCACCGTGCGTGGCGCGGTGCTGGCGAGCGCGCTGACAGCGCACGGAATGGCGTGGGGCTCGCTCACGCTGCGCGTGCGGGATCTGGCCGTGAAGGGGCACCTGCCGAAGCGGGAGCTGCTGCGCGTGAAGCAAGTCTTCGCCGCCGCGCCTCCCGACCAGGCGCGGGTCCTGGTGCTGCACCACAACGTGCTGCGCGGGGAGATCTCGCACCGGATGGGGCTCGCCCGCTGGCGCCAGGCGCAGCGCCGCATCGTCGACTCGGGCGCGGATGTGGTGCTGTGCGGTCATGACCATCAGGAGGGCGCGGACGTGCTGCAGGGGCGCGTGGTCGTCTCGACTGCCGGCACACTGTCCACGCGCACGCGGGGCGGGCGTCCGTCGAGCTTCAACTTCGTCACCATCGAGCCGTCGGCCGTCCAGATCACGATTTTCCGGTGGGAGGCGGAGCGCGGCAGGTTTCGGGCGTCGGATACGCTCGCCTTCGCGCGGGCGGGTCGGGGGGCGGTCCCGAGCAAGGACTCCCTGCCAGTGGGGCAGGCGGGGTAGCTTTTGGACCCCGGGCCACCGGGCCGGGGTCAGCCGCGCTGTGACCGATTGCGGGCGGCTGACCCCGGGGCGGCGCCCCGGGGCTTCCCACATCGCCTTGAGGGTTCCCATGGCACCGAAATTCCAGGGCGTCGACTTCTACGACGTCGACGGGTTGTTGTCCGAGGAAGAGCGTGCCGTACGGGACACGGTGCGCGGCTGGGTGGACGACAACCTCATGCCCGTCATCGCTGAGCACTACGTCGCGGGGAAGTTCCCCAGACACCTGGTGCCGCAGATGGCCGAGCTCGGCCTGTTCGGCGCCAACCTCCCCGAGGAGTACGGCTGCGCCGGGCTCAACAACGTCGCCTACGGGCTCATCATGCAAGAGCTGGAGCGCGGCGACTCGGGGGTCCGGTCGTTCGCCTCGGTGCAGGGGGCACTCGTGATGTACCCGATCCACGCGTTCGGGAGCGACGAACAGAAGCGGCACTGGCTCCCGAAGATGGCGTCGGGCGAGGTGATCGGCTGCTTCGGGCTGACGGAGCCCGATTACGGGTCGAACCCCGCCGCGATGATCACGGTCGCCCGGGAGACGAAGGGCGGCTGGATCCTGAACGGCGCCAAGATGTGGATCACCAACGGCTCGACCGCGCAGGCGGCGATCATCTGGGCGAAGACCGGCCAGCCCGACGACGTGGAGTCGATCCGCGGCTTCATCGTCCCCACCGATACGAAGGGCTTCTCGGCAAAGGACCAAAAAGGCAAGCTCTCCTTGCGCGCCAGCGACACGAGCGAGCTGGTCTTACAGGATGTGTGCGTGGCGAAGGACGCGCTGCTCCCGAAGTCGGGCGGGCTCAAGTCGCCGCTCCTGTGCCTCACCCAGGCCCGCTACGGCATCGCGTGGGGCGCGGTGGGCGCCGCCATGGCGTGCTACGATGAAGCCGTGAGCTACGCCAAGACCCGCGTCATGTTCGGGAAGCCGATCGGCGGCTTTCAGCTCCAGCAGGCACGGCTCGCCGAGATGCTCACCGAGATCACCAAGGCGCAGCTGCTCTGCCTCCAGCTCGGACGTCTCAAGGACCAGGGGAAGGTGACGCCGCAGCAGGTCTCGCTCGCCAAGCGCAACAACGTGAGCATGGCGACCGACATCGCCCGCGAGGCCCGGCGGCTGCTCGGCGCCAACGGCATCCTCGCCGAATACCAGGCGATGCGCCACCTCGCGAATCTCGAGTCGGTGTACACGTACGAGGGGACGCACGATATCCATACGCTCATCTTGGGGCAGGAGATTACAGGGGTGAATGCGTTCAATTGAAATGCGGAGTGTGGAATGCGGAGTGCGGAGTTGAAGGACCGGTGTCGAAGCGCGGCCCCGGACTTCGATGCTTCCCCTGACATTCCGCATTCCGCATTCCGCACTCCGCACTTGCTTGCTGGCGCTGTGACGCTGGCGCTGCTTCCGCTGCCGGCCCGCGCCCAGCAGCCCGACTCCGTTCCCAGAGACACGCTCCCTCCCGTCGTCGTGACCGGCGTCCGGCTCCCTACCGTGCGCGAGCTGGCACGGGGGCTCGCGGGCCGCACCGCCACACTCGGCGCGGCGGATCTGGATGCGCGCGGCGTGCGCTCGCTGGCGGACGCGCTCGAGCAGCTGCCCGGCGTCACTACGGCTGACGAGCTCGGCGCCACCGGGCAGCTCGACGTCTCGCTCCGCGGGTTCCAGGTGTCGCCGGTGATCGGTTTGCCGCAGGGCGTCACCGTGTACGTGGATGGCGTGCGCGCCAACGAGCCCGACGCGCACGAGGTCAACTTCGACCTGCTCCCACTCGAGGATGTGGAGCGAGTGGAGGTGGTGTACGGGCCCTCGGTGCTGCTTGGGCGGAACGCGCTTGGCGCCGCGGTGAACCTCGTGACGCGCCGGGGGTCGAATCCGCCGGCGCGCGAGGTCGAGGTCTCGGCGGGGAGCTACGGTCGCTACGAGCTGAAGGCTCACGCGGGCGCGCGGCACGGAGTGTGGGACTATTACCTCGGTGCGCGCTACGAGCGGGAGGACGGGTGGCGCGACGACACGCAGAGCCGGATCGCCACGCTGTTCGGCAAGGTGGGGCTCCTGAACGGGACGTGGGATGCCACGCTCAGCTACTCCGGTGCCGACAACCGGATCTTCCAGGCCGGGAGCCTCCCCGAGAGCGTCGCGGCGGCGAGCCCGCAGGTGAATTTCACGCGCGGCGACTATTGGTCGCCCCGGGCCCACCTCGTCGTCCTCAACGCGCAGCGGCTCGTCGGCCAAACCCAGTTCGCGATCAACGCCTTCGGGCGCTCGCTCAACGGCGAGCAGTTCAACGTCAACTTCGTGGGGCAAGACTCCCGCCAGCTCACGGGCACACGGATCGGCGGGACCGCCGCCCAGCTGTCGGGGGAGTTGCGCGCGGGCGGCCGGGAGCTGCGCTGGCTCGCGGGGGCGGACGCCGACTACCAGCACACCGGCGTGCGCATCTTCGCCGTTCCGGGAGGCGGGCGTCCGGATTCCCTTACCGAATCGGTGCGCACGAACCAGGTGGACGCCGGCGCGTTCGCGGGCACGAACCTGGACCTCGGGCGCTCGCTCACCGCTACCCTCGCAGCCCGCTACGACTGGATCCGGTTGCCGTTCGAGGATCTGGTGGATCCCGGCCAAAGCGGCCTCAACGTCTACCGACGGCTCTCCCCGCGGGCGGGGCTCACCTGGTCGGGGTTCGGCGGCCACGAGCTGTTCGCCGCGGTGTCGCGCGGCTTCCGCGCGCCAGCGGTCGTCGAGATCGGCTGTGGCGACCCGGCGGCCGCCTGCCCGCTGCCGTTCGCGCTCGGGGCGGATCCGCCGCTCCGGCCGGTGGTGGCCACGACCTACGAAGTGGGCTGGCATTTCCGCGGGACGGCGCGAGCGCACGTCGACGCGAGCGCCAACGTGTACCGCACCGACGTGCGAGACGACATCTTCTTCATCGCCTCGACCGTCACCGGCGGCTACTTCCAGAACATCAGCGCTACGCG
>DASPXE010000013.1:0-1706 GCA_035637455.1 Gemmatimonadales bacterium
GAGGACCGGCAGTACCTGGAGTCCCTGCAGCGCGAGGCCGGCCGCGACCGCCCGCTCGGGCGACACGCCGAAGGGCAGCAGGCCGACGACCAGCGCCGCCTGGACCACTCCGACGTTGGCCGGCGTGGGCCGGAGCAGGCCTCCCAGGTTCGCGGCGACCAGCGCGGTGAAGGAGGCCGCGAGGCTGACCGGGACGTGCGTCGCTTGCAGCACCAGGTGATAGGTCGCCCACTGCGTGGCCCAGTTCCATAGCCCGAGCAGCGTCGGCACCAGCAGCCGCCCGCCCGAGCCCATGCCGCCGAGCAGGGCCAGCCGAGCACGCAGCGCGGCGGGCAGCTGCGCGACGAGCCACGCCCAGCCGCGCGCCCACGCGAGCAGCAGGACCACCACCAGCCCGAGCCCCACGCCGACCTGCAGCGCGCGCAGCCACGGCTCGAGCTGGAGCACGCTCGGCGCCATGACGAGGAACACCGCCAGCGCGAGCGCCTCGGCCACTCGGGTCCACACGACGGACGAGACCGCCGCGCCGACCGGCACGCCGGACTGCCGCGCGATGAGGTGAACGCGCGCCACTTCGCCCGCGACCGCCACCGAGAGGTCGTTCACTGCGGCGCCCACGAGATTTGCCTCTTGCGCGGCACGCCAGCTGTGCGGTGCGACCGGCTTGAGAATCAAGTGCCATGCCCAGCCCTTGGCGACGAGCGAGGAGAGGTTCACGACGAAAGCGACCGCGAGCAGCCACGGGGAGGCGTCGAGCAGGGCGGCGAAGGTGACACGCCACGGGAACCCGACGAAGAACTTGAGGGCAAGCCCGGCGCCGCCGAGCCCCACCAGCCACCACACCCACCGCCACCGGCGCGCGTTCACCTGACGAGGTCCCCGAGCGGGCGGAAGACATAACCCGCGGCGCGCGCGTCCGCGATGATGCCCGGGAGCGCGGCCGCGGTGCGGCGGCGGTCGCCAGCGGCGTCGTACCCGTCGCCGTCGTGCAGCAGGATGATCGCCCCGGGCCGCAGCTTGCGACCCACCCGCCGGCGGATCTCCTCGGCCGGTACACGGGCATCCGAGTCCCACACGCCGAACGTCCATCCGAACACGATGTAGCCCAACCGCCGCGTGGCGGCGGTGACGAACGGGTTGCGATACCCGTGGGGGGCTCGGAACGTACGCGGGGCACGCCCCGTCGCGTCGGCGATGATCTCGTGCGTGGACTCGAGCTCTGCGCGGATAGCGCGCGGGCCGCGCAGGTGGAGCTTGCGATGCCGTAGGGTGTGATTGCCGACCTCGTGGCCCGCTGCAGCGACGCGCTGGGCGATGGCCGGGAAGCGCCGCACGTGCTCGCCCACCATGAAGAACGCTGCCGGGACCCCCTCGGTCTCGAGCGTGTGGAGGATCGGCTCTGTGGCGCCCGGGTTCGGGCCGTCGTCGAACGTCAGGTACGCGACCCGCCCGGCACGCGACCCCCGTCCGATGGCGCGGCCGAACAGCGGGCTGTTGGGCTCGTAGGTGCCGTAGGCCCAAGCGCCGAGCGCGGCGGCGGCGAGGGGGAGAGTGAGCATGGGGCAAAATAAAACAAGAAGCCCCCGGGACGGCACGATAGGCCGCCCGGGGGCCCCTACACATCGGTTACCCGGAGCCGGGGGATTGCTCCCTCCGTTCTTCATCCCGCCGCCGCCGGTTGACTGATTCGTCGCTCGGTAGGGCGA
>DASPXE010000014.1:0-24737 GCA_035637455.1 Gemmatimonadales bacterium
GCGCGAGTTTGAGCTGGGAGGCCGGCAGATCCGCGTGCAGATCGCGCCGCTCGGACCCACGCGCGACGGCTGCGTCGTCGCGCTCGACGACGCCACCACGTTCACGCGCGCGGCGCGCGTCTTGGCTTGGGGGGAGATGGCGCGCCAGGTGGCGCACGAGATCAAGAACCCGCTGACGCCGATTCGTCTCGGCATCCAGCACCTGCAGCGCGCCCGCACCGCCGGGCGCGCCCGCGACTTCGACGCCATGCTGGCGGAGACGGCCGCGCGGATCCTCGCCGAGATCGACCGGCTCGACGCGATCGCGCGGGCGTTCGCGCGGTTTGCCTCGCCGCCGGCGGAACAGCTCGCGCTCGAGCCGGTGGACTTGCACGCCGCCGCGCGCGAGGTCGTGCAGCTGTACGCGCTGGGCGGCGCCGAGGCGCCGACCCGCTTCGAGGTCGCGGGTGACGCAGGCGCGCCGGCCCTGGCGCGCAAAGACGAAGTGAAGGAGGTGCTCGTCAACCTACTCGAGAACGCGCGCAATGCCGGCGCGCGCCGCGTCACCGTGCGCCTGTCCCAGGGCGGCCAACGGCTGGCCGTCGAGGACGACGGCCGCGGTATTCCAGCCGAGGCGCTCGCGCGCGTTTTCGAGCCCGCGTTTTCGACCACGTCGAGCGGAGCGGGGCTCGGCCTGGCGATCGCGAAGCGCCTCGCCGAGAGCTGGGGAGGGACCATCACCCTCGACAGCGCCGCGGGGCGCGGCACCACCGTCACGATCACCTTCCAGGCCGCCTAGCTTGGTGACCGGGCTCACGCCCGCGCATGGCGGATTTGACGAACATTGTTACCCTTGTCAGCGGCACCCATTCGCGGGGAGCATTGTGCGGACATTCTTCGTGGGCGCGGGACTGGTGGCACTCTGCGTCGGCTGCGCC
Organism: Gemmatimonadales bacterium; assembly: GCA_035637455.1. Lineage (GTDB taxonomy): Bacteria > Gemmatimonadota > Gemmatimonadetes > Gemmatimonadales > GWC2-71-9 > 20CM-4-69-16. The sequence goes on from DASPXE010000014.1 coordinate 918, forward strand.
ACTGCGGCCGGCGCGCAGGGACCGCTCACCGACGCCCGCCGCATCGGGATGGGCGGTCTGAGCCTCGGCCGGTCGGGGAGTCTCGTCCGCTACAACGCCGCCTACCGCGCTGTGTCCAAGCGCACGACCGTGCGGGGGCAGCCCAAACTGACGATCCCGATACCGCTCGGGCTCATCCAGTTCCTCCACGACCACCCGCACATCTCGAACGACCCGGCCTTCGACCCGCACTCTACCGGGTTCAACCCGATCCTCGTGGTGAACACGATCCTCAACCTGCCGCTGTATTACGAAGTGAAAAAGGCGCCGACGCCGACCAACGACGTGGCCTTCACCATCGGGAGGGACTCCCTGCTGGTGAACCTTGGCGAGGCTGCGAAGCTGGTCCCGGAAGACCAGTTCGGCATCAGCGGCTCGAGCCGCCCGCTCGACTTGGGGTTCGGCGTGAAGGGCGTCAACGTGGGCGTGACGGGGTGGCTGCACGACGACGCGGAATTCCAACTCGGTGACACGCTGCTCGGCTTCCTGCGCGACTCGCAGCCCGCGCGCCACAACACCCGCTACAGCGCTCTCGTCCACGGTTTGGTGGAAGGAGGCTTCGCCCCGTCCATCAACTACGCCGGGCGCCTCGCGGGCGACACATCGACCGGGCTCTATGTCGGCGCCGCCCTCCACTACTACGTCGGCGTCGGATACGCGCGGACCGACGGCGACGCCGGCTTCATCACCGGAGCGACGATCTTCGCCGGCGCGAACCCGGTCACGCCCGACGGGCGGACGTTCACCCAGTACTCCAAGCCGGGGAACACCCTCGGCCACGGCATCGGTGCCGACGTCGGCGTCGCCTGGATCGCCGGACCGATCGAGCTGGGCCTCGGCGTCAACGACATCGGCGCGACCATCACGTGGCCCGACACGCGTCAGGACAGCGCGTTCTACCGCCGGCCGCCGGGTTCGACCCAGATCACGAGCTATTCGACGCTCATAGCCAACCACGTGGAGACGAAGACCAAGCTGCCTGTGTCCTACATCGCCAACCTGGCGTACGCGGTCGGCAACACGACGCTCGGGGCCGATGTCCTGAACACCGGACGCGGCAGCGTCGTGCACGTGGGGGGTGAGCAGCGAGTCGGTGTCGTCGCGCTGCGCGGTGGAGTGGCACGCGACCAGCGGAAGCGGATCGAGTTCGGGTGGGGTGGCGGCCTGCGACTTGGCGCGCTCGGCCTAGACCTGGGATTCTGGACGCACACCAACTCGCTCTCGAACGAGCGCGGCATCACGATGGCGACGTCGCTCTCGATCTATTAGGAGGCAGGATGCGCGCGAAGTGGCTCTGGGTGCTGGCGCTCACCGCGCTGCTGGGGGGATGCGGGCAGGGGCGTGCGATTTTCGACATCGATGTCTTCAGCTTCCTCCACGCCACGGCTGCGGATACGTTGCCGTATATCGGGCCGCTGCCCCCCGGCGTGCCGGACACCATCCCGGTGCAGACAGTCAACTCTCTCGGCATCGGCACGTCGTCGATCGTGGACACGGTCCGCCTCACCGGTACGGTCGATTTCGTAAACGCCACGGGCACGGGCAACGTGGCCTTCCAGGTGTATTTCGACTCGGTCAAGAGCTCGGTATATAGCGGGACGCCCGCCTTCAGCGTCACTGGAGCGGTGACTCCCAGCGCGACGACCACCAGCCCGTTCACCATCCCGAACCTCCCGGATGCTCTGAAGCCGTTGTTCCTCGCATCCACGGTGTACGTGGGCATCAGGGCGTCGGCGACGGGCACGATACGGGGAACGGCGAAGCTCACAGCGCTGCGGGCGCGGATCGTGATTCAAGACAAGATCTTCTGACGGGAGCATTTTCGCGGCCATGCGTCGGCTTCTGCCCCGGCTCGCGCTGTTCGGGGCTGCTCTCCCCCTGCTGGTCGCCACCTGCCGGGACGACCCGGTGGGCCCAGGACGGGGGGGAGCGGCGTACCTCGCCATCCAGCCCGTGGTCAGCTCCACGGTCGATCTCGCCGCCTTCGGGTTGACAGCCGACACCATCCGTCTGGTCGTGATCCGGCGCCCGGCGGACACGCTGCGCGCGCTCACCGTCTTCTTCGATCCAGACTCGTCCCAGATCCGCCTGGCGACCGACGTGGTGCTCCGGGCGGCTGTGGAAACCCTCACCGTGCATCTGGAGCTGCGGGGCGGCGGTTTCGCCCTGTTCTCGGGCACGCGAGCCCTGGAGGTGCGGGCCGGGCGACCGGGCGCGCCGCAGCAGATCCCGGTGACGTACACGGGGCCCGGCAGTACCGTCGCCGCCCTGACCCTCACCCCGCGCGATACCGTGCTCACCTTTGGGGACTCGTTCCGCTTTCGCGTGAGCGCACGCGACGCGAGCGGCGCGCCGGTGGCGCTCTTCTACGTGGCGTGGAGCAGCAGCGACACGACCGGCCTGCGTGTGAACGCCACCGGGCTCGCCCGCGCGCCGAGCGCTCGGGCGGCGCTCACGCTGCGGGCTCGCGCGCCGAGCGGCGCCGCGGACTCGACCCCGGTGACGGTCATCCCCGTCCCCACCCTGCTGAGCGTCGTGAGCGGGGCCGGACAGAGCGGGGTCGTCGGAGTCGCGTTGCCGCTGCCGTTCCGGGTGCGCGTGACGGCCGCCGACGGGCTGGGCGTGAAGGGCATCCCGGTGCGGTTCCGCGCCCTTGGCAGCGGCGGGGCCGCCGTCGCCGACTCGCTGGTCGTGTCGGACACGGGTGGCTACGCCGCCACGGTCGGGACGCTCGGTACGATCGCGGGGTCCCAGAGCTTCGAGGCGAGTGCGTTCGCGCTGCCCGCCACGAGCGTCAGCGCCACCGCGCTGGCGGGAGCCGTCTCCACCGTCACATCCATCGTGACGGCGTCCGCCGCGAGCGTCTTGTCGGGGGCCATCGCTACGCTCACCCTGCGAGCCAAGGATGCCTTCGGGAACAGCCTCACGGCTGGCGGTCGCGCCGTCGCGTTCACCGTGACGGGCGGCACGAGCACCGGCGTGGTCGGCCCGACGACCGATCACGGCGACGGCACGTACACGGCGCCGTTCACAGGTGTGCTCGCTGGAACTGCCCTGACGATCGGCGCGACGATCGACGGCAGCCCCGTGACGTCGCCTCTGCCGACGCTCGCGGTATTGGCCGGCGCCGTCGCGCAGGTGGTGGTCACTCCGGCCTCGGCGGCGCTCGATGCGCTGGGGCTCACGCAGCGCTTCTCCGCCGCGGCACGGGACGCCAACGGCAATGTCATCTCCGGGCAAGCGTTCACGTGGACGTCCGACAACCCGATCGTCGCCCTCGTGGACCCGAGCGGCGTCGTCACGGCGGTCGCGAACGGCACCGCCACGATCACGGCCGCAGCCGCCGGGGTCTCCGGCACCGCGACTCTCGCGGTCGCGCAGATAGTTCGGTCGGTGGTGGTGAGCCCGGCGTCGGCGGCGCTCGCGACCGCTAATCTGCTGCAGCAGCAGTACAGCGCGGTCGCGCTCGATGGCAACGGGCGCCCGGTCGCGGGCCAGACTTTCACGTGGAGCTCGTCGGACCCCGCGATCGCCACGGTGGATGCGACCGGGCTCGCCACCGGCCTCACGCCCGGCTCTGTCACGATCACGGCGACCACGGCCGGCGTGGCGGGGACCGCCACGCTCTCGGTGGCACAGGTCGTCACGTCGGTGGCGGTGACACCGGCGTCCGCCACGCTCGACGCCCTGGGGCTGGCGCAACAGTTCAACGCGATCGCGCAGGACGCTAGCGGCAACGTGATCCTCGGCCGGAGCTTCACGTGGTCGGCCTCGCCTGCGGGCGTGGCCACGATCGATCCGGTGACGGGGCTCGCCACCGCGCTTGCGAACGGCGTCACGACGATCACAGCGACGACCGGTGGGGTGTCAGGCACCGCCACCCTGTCGGTGGCGCAGATCGTCAAATCCGTCGTAGTGACCCCGGCGAGCGCGACGCTCGACGCCCTCGGGCTCACACAGCAGTTCAGTGCAGTGGCGCAGGACGCCAACGGGAACGTGGTTCCGGGACAGACGTTCACCTGGTCGGCGTCTCCCGCGGGGGTAGTGGCCATCGACCCGGTGACTGGGCTCGCCACGGCGCTTGCGAACGGTGTGGCGACGATCATTGCGACGACGGCCGGTGTGTCGGGGACGGCCGTGCTGTCGGTCGCGCAGGCGGTGGGTTCGGTGGTCGTGAGCCCGGCGACCGCGACGCTCGCCGGCCTCGGGCTCACGCAGCAGTTCACGGCCGTCGCACAGGACGCAAACGGGAACCCGGTGCCGGGACAGACCTTCACGTGGGCCTCTTCGCAGCCCCTCATCGCCAGCGTGGATCCGAAGGGGCTGGCCACGGCGCTCGCGATTGGGACCGCCGTTATCACGGCAACGACCGGCGGCGTGTCGGGCACGGCCACGTTGTCGATCTTGTAGGCGGCGACCGCCAGAGCCCGGTCCGGCGTCCTGTGGCGTCGGCGCAACGGGGTCTCCAGTGCGCCCGTTGCGCTACTTGGCCACTCCGAAGAGCTAATTCGTTGTCCCATCGGGGCGAACCTACCCCACCCCAAGCAAACTCGATGGATGTGGCCTCGAACTTGAGGCAAGTCTTCGACGCATGTCGGAGCCCAGTTTCCGTCCCGCTCTGTCGAACCCCGCACCTCGGTCGCGCGCGGCGCGAGCCGACGACGCGTGGCAGGCGGCGTTCGAGACGCACTACGTCGACCTGTGCGAGTATGTCCTCCGCCTCGTCGGGTCAGCGGAAGCCGCGCGGGACATCGTGCACGACCTCTTTCTGCACCTGTGGGATGCGCGGGGCCCGCGCGACTCGGTCCGCCTGAACCGGCCCTACCTGTACGTTGCGGCACGGAACTGGGCGCTCAAGTACTTGCGCCACCGGCGCGTGGCCCAGGCCTGGATCGATCGCGCCAGCCACGAGGAGGCGCCGGTCTCGGACACCCCCGAGGATCTCTGCCTGCGCCGCGAGCTGGACGCTGCCGTCCGGCGCGCGATCGCAGACCTGCCGCAGCGCTGTCGCGAGATCTTCGTGCTCCGCCGCCGCGACCAGCTCGGCTACCGGGAGATCGCGCTGCGGCTCGGCGTGTCGCTCGGGACCGTCAAGTCCCAGATGTGGCGGGCGACGGTGCGGCTGAAAGAACAGTTGGCGCCGCACCTCGCCCCTCCCGTCGCTCCCGCGAGCCGCAACACCTACCGCCTGCTCTAGCGGCCCGCCCCCACAGGGGCTTCATACTCGTCGCCCATTCAGGGGTTCTCTGAGTGGGGCCAAGTGTCATGATCGAAGCATCCGACTTGCTGCGATTCGTTGAGGGCGAGTGCTCGCCCGCGGAGGCCGCGGCGATCCAGGCGTGGATCGCGGCCGACTCCGCACGGGGGGAGTTGCTGGACGAGCTCCGCGCTGTCTGGCGGCTCACGGGTGACCTCACGCGGCCGTGGGACGTCGGAGCCGCCCGCGGCCGGCTGCTGAGGGCACGCCGCGGTGCCCCGCCGCCGGGGACGCCTACGCTCCAGCTGCACTCACGGGCGACCGCTCCGCCCCGGCCACGTCGCTGGGGGACGGTGACGGTGTGGCCCGCGCGGATCGCGGCGGCGGTCCTGCTCGTGATCGCCGGCGCCGCCTTCTGGTCGCACCGTTCGCCGCCTGCAGCGCCGCGCGAGTATGCGACGGCGCCCGGGCAGCGGGCGGCGCTCACGTTTCCCGACGGCTCCCGCGTGTTGCTCAGCGTCGGCACGCGACTCCTGGTACCGCGCGACTACGGCGTGGTGGTGCGCGCCGTGGAGCTCGAAGGCGAAGCGTACTTCGCCGTGCGGCACGATCCGGCGCGCCCTTTTCTCGTTCGCACTGAACATGGTACGACCGAGGATCTTGGCACCGAGTTCGACGTTCGCGCCTACCGTGATGAGCAGTCCCTGCAGGTCGTCGTGGCCACCGGCCGGGTGGCGCTGCGGGGCACCGAGGCGGCCGATTCGGTGCTGATGCTGCGGCCGCGTGAGCGCGGCGTGATCGCTTCCAGCGGCAGCGCGACCGTCACTACCCGCGTTTCGCTGGAGCACTACCTCGCCTGGACGCGCGGGACGCTGCGGTTCGACGATGCGCCGCTCTCGAGCGTCCTCGCACAGCTGGAACGCTGGTACGACCTCGACATCCAGATTGCGGATCCGTCGTTGCGGCAGGAGCGGCTGACGATCTCGTTCACGACGGAATCGGCCGATGAGGCGGTTACGGCCTTGGCGAGAGTGCTGGGCGTGCGATTCACCCGGGCCGACCGCGTGGTCCGGCTCGTTCCCGTTCATTCGCGCCAGTAGAGGAGGGAGGCTGGTTATGCGGTTTCTGATCACGGTTGCGGGTCTGCTCGTCGTGACTGGCACACCCGCGCGGGTGTGCGTCGCCCGAGCCAGCGTGCGGCCGGTCGTCTTGCAGGATGCCGATCCATTCTCGCCGTTGGACCGCACAGTGAGTCTGGCGCTCGATCGCGTGCCCCTGAAAGCCGCGCTCGACGCCGTCGCGCGACAGACCGGCGTGCGCATCGCCTATTCGCGGCGGGTCGTGCCACTCAACCGGCGGGTCTCCCTCCAGCTCGGAGCGGTGAGCGTGGGAACAGCGCTGGACACGCTGCTGCAGGGCACCGGCGTGGCGCCGACGCTGGACCGCACCGGTCAGATCTTGCTCGTCACAGACTCGGACGCGGCGAGCCGGAGTGCACGCCAGACCGGCTCCGTGATCGGAACGGTCAGAGACGCGGGTAGTGGTGCCCCGCTCGCGTCGGTCGCCGTCACGGTGGTCGGCACGCGCTTCAGCGGCGGGACGCAAGCCGACGGCCGCTATGCCATTAACGGCGTGCCGCCGGGGACCTACCGGTTGCGTGCCCGGCTGCTGGGCTACGCTCCGGGGGACACGAGCGTCGTCGTGCAGGATGGCCAGGAAACCGTCGCGGACTTCGGACTCCGCGGCAGCGCCATCGAGCTCAACCCAGTGGTGGCGGTCGGCTACGCCAACGTTCGAAAAAGTGATCTGACGGGCGCCGTGTCGTCGGTGTCGGCGGAGGAGTTCGCGACCAAGGCCGCACCGACGGTGACGCTCTCGAGCGGCCTGCAGGGGAAGGCGGCGGGCGTGCACGTGATCGACAATTCGGGCATGCCGGGCGTCGGCGCGCGCGTGCGGATCCGCGGCAACGGCTCGATCAACGCGAACAGCGAGCCGCTCTACGTCATCGACGGCCTCCCAGCCGAGCAGGGCTCAAACTCGACCGATCCGAAGAGCAACCCGCTGATGTCCGTCGACCCCAGCGAGATCCAGTCGATCGACGTGCTGAAAGACGCGTCCGCGACGGCGATCTACGGCGCGCGCGGCGCCAACGGCGTCGTGCTGATCACGACCCGGCGAGGCCAGGCCGGCAAGAGCCGGGTGACGCTTGAATCGAGCGCCGGCACTCAGACGATCGCGAAGACGATCCCGGTGCTCGACGCGCAGCAGTTCATGCTGTTGTCGAACGACGCGAGAGCCAACGCCAACCTTTCCAAGCTGTACAGCGATGCGCAGATCGCCGCGGCGCAAACCTACGACTACCCGGCGATGATGCTGCGCTCGGGGTTGCAGGCCAACCAGACCATCAGTCTTTCGGGCGGAGAGCAACGCCTGCGGTACCTGCTGAGCGGCAACTTCACGCGGCAGGAGGGGATCGAGCTCGGCTCCGACTTCAACCGCTACGGCCTCCGGCTCAACCTCGACGGGGACGTGAGCCCGCGGTTCCGCTGGGGCACGAGCCTGAGCATGACGCGCGTCGCCCGCAACGCCCCCGGCGTGGAGAACGCCGCGGTCGGCAACAGCGCGAACGGCATCCAGGCCGCCATGCAGTTCGCCCCCTACGCGGCCCCCCGGGACACGGCGGGCAACTGGATCAAGACCTCGCCGTCCACTGAGCCGGTCCCGAACCCGATTGCGCGAGCTACCGAGGAGACTGACCTCAACACGACGTCACGGATGCTCGGCAGCATCTTCGGGGAATTCGACATGACACCGGCGCTGCGGGTGAAGAGCACGTTCGGCGGGAGCTTCCAGTTCAACGGCATCCACTTCTTCGCTCCCCGCACCATCCTCGACGGCGGGGCGGGCGGGAGCGGGTGGATCTATTCGAGCCAAGGTCGGGTGCTGACCAACGAGAACAACGTGACCTTCCACGGGACCGTCGGTCCGGGCAGCCTGGACGCGCTCGCCGGTTTTTCCGTACAGACCACGGACAGTGAGGCCGTGCAGGGCAACGCGGCGAACTTCCCGACGGACGTGACGACCGTCTACAGTCTCGGCTCCGGCTCGCAGCTTTCGCCCGCGGGCAGCGGCGTCATCGAGGCCGCGATCCTCTCCTACCTCGGCCGCGCCAATTACGTCATCGCCGACAAGTACATCTTCACGCTCACGGGGCGGCGCGATGGCTCGAGCGTCTTCGGCGCGAACCACAAGTGGGCGTTCTTTCCCTCGGGCGCCTTCGCGTGGCGCATCGGAAACGAGGGCTTCATGCAGAGCCAGTCGCTGTTCAACGACCTGAAGCTGCGCTTGAGCTATGGCAAGGTGGGCAACCAGGCTGTCGCCCCGTACCAGTCGCTGTCGCGGCTGGGGGTTGCCTGGTACTCGTCTGGTGCAACCGAGATCCCGGCGCTGGCTCCGGGTGGCGGCATGCCCAATCCCGACCTGAAGTGGGAGGAGAAGAGCGAGCTCAATGTCGGGGTCGACGCGAGCCTCCTGAACAACCGCGTCACGCTGTCGCTCGACGCCTACCATGCCAAGACGACGGACCTGCTGCTCTCGGTCCCTGTCCCGTCCACCACCGGCTTCTCGAGCCAGCTTCGCAACATCGGCTCGCTGCAGAACCGCGGGGTGGAGTTGTCGCTCAGCACCGTCAACGTGCAACGTGGCGACATGACCTGGCGCAGCACGCTGAACATCGCCGCCAACCGCAACAAGGTGCTCGACCTGGGCGGCCAGACCGAGATTCTGCTGGCGCCGCGCACCGGCAACTTCTTCAGCCCCGCCGAGACCTACATCATCCGGGTGGGCGAGCCGCTCGGCTCGATCTACGGCTACCAGGTCAACGGCCTGTGGCAGCAGGGCGACCAGTGCTACCTGAAGAACCCGAAGGACTGCACTCCGGGCGAGTACAAGATCGCCGACATGAACGGCGACAGCACGATCACCGCGGCGGACCGCGTCATCCTCGGACACGGCGATCCTAAGTTCTACGGCGGCTTGAGCAACACGCTGACGTACGGGCGGTTTTCGCTGGACCTGTTCCTGAGCTTCAACTATGGCAACAACATCATCAACGCCGGCAACGCCTACGGCGGGCTCGCCATCGGACAGGCGAACGAGCGAGCCATCGTGCTCGACCGCTGGACACCGACGCACACCGACACCGACGTCCCGCGGGCCAATGCCGCGCGCCCGCGGCGCCTCTACAGCCCGCTGGTGGAGGACGGGTCGTACCTGCGGCTGCAGACGCTCACACTCGGCTACGAGCTCCCTCCGCGGCTGATCCCGGGCGCCGAAACGACACGGCTGTTTCTCACCGGCCAGAACCTGGTGACGTTCACCCACTACAGCGGGTTCGACCCGGACGTCAACAGCATGGGCGGCGACCCGCGCTTCGGCGGGATCGACATCGGCGCCTACCCGCATTCGCGGGTATGGAACTTCGGCGTCAGCGTCACCTTCTGAGCGAGGAGGAGACTACCATGAGACGCACCCTATCGATCGCCTCCTCCGCTTTCGCGCTGGCCGCAGCGCTGGTCGTGTGCGCCTGCACCGATCTGCTCACGGAGGATCCCAAGGGGTTCACGACTACGGACACCTTCTACAAAACCGGGGCGGACCTGAACAGCGCGACGATCGCGATCTACAACTCGTTGCGAGGGATGCAAGGGCAGGCCCAGTGGACCACGCCCGAGCTCGCCTCCGATCAGACGCGGGCGGACAACCGCGAGCCGAACCTCGGCACCAGTGGGCCTGATTTCCTGGACTGGGACGCCAGCACGGGTAACACGGGCGGCTATTGGGGGACGGCGTACGCCATGGTCACGCGGGCGAATCTGGTGCTCGCGAACGGGCCCGGCATCGACGCGCCCAACGCGCAGATGAAGGCGTACAATCTGGCCGAGGCCAAGTTCATGCGCGGCTACGCGTACCTCTGGCTGGTCAAGGTGTACGACGACGTGCCGCTCCTCCTGTCGCCGGCGGAGCAGGCCAACCCGCGGCCCGCGCGAACCCCGGTCGAGCAGGTCGACCAGGCGATCATCAAGGATTTGACAGAGGCCGAAGCTGCTCTCCCCGCCACCTGGCCGTCCAGCGACGGGTACGGCGATCCGACCCAAGGACGCGTCACGCAGGGGGCGGCGCAGATGGCGCTGGCCGACTTATACCAGTGGCGGTCCAGCTTCATGTTGAAGAACGAATGGCAGCAAGCTTCCGACTGGGCGGACAGCGTGATCCAGTCGGGCGTCTGGGCGTTGAACAACGACTACCTCAGCACGTTCCTGCCCAAGAACAAGGGCAACAAGGAGATGATTCTTGTCATTGCCAACTCGGGCGTGACGACCAACACCAGGAGCCTGTTCCAGCTGTTCTACTACCCGCGCGACTGGGGGCTCGACCAGGGCCAAGGCGGTGGCTGGGGCCTCATCCATCCGACGACCTGGTTCTACAACAGCTACCTGCCGGGTGACTACCGGCGGGATACCGGTCGCGGCTTTGCGTCCCAGGGGGCCTACGTCTGGGGGGGGTGCAGCGTCAGCAACGTGTGTCCTGCCACGAGCCCGGCTCCCAACGATACGTTCGCGGATGGGCCCATGCCCTACAAGTATCGTAAGAGCGACAATGGCGTGAATTGGATGTTGAACGACGTGGATACCCCGCTGTACCGCTTTGCCGACGCGCTTCTGATGTATGCGGAGGCTCAGAATGAGCTCGGCAACTCGGCGGTCGCCGTGCAGTACTTGAACCTGATCCGCGCCCGCGCGCGCAAAGGGACGGGCGCCGAGAGTCGGGCAGAGCCGCACGACTACGGCACCGCTGGTGAGCTCATGGACAAGCTGTCGGTGCGCGAGGCGATCTACATGGAGCGCGCCTGGGAACTCGCGTTCGAGGGGAAACGCTGGTTCGACCTGGTGCGTCGCGACTCCGAAGAGCCGGGCTACTGGGCCAACAGCCTCCGCGCCCACGACCCGAACGTGGAGAAGCTGCACCCGCTCGCGGACTTCAAGAAGCGGTTCCCGATTCCGCAGACTCAGATCAACGCCAACCCGGCGCTGACCCAGAATCCCGGCTACTGATCGGGGACGCCGGCCCGCACCGCCACCGTCCAAGCCGCCCCTCGCCGCCGCACGCGGGCGAGGGGCGGCGTTTGCTGCTGCAACGGTCCCCGAAGGAACCCCGGGGGCGCGTGCAGTGTCCAAGTAGTCCTACCGTCGCGTCGGCAACGGTTTAGTCCTCTCGGGACAAGCTCGATCTACATCTAACGAGCGATGGCGTCGGCGCAACAGGCAGCCACCTTGTGCATGGCGTGCGCCCCCAACCCAGAAAACAGGAGCGGCCCATGAACCGCATTAACCTCCTCGCCCTCGCAGCCGTGATCGGCTGCGCAGGATCGGGGGCGCAGCGACTCGAGACCCCCGTCCCGGACGACGAAGTCTCCGTGGGCTACGGAACCCAACTCAAGCGAAACACGACCGGCGCCGTGTCGTCGGTCACCCTGACGGACGCTGATGCGCGCTTCGCGCGGGTGGAGGAGATGCTGCTGGCTCGCGTACCGGGGCTGGAAGTGGTGCGGCTGGCGAGCGGGAGCTACACGCTCCGGATCCGGGGCCCAAGCGGCCTCCGACACAGCCTTGCGGACGACGAGCCCCTGCTCGTGATCGACGGCGTGCCGGCGCCGTTCGGCTCGCTCGGCAGCACGCTCGCCGGGATCGCGCCGTACGACGTGGCGCGGATCGACGTCTTGAAGGACGCCGGATCGACGGCGATCTACGGCGTGCGCGGCGCCAACGGCGTGATCATCATCACGACGAAGCGGGCGCACTAGGACCTCACGGGGCGGTCAGGGGACGACACAGGGTAGGGGCGCAGCATGCTGCGCCCCTACACTTATATTTATATTCAGCATCGTGGCCGATTACCAGCGTCGCAGGACCGCCGTCGTTTCCGTCGGCGGTGTGAAGGTGGGCTCCGCCTACCCGATCGTCGTCCAGTCGATGACCAACACCGATACCGCCGATATCGCAGCCACGGCGGCACAGGTGCGGGCCCTGCATGCCGCCGGGAGCGAGCTGGTGCGGGTCACGGTGAACAACGAGGCCGCGGCCGACGCCGTCCCGCATATCGTGGCCCAGGTGGACGTGCCGGTCATCGGCGACTTCCACTACAACGGCCACCTGCTGCTCACCCGCTATCCGCACTGCGCCCGGGCCCTCGCCAAGTACCGCATCAACCCCGGCAACGTTGGAGCGAAGCGCCGCGACGAGCACTTTCGCACGATCATCGAGGTGGCCCTCGCGAACGACCGGCCGGTGCGCATCGGTGTGAACTGGGGAAGCCTCGACCAGCAGCTCCTCACCGAGCTGATGGACGCGAACGCCCGCCGTCCGGAGCCGCTCGACGCGCGCGATGTCATGATCGAGGCCATGCTCGCGAGCGCGACGCGCTCAGCCGAGCTCGCTGAAGAGTGTGGGCTGCCACACGACCGCATCATCCTGTCGGCGAAGGTGTCGGGGGTCCAGGACCTGGTGGATATCTACCGCCGACTCGCCCAGCTCTCCGACTACCCGCTGCACCTCGGGCTTACCGAGGCTGGGATGGGGGCGAAGGGGATCATCGCGAGCGCCGCGGGGCTGGCGATCCTGCTGCAGGACGGCATCGGCGACACGATCCGGGTCTCGCTCACGCCCCGGCCCGGCGGCGACCGCACCGAGGAGGTACAGGTCGCGCAGCAGATCCTCCAGTCGCTCGGGCTGCGGAGCTTCACGCCCCAGGTGTCGGCGTGCCCCGGCTGTGGTCGCACGACGTCGACCTTCTTCCAGGAGATGGCCGAGCAGATCCAGACCCACCTGAAGGAGCAGATGCCCCGGTGGCGGCAACGCTACGCCGGCGTGGAGACGCTCCGCGTGGCCGTGATGGGCTGCGTGGTGAACGGTCCTGGCGAATCGAAGCACGCCGACATCGGGATCTCGCTCCCCGGGACGTTCGAGGAGCCCAAAGCGCCGGTTTACGTGGATGGCAAGCTGCGCGTGACGCTCAAGGGCGACGCCATCGTCGCCGAGTTTCTCAAGATCCTCGACGAGTACATCGAAGCGCGCTACGGTCGGGGTGGGGGGGTTAGTCCGCCGGCGTGGCTTCGGGTTGCGCGTGGCCCGGCGTCGGCCTGAGCAGCGAGAGCTTCCTGAGCCGCCCAGGGAGCTCGTCCAAGTAGGTGTAGATGACCGGCGTCACATACAGCGTAATGAACTGCGAGAACGCGAGCCCGCCCACCACGGCGATGCCGAGCGGCCGCCGCGACTCGGAGCCCACGCCCACGCCGAGCGCGATCGGGAGTGTCCCCATCAGCGCGGCCATCGTGGTCATCATGATCGGCCGGAAGCGGATGCTGCACGCCTGCAGGATCGCCTCCCGGGCCGACTTGCCCTCGATGCGCTGCGCTTCGAGCGCGAAGTCGATCATCATGATGCCGTTCTTCTTCACCAGGCCCACAAGCATGATGACGCCCACGAACGCGTAGACGGTTAGATCCACCCGGAAGATCAAGAGGGTCAGCAGCGCCCCGAATCCCGCGAACGGCAGCGCCGAGAGGATCGTCAACGGGTGGATGAAACTCTCGTACAAGATCCCCAACACCATATAGATCACAAACACCGCGAGGATCAGGAGGACGAGAAGCCCCGCCTGGCTCGACTGGAACGCCTGGGCTGTGCCCGAGAAGCTGGTCGTGATGCTGGACGGCAGCGTCTGCCGCGCGATGCGCTGCACCTGGGCGACCGCGGTCCCGATGGCGACTCCCTCCCGCAAGTCGAACGAGATCGTGACCGACGGCAGCTGCCCCGAGTGACTCACGGTGAGCGGACCGACGCTCGAGGCGAGGGTGGCGAGCGACGCGAGCGGCACCAGCGTGCCGTTCCGGGACCGGATGTACAGCAAGCTGAGCGCGGAGAGATCCTGCTGGTACTGGGGCAGGAGCTCCATCACGACCCAGTACTGGTTGGTCGCGGTGTAAATCGTCGACACCTGGCGCGAGCCGTACGCGTCGTACAACGCTTCCTCGACCTGCTGGGCGGTGACGCCGAGCGCCCCGGCCCGGTCCCGGTTGATCGTCACCGTGGCTTGCGGGTTCGAGATCTGCAGATCGCTGGTGACGTTCAAGAGATCGGGCAGCTTGCGCAGCTCGGCGGTGAGCCGCGTCGCGTTGTCGTACAGAGCGATGCGATCCGGGCTCTGGAGCGTGAACTGATACAGGCTCTTGGTGCGACGACCGCCGATCTGGATCGGCGGGGGGTTCTGCAGGAAGACCTGGATCCCCGGGATGCCGGCCAGCTTACGGTTGAAGTAGCGGATCAGCTCGTCTACGCTCATGCTGCGCTGAGAGCGGGGCTTGAGCTGCATGAAGACGCGCCCCTGGTTGATCTGGCCGGTGCCCAGGAACGACATGGTGGCGTCCACGTTGGGATCCTGCTGCAGGACCGCCATAACCTGCTCCTGGTGGCGGACCAAGTCGTCGAACGACGTTCCCTGCACCGTCTCCGTGGTTCCGGAGATCTGGGAGTTGTCTTCGCTCGGCAGGAACCCCTTGGGGACCACGACGAACAGGGCCGCGGTGCCGAGCAGGATCGCGGCCGAGAAGACGAGCGCCGCGGGCCGTCGCTCCATCACCCAGTCGAGGCTGCCCTCGTACCAATGCAGGACCCGCTGGTACACGCGCTCTGACGCCTCGTAGAATCGCCCGTGATGGGCCTCGCGCGACTGCTTGAGGAAGCGACTGCACAGCATCGGCGTCAAGGTCAGTGAGACGACGCCGGAGACGAGAATGGCGGCGCCGATCGTCACGGCGAACTCGTGGAACAGCCGTCCGACAATCCCGCCCATGAACAGGACGGGAATGAAGACGGCGGCCAGCGACAGGGTCATGGAGAGGATCGTGAATCCCACCTCGCGCGATCCCGTAAACGCCGCCTGGAGCGGCGGCGTGCCCTTCTCCATGTGGCGCACGATGTTCTCCAGCATCACGATGGCGTCGTCCACCACAAACCCCACCGACAACGTCAGCGCCATCATCGAGAGGTTGTCGAGGCTGTAATCGAGCGCGTACATCACCGCGAAGGTGCCCACCAGCGAGAACGGCAGCGCCAGGCTGGGGATGATCGTGGCGGAGAGGTTGCGCAGAAACAGGAAGATCACCAGGACGACGAGCGCCAGGGTCAGGAACAGCGTGAACTGCACATCGTGCAGTGACGCGCGGATCGACACCGAGCGGTCGGAGCGGAGCTGCAGGTCCACGGACGCGGGGAGCTGCTGCTTGAGATTCTCCATCACGGCCCGCACCCGGCCCGCGACGGCCACGGTGTTGGTGCCCGGCTGCCGCTGGATGGCGAGCACGATCGCCCGGCTGCTGTTGAACCAGGCGGCGCTCTTGTTGTCCTGTACGTCGTCCAGCACCTGCCCCAGGTCCTGGAGACGCACCGGCGCGCCGTTGCGGTAGGCGATCACGAGCGGGCGGAACGCGGTCGCATCCTGCAGCTGCCCGTTCGCCTGCACGGTGTACGCGCGATGTGGCCCCCACAGGATACCCGTCGGCAGATTCACGTTGCCCGCCGCGACCCCGTCCGCCACCTCGTCGATCCCGATCGAGCGGGTCGCCAGGGCCTTGGGATCGAGCTGGATGCGCACGGCATACTTGGCGGCACCGAAGACGTTGACCTGCGCCACGCCGTCGACGGTGGACAGCCGCTGGGCGATGAACGTCTCGGCATACTCGTCCAGCTCCGGCAGCGACAGCGTCTTGGAGCTCAACGCGTAATAAATGATCGGCTGGTCCGCAGGGTTCACCTTCTGGTACGACGGCGGCACGATGCCGGTGGGCAGTTGACGCAGCGTCTTGGAGATCGCCGCCTGCACATCCTGCGCGGCGGCGTCGATGTTACGGTCCAAGGTGAACTGCAGCGTGATGTTGGTGTTGCCGAGGCTCGACGACGAGGTCATCTGGTCCACGCCGGCGATGGTCGAGAACTGCTTCTCGAGCGGCGTCGCCACGGCGGACGCCATCGTCTCCGGGCTCGCACCGGGCAGCCCCGCGCTCACCTGAATGGTGGGGAAGTCCACGTTCGGGAGGTTGCTCACCGGCAGCAGCCGATAGGCCATCAAGCCGAAGACGAGGATGCCCGTCATGACGAGCGTCGTCATGACGGGCCGCTTGATGAACAGCTCGGAGATGCTCACTTGTCCGCCTCCACTTCGCGCGCCGGCTCCGCCACGCCCTTGACCTCGACCGGCGCGCCCGACACCAGGCGCAGCTGTCCGTCGGTGACCACCTCGTCCCCGGGCGCAACGCCTTGCGCGATGACGGCGTAGCTCCCGGCGGCACGCTCGACCGTCACCGGCTGCGACCGTGCGGTCCCATCCTGGTTGAGCACGAAGACGTACGTCCCTTGCTGGCCGGCCATCACCGCCTGCGCCGGCACCACTACGGCCTTTTCCTCGACGTACAGCTGCAGCCGCACGCTCAGGAACTCACCCGGCCACAGGACGCCGTCCGGGTTGGCGAACTCGGCCTTCAGCAGCACCGTGCCGGTCGTCGTGTCCACGCTGTTGTCCACGAACGTGAGCAGGCCGCTCGTGAAAGTGGTGTCCTCCTTCGAGGGGCTCACCAGCACCGGCAAGCGGTTCTTGCGGTAGCGCTGGATATCGGCCAACGCGCGCTCGGGGACGGCGAACCGCACCAGAATCGGATGGATCTGATTGATGATCACGAGGGGATCGGGCGCGTTCGCCCGCACGAGATTGCCTTCGCGCACCAGCAGCCGGCCGGTGCGACCGGCGATCGGCGCGCGGATCCTCGCCCACTCGAGGTTGAGCTCCGCGTTGGCGACTGCGGCGGAGTCGGCCCGCACCGCGGCCTGCAGCGCCGCCGCGGCGGCCCGCTTCGCCTCGTAATCCGACTGCGTCACGTAGTCCTGCTTCACGAGGTCGGCGTAGCGCTGCGCGTCGAGTACGGCACTCTGCGCCTGCGCCTGGTCGCGCGCCAGCATCGCCTGGGCCTGCTCGAGCGCCGCCTGGAACGGCCGCGGGTCGATCTGAAACAGCACCTGGCCGACCTCGACCTCGTCGCCCTCGCGAAACGCGACCCGCGTCAGCACCCCGGTCACCTGTGATTGCACGGAGACGGTCTGGCGCGGCTCCGCCGTGCCCGTCGCGGGGATCTCGAACGGCACGGCACGCTGCTCGGCGCGGGCCACGGTGACGGGCACGCGCGGCGGCCCGCCTGCGCCCTTGCGGGAGCACCCCAGGGCGAGCAGCAGGGACAGCGTGGCGAGGGCCGTCATGGTCTTCATCTATCGGTTCGGTCCGGTCGAGTCCGTTTGGAGATGCAGCCCGCTCTGCCCATCGAGCCCCAGAATGCCCGCGTCATGGCCCAGCTGGGCGAGGGTGGTGTACCACGCCAACCGGGCCTCGATCACTTGCGCACGCGCCTCCGCCAGCGCCGCCTGCGCCGTGAGCAGGTCCAGCAGGCTGCCGGCCCCGGCGCGGTAGCGCCCGAGCGCCACCTGCTCGGATTGGGCCGCGCTCGCCAGCAGGTCGCCGCTCGTGCGCACGCGCTGGGTGGCGGTACGCAGCGCGTAAAACGAATTGAACACCTGGAAGATTACCTGTTGTTCGACTCCTCGGCGACGCTCGTCCGCCGCTCGCGCCGCCGCCGTGGCGGCCCGCACATCGTAGATCTGCGACCACCCGGAGAAGAGCGGAATCTGGAGCCCGATCGTCGCCGAGTAGCTGTTCCCCTGCTGGGTGGAGAGCGGCTTGCTGAAGAAGTAGGTCCCGGCGCCGGTGCCGCTCAGCACGAGCGACGGCAGGGCCTGCCCCCGGGCTACGGCGACGCGGGCTTGCGAGGCCTGAGCGGCGGCACGAGCCGCCATCAGGTCGGGGCGTTCCCGCACGGCGCGGTCGATCAGCACATCGAGGCTGTCGGTGATGCCCAGCGGGGGAGTGGTGTCGGGCGGCAGCGCGACGTCGTACGCGACGTTCGCCGGCAGGCCCATCGACAGCGCCAGCGCGCCCCGGGTGGTCTGGAGCATGCCCTCCGTGGTCTCGAGGGCCAGCTGGGCCTGGGAGCGCGCCGTCTTCGCCTGCAGCACGTCGGCGATGGTGGCGAGCCCGACGCGGTGGCGCTGCTCCGCTGCCGCGAGGTTGGTCTGCGCTTCCTTCAAGGTGGTTTGCTGGGCGGCGAGCAGCGCCTTGGTGGCGTGGTACTGGAAGTAGGCGGTCTCGACGTCCAGCACGACGTTTTGAATCACCGCGTTGTGCGTCCAGTCGGCGGCGAGCAGCGCCTCCCGAGCCCCGGCAACCGATCCCGAGCGGACGCCGAAGTCGAAGAGCAGCCAGGACGCATTCAGGGTGGGCCCGTACAGCTGCTGCTGCACCGACACCCGACCCGCCGTCGCCGCGGTTTTTACCGTGGTGGCGGTGGCGGTCACCGAGACGGTCGGGTAGTATTGCCCCCGTGCGGCGCCGTAGGTCGCCGCCGCGGCGCGCGCGTCCGCCCAGGCGGCGGCCGTCGCCGTGTTGTTGCGCAATGCGATGTCGACGATGTCCGTGAGCGTGAGCGCCTGGACCCGCTGGGCGAGGTCGGGAGGAAGGAAGGGCGAGGGAGTCGCCCGGGTCGTGTCGCGCGGCGCGCGCTGCTGCGGTGGAGTCCAAAAGACGTTCGGGGCGGGCGCCGTGCCCGCGACGCCGCGGACCCCGGGTGGGTTGGACAGACACGCGCTCAGGCCCAGCAGCGCGAGCTTCCCCATCGCCCGCGCCCCGCCGCGGCGCGCGGGCGAGCCATCAGTTGCGGTCACCATGTGGAGTGGCTGGGCTCCTCTCTCGATTCCATTCATACGCACGGGGCTGATCAGACGTGAAGCGCACAGCCCCTGCAAAGTGCCCGGGGCCCGGTTAGCTTTTGGTCCTACATGAAACCGTGCGGCGTTTCCCCACGTTTCTGTGCGAACGGCCAGTTGTGTCGATTTCGCAGCGCCTCGTTCGTCAATAGCGTAGAGGATAACCCCTGAAAGGACGCTCTGCGGCATGAAGCTCTCCGAGGTTGCCATCGGACGGCCGGTGCTCGCCAGCATGATGAGCGCGGCCCTCGTGTTGTTCGGCGTCATCGGGTACACCCGCTTGTCGGTACGCGAGCTCCCCGATATCGACCCGCCGATCATCTCGGTCTCGACCACCCTGCCGGGCGCCAATGCGCAGGTCGTCGAAACCGCGGTGACCGACGTGCTCGAAGAGGAGCTGTCTACGATCCAGGGACTGCGCACGCTGTCGAGCTCCTCTTCGGAGGAGAACAGCCAGATCATCCTCGAGTTCAACCTCGACCGGCCCGTCGACATCGCCGCGCAGGACGTGCGCGACAAGGTGTCGCGGGTGCGGGGGCGGCTGCCGGTCGACGTGCTCGAGCCGGTGATCGCAAAGCAGCAGGCCGACGCACAACCATTCTTCTGGTTGGCCCTGAGCAGCCCGAACTACGACCTGATGCAGCTCTCCGACGTCGCCGACCGGCTGGTCAAAGCGCGGCTGCAGGGTCTGGCGGGCGTCGGCAGCGCTGGCGTGTTCGGCGAGCGGCGCTTCGCGATGCGCGTGTGGGTCCGGCCCGACGAGCTGTCGGCGCGGGGCATCACCGTGCAGGACGTGGAAGGCGCGATCACCGCCCGCAACGTCGAGATTCCCGCCGGCCGCATCGAATCGACGCGGCGGGAGTTCTCGGTCCGATCCCTGGGCGAGCTGAAGACGCCGCGGGAATTCGCGGAGCTGGTCGTGACCAGTCAGGGCGGGCAGGTCGTCAAGCTCAAGGATGTGGCGCACGTCGAGCTCGGGCCCGAGGACAATCGCTCGATCTTCCGCTACAATGCCAATCCCGCCGTCGCCATCGGGGTGGTCCGGCAGTCCAAAGCGAACCTCATCGACGTGGCGCAACGCATTCGGCAGGCCATCCCCGGCATCCAGCAGATGCTGCCCCCGGGCGTGAAGCTCGAAACCGCGTTCGACGGGTCGGTGTTCGTCACGCACTCGATCAACGACGCGCGCCTGACGCTCCTGATCGCGGCCATCCTCGTCGTGCTGATCATTTTCGTGTTCCTGCGGAACCTGCGGGCGACCGTGATCCCTGGCCTCGCGATCCCGGCGTCGATCGTGGCGACGTTCGCGATCATGTATTTCCTCGGCTTTTCGATCAACAACTTCACGCTGCTCGCGCTCACGATCGCCATCGGCATCGTGGTGGACGACGCGATCATCGTGCTCGAGAACGCCTACCGACACCAAGAGGAGCTGCACGAAGCGCCGGAGCAGGCCGCGGTCAACGGCACCAACGAGATCGGCTTCGCCGTGATCGCGACCACGATCGCGCTGGTGGCCGTGTTCACGCCGCTCGGCTTCCTGCGCGGCTCGACGGGACGGCTGTTGAGCGAGTTCGGCATCGCCGTCGCCGGGGCCGTGGTGATTTCGGGATTCGTCGCCCTGACGTTGACCCCGATGCTGTGCGCCAAGGTGCTGCGGGTGCCGCACGAGCACGGCGCGATCTTCCAGGTGCTGGAGCGGGGCTTCAATGCCATCGCCGAGCGCTACGCGCAGCTGCTCCAGACCGCGCTGCGGCATCGGGGCGTCGTCGTGGCCGGGACGGTCGTGACGGTGGCCCTGGCATTCGTGTTCTACAAGAACCTCAAGCAGGAGCTCATTCCGGACGACGACCGCGGGTTCTTCCTGGTGGTCGCATTCGCGCCCGAGGGCTCATCGCTCGAATACACCGACGGCTACGTGCGCCAGGTCGAGCAGATCATCGGCAAGACGCCCGGTGTCCAGGGGTACTTCACGATCATCGGCGGATTCGCCGGGGGTGTGAACCGGGCGTTTGTCGGCGTCATCCTCAAAGATTGGCGTGAGCGCCACAACAGCGTCCAGCAACTCGTCGGCATGCTGTTCCCCCAACTCTTCGGGATCGCCGGCCTCCAGGCGTTCCCGTACAGCCCCGGGGCGCTCGGGTTCAGCCAGCCGGTGCAGTTCGTGGTGCAGCATCCGGACATCGCGCGGCTCGCGCAGGCCATGGACACGCTCGTACCCCGGGCGCGCGCCATCAAGGGCCTCACGAACATCGATACCGACTTGCGTTTCAACAAGCCGGAGTTGCGCGTCACCTTCGACCGGGATCGCGCCGAGGACCTCGGGGTGCCGGTGCGCGACGTCGCGGCCGCCCTCCAGACCTTCCTGGGCGGCCGCCGGGTCAGCACGTTCACCCGGAACGACAAGCTGTATTACGTGATGGTCCAGCTCGATCGCCGGGACCGGTCCACGCCGAGCGACATGTCGGGGATCTACCTCCGGGGACGCGGCGACCAGCTCGTACAGCTGGGCGCCCTGGCGAAAGTCGAGGAGGGCGTGGGCCCGCGCCAGATCAACCACTTCAACCGGGTGCCGTCGTTCACCCTGTCGGCGTCCTTGATCCCGCCGTTCGCACAGGGTGAGGCGCTCGATTCCCTCGATCGCCTGGCGCGGCGGGTGCTGCCCCCCGGCAGCACGACGGCGCTGGCGGGCGACTCGCGCGAGTTTCGGGAGAGCGGTGGCGCGCTCTATTTCGCCTTCGGCGTGGCGCTGCTGGTCGTGTTCATGGTGCTCGCCGCGCAGTTCGAGTCGCTGGTGCACCCGTTCACCGTGTTGCTGGCGGTGCCGCTCGCGGTGACCGGCGCGCTCGCGACGCTGCTCGTGGCCACCTTGCTGCATCGCCCGGGAGGGACGATCAACCTGTACAGCGAGATCGGCATGGTGCTGCTGATCGGCCTCGTGACCAAGAACTCGATCCTCCTGGTCGAGTACACGAACCAGCTCAAGGGACGCGGGCTGGATACGCTCGCCGCCGTGGTCGAGGCCGGCCGCATCCGGCTGCGCCCGATCCTGATGACGTCGGTGGCGACCATCATGGGCGCGATCCCGGTGATGATAGGAGTTGGCGCGGGCTCCACCTCGCGTCGGCCGCTCGGCTACGCGATCGTGGGCGGCATCTTCTTCTCCACCGCGCTCACCTTGTTCGTCGTGCCTGTCGGGTACGTGTTGCTGAACCGCCTGACGGCGCGCGAGCCGAGTCACGCCCGCGTGGCACGACCGGTGGAGGCCGACTGATGCTGGCCCTGCTCGCGGTGCTCCAGCTGCAGGCGGCGATGACAGCGGAGTCACCGGGCGATTCGCTGCCGACCGTGACCCTTGCCGAGGCACTGCGACGGGCGACGGGGCTCGACCCCAACTACGTCGCGGCGCTCGGGCAGGTGGACAACGCCCGGTGGGCGCGACGCAGCGCGTTCGCGGTGTTCCTGCTCCCTGCAGTAGCGGTCGAGACGGACGCCACGAAGAACATCCCCCAGTTCTTCAACTTCGGAACGCTCAAGCCCGAGTCGTACGCCGTCTCGGCTCAGGTGGCTTTGCGCTACGATCTCTTCACCGGGGGACAGAAAGTTGCCGAGCTTACGCGCTCGGCAGCGGCGCTGGACGGGGCCCACGCCGGGGAGCTCCAGGCGCGGTTTGGCTCCGCGCTCCTCACCGAGGCGGCGTACTACGCCGTGCTCGCGGGCACGGAACTGCTGCGCGTCGCGCGGGAACGGGTCCAGCGCGCCGAGCAGCAGCTCGCGGTCGCGCGAGCGCGGGTGACGTCCGGGGCCGCGGTACAGACCGATTCGCTGCAGCTGCGGCTCGAGCTCAGTCGGGCACGCGTGGGTCTGGTGCAACAGCAAGGCGTGGTGCGGGTCGCGCGGCTCACGCTCGGGAGCCGGGTCGGCGCGGCGGGCCCGATGGACGCCGTTCCGCTCGACAGCGTCCTGCCCAGCGCTCTGCCCGTGACGCTCGAGGCCGCGGTGGACGAGGCAGCGAACCAGGGGCCGGCCTACCGGCTGGCGCGGGCCAACGAACGCCAGGCCGCGGCGATCTTCCGAAGCCGGC
Source organism: Gemmatimonadales bacterium (assembly GCA_035637455.1). Classification (GTDB taxonomy): domain Bacteria; phylum Gemmatimonadota; class Gemmatimonadetes; order Gemmatimonadales; family GWC2-71-9; genus 20CM-4-69-16. The sequence goes on from DASPXE010000014.1 coordinate 24,157, forward strand.
TGGGCACGCTCCTGCCACGCCTCAGTCTGACGGGGGTCGGGATCGGGTACGACAATCGCTTCTACCCTACGAGCGCCAAGTTCACGCAGCTCACCTTGACGGCGACGCTCCCGATATGGGACAACTTCCAGCGGCAGAGCTTGATCAGTCAGGCGCGCGTGAACCGCGACATTTTCCGAGCAGCGCGCGATTCCGCCGAGCGTTCGGTGCAGCGCGACGTGGTCGCAGCCTATGACGGTTTCACGACCGCCCGTGCTACGGCCGATTTTGCGGGCGAGCAGGTGCAGGTCGCGCGCGAGAACTACCGCGTGCAGCAAGCCCGCTACCGGACGGGCGCTACCGCGATCCTCGACCTCCTCAAGGCACAGTCCGACCTCGATGACGCGTCGGCCACCCTGGTTCAGGCGCGTTACGCGACGCGCCTCGTGCTGGCGGGGCTTGAGACTATCCTAGGTCGGCGCCTCTTTCCCGAACCGGAACAGAAATGAGTGTGACGAACATGACGCGTGGTGCGTGGTGCGCAATGGTCGCGGGCGCGGTGGTCGCCATCGGCGGCTGCAAGAAAGGCAAGGCGAGCGGCG
>DASPXE010000015.1:0-24327 GCA_035637455.1 Gemmatimonadales bacterium
CGTCGGCCGCGAGCAGCCGAATCCCCTGTAAGTGCTCGAAGATCGACCGGTACACGGGACCGTCGACCAGCCCTCCGGAGAGCTGCAACCCCAACTGCTGCGCCACGACCGAGTGCGGTGTCCGCGGGTACGTCGTCCCCAGCCCGATGACCATCGACACGCCCCACGGGTTCGTGCCGAACAGCCAGTCGAGCGCCGCCGTCTCGTACTCTAGGTAGCTCGAGTCACCGGTCATGCGCCGGTAGAAGCGGGCCTGGGTGGCAAACGAGGCAAGCAGGTTGTTCGAGCACCAGATAAAAGGAATGCCGACCCGGAACCCGTTGCCCGCGCGGCGCGCCACCGCCGCGAGGCCTCGGCCGTAGTACTCGGCCACGACGCGCCCCGCGCTGTCCGACCCCTCGCGCCAGATCTCGTAATGGCCGTTGTTGTGCCACGGATACCACTGATAGTGCCGCGCGGTGTCCTGGCCCATCCAGGGCGTCACGGGCTCGAGCGCCGCGTACTGGAGCGCCGCCGTGAGATAGGGCGGCTCGTGCGTCAACGCGTACAGCGCCGCGGCTCCGAGCTCCATATCGTCGGCCCAGTCGTCCTCTTCGTAGAAGTACGGCGACCGGGCGGGCGCCGTCTGGCACACGCCGGGATGCGCCGCGCCGAGCGCGTACACGGCTCGCGCCTTGGCAGCAAGCCGGCGGGCGAACGCGCTGTCGCGCTCGTGGAACGCCCCGGCGCCCAGGGCGAAGGCGGCCGCGTACTTCCCCGCCGTCGACGCCAGGCCGGTGGAGCGGTTCTTATAGTTGAATAGCCCCTGCGGCTTGCCGGTGCAGGGGTACACGGGCCGCCGCCCTCCCCGTCCCCAGCCGTAGTCGGCTGAATCGTGGACCGGCACGTCCCAAAACGCGTGGTCCCGGTCGTCGCCCAGCTGGTTCAGGAGCAGGTCGTCCTGGGGGTACATCTCGAGCAGCCATTCGAGCCCCCAGCGGGCTTCGTCGAGCACATCGGCGATCCCGTTCGCTCCCGGGAGGCCGTTCGCCTGGTAGCGGTCGGTGAAGGCACCAGGGTGGTCCCGGTACGCCAGCAGCAGCATGGTCGTGGCGTGGGCCGTCGTGGCGCCGTACTGGAGGTAATCCGACGCGTCGGCCCAGCCCCCGCTCACGGGAATGAATTCACCGCTCCGCGTCGGATGATCGACCAAGATCGCGTCGGTGCGCTGGTGCACGGAATCGCGAAACACCGGGTTGTAGCCGGAGCGCTGCTCCCGCATATAGGCGAGCAGCGAGTCCGCGGCGCCGTGGTACACGTCGCGCCCGATCCGTACCGGGAGCGAGCTGGCGTCGCCCGCGACGACGCGATACACACCCGCCTGGCGCACGCCCGAGAAGTCGAGCCGATAGGTGGCGACGCACGGCCCGAATGGTCCCGTGGCGCGCGTGGCGGCCGGCCCGAAGACGGTCCGGTTGCGCGTGTCGACGACGCGGAAGCTCGTGATCTCCCGCGACTCGAGCGCGCACACGACGGCGACCTTAGACGCGTCGAGCGGATAGCCGACCTGATTGACGCGGATCACGACCGGGGCACCTTGCTGCGGGGCAGGAGTGGGAGGCCCGTGACAGTTGACGCTAGCGACGATGAGGAAGACGAGTCCCCCGCGGTCTTGAACGGTCATCGACACGTCCCATCGAGGAGTTCCCATCCTGAAGGATGGGCTCGGCACCGCACAACGCTAACGCGTAGTGTGCTTCAGCACAGTGCTTCGCCGAGCCCACGCTTCAGCGTGGGACACGCAGTGCGCTACCGGCGCGACAGCGCCGCACGCGCCACCGCGAGCTCGGCCCGGGTGCCGTCGCCTTTCTGCATTTGCGTCAGGTAGTCCTGATACCGCGCTCGCGCCGTGACGGCGTCCCCGCCCAGCTGCGCGGCTCGTGCGGCGCCGAGCAAGCTGCGGGCCCGGCTGGGCTGCTGCGCGAGCGACGCCGCGTACGCCTGCGCCGCCTCGGCGGGGCGGCCCAGCTCGAGCAGCAAGTCGCCTAGCAGCTCGCGCGCGGGCAGCACCGCGCCGGGCGTTACGGGATGCTTCTGAGTCCCATCCTCGAGGTCGGCGGCCGCACGCGCCTGACGCACCGCGTCGGCGCCGTCGCCTGCTGCGCGAGCGAGCCACGCCCCCACGGCGAGCCGCTGGATCCTCACCTGGCCCGACCAGTACGTGTGCAACCCGCCCGCCGCGGCTTCCGCGCTGTCGATCTCGGCGAGCGCGCGGATCTCGACGCGTGCGAGGGTCGTATCGCCGGTCCGCACCGCGCCGATGGCGCGCGCGAATCGGGTGATCGCTTCCGCCGCGCGCCATTCCGGCGCAGGACGCACGACGAGCTGTGTGGCCTCGGCCCACGCCCCGCGCTCCAACGCGTAGCGCGCCGGGATGGCGGCGAGCGCATAGGCGTTCGTCAACGATCCTACGGGATAGCCGGCGGTGACGCGCGCCGCCTCGTCGACCACACGCTTGGCCTCGCCGTCCCGACCCTGTTGCAAGTAGGCGTAGACCAGGTAGTCCCACGCGTGGCCCCGCTGGTCCCACAGGGCGTTGAGATGCCGCTCCTCCTCGAACTGCCGCGCGGCCGCCACCGAGCGGTGGTTCGACGCGATGGCGTCGTCCCACAGACCGAGCCGAGTGAAGATGTGCGACGGCATGTGCTGCGCGTGCGGGACGTCGGGGGCGATCTCGGCGTACCGGCGCGCCGCGTACAGCCCGAGCGGGGCAAGCTGTGGGACGTCGTTCGTGTGGATCAGATAGTGCGCCAGCCCCGGATGCCGCGGCTCGCGCCGGAACAGCGGCTCGAGGATCGAGTCGGCCCGCCTCTGGTATGTGAACGTGGTGTCGGTCGGGTTCGCCTGGCCCAGCGCGATGAGCGACAGGGCGTAAAAGATGCTGGCTTCGCGGTCGCGCGGATGCTGGCGCTCCACCTCCTCCATCGCCTGCGCATAGGCGACCAGTCGCGCCTTGAGATCGACCGTCGTGTAGGCCTCGTAGTAGGCGCGCACCGCCGCAAGGTAGGCCCGCTCGCGAGGCGTGCTCGCAACGGCGTACCCGCGCACCGCCGCACCCAGCCCGGCCCGGAGCTCGTCCGAGGAAGGCGGCGTCCAGAGCGGATGAAACAGGCTCATCGCCTGGCCCCAGTAGCCCATGGCGCACGTCGAGTCGGCGGCGACCGCGTCCTTGAACGCCTCGCTCGCGCGCTCATACCAGAAGGAATGCAGCAGGGCGACGCCGCGCTCGAAGCGGCGCTGTGCTTCGGCTCGGCAGGATGTCGGGAACGTGACGCGCCCGAGCGCCTCTGCGTGTCCCCCGTGTTCGTGGCCTGCCTGTGCCGAGAGCCCAGCGGCGGCGAGTGTCAGAGCCGCGTGCGCGGCGAGCGGGATACGGGCGGACATGGGCGCACTCCTCCAGGGCGAGGGCTCTGCTATGCCCATCAAGATGCTCAGCGGATCCCGAAGGTCAACGGGGCGTCGAAATCGAGATGGACGAGACTGAGCGGATCGACCGTGAGGCCGCCGTACGCGGCGAGCCAGTGGAGGTGCGGGCCGGTCACGCGCCCCGACGCGCCGACGTGGCCGATCAGCTGATCGCGGGCGACGCTGTCTCCCACCGAGACGAGGGCGCGACTGAGATGGAAGTATCCGGTGACGAGGCCCGCCCCGTGGTCGATGAGAATCGTCGTGCCGCTCAAATACAAGTCGGCGACGAGGGCGACGACGCCGCGGTTCGCCGCCCGCACGGCCGCGCCCCGCCGCCCGGCGAAATCGACGCCCATGTGACGGCTCCGCAACACGCCGTTGAAGACCCGCGCCACGCCGAAGCGACCCGTCACGGCCCCCGGGCGCGGGCGCGTGAACGGCTCGCGCCACAGGCGTGGCGTGTCGTGCGCGCGTCGCCGGACGTCCTGCACCCGCTCGCGCTCCGCCCCGATCCGCTCGCCGAGCGACTCCGGCGGCTGCACCAGATCGGGGGCTACGTGGAGCCGTTCGCGCGGCGCCCGGCGCCGCCCCACGGGCAGGGACGCTACGACCGTGTCGCTGGCGCCGTCGGCGCGCACGATCGTCACGCGAGCCGCGACGCCGGTCGCCGCTCCGAGTGGTATGGCAGCGATGGCGTGAAACTCGTCCGCCACGCGCTCGAAGTGGAGCGCCTCGCCTGCGAGCTCACCCTGCACCGCCACGACGCTGTCCCCGGAGTCATGAGGTAGCCGCAGCCCGAGCAGGATCACGGAGCCCTCGAGCGGCACGCGGGGGCGCCAGGCGATCTGTGGCGGCTCGGCGACAGCCTGCCCTCGCGCCACGGCTGGAGCCAGGCAAACCACGAGCGCGTTGAGCGACCGCCACAGCGTCGGCATGCCGCGGGATACCCGAGGCATGCATGCGACGTTCCGTCCGCTGAAACCCTTGCGCCGCACGCGGGGTAGGCACGAATCTTTCTACTAAAGAAGGTCTTCCTACTAAGGGGAGGAACCGCATGACGGCCACGCACGCGTTGGGCTGGGCCCTCGTGCACTCGCTGTGGCAGTGCGCATTGGCCGCGGTGGCGCTCGCCTTGCTGCTCGCCATCGTTCCCGCGCCGTGGGCGCGCCTCCGTTACGCGCTCGCCACCGCGACTCTGGTCTTGACACTGGCGTTGCCCATCACGACTGCGGTCCGGGTAGGTGAGGCGTCGCCCGCGACGCCGGGCAACGGCTTGGCCACGTCGGCCGTCGCCTCCCCCCCAGCCTCCGACGCGAGGCCGGCCGCGCGGACGGCGTCACCCGAAGGCGCGACGGTAGAGCAGGAAACGCCGCAGGGATACACGCCGACGTCGCCTGCGATCGCGGCGCTGCGGCTCGCGTCTCGGATCCGCACGGCGCTGGAGCCCGTGCTGCCTTGGATCGTGGCGCTGTGGCTCGCCGGCGTGCTGGTGTTGTCAGCGCGGCTGGCGTGGGGATGGATCGCGACGCGACGCCTCGGGGCGATGGGCACGCGGCCGGCGCCGGTCGCTTGCATGGAGGCGCTGGAACGCCTCGCGGCGCGCCTGCGGGTCAGCCGGCCGGTGCGCGTCCTCGAGTCGGCCATCGTGCAGGTGCCGGCGGTCCTCGGCTGGGTGCGCCCGGTCATCCTGCTCCCCGCGAGCGCCCTGACGGGGCTCACGCCGCTGCAGCTCGACGCGCTGCTCGCCCACGAGCTGGCCCACGTGCGGCGCTACGACTACCTCGTGAACCTCATCCAGTCGGTGATCGAAACGCTGTTGTTCTACCACCCGGCGGTGTGGTGGATCTCAGGGCGCATGCGTCAGGAACGCGAGCATTGCTGCGACGACCTGGCGGTGGCCGCATGCGGCGACGCGCACTTCTATGCGGCGGCCCTGCTCGGCATGGAGCGCCTCCGCGTCACGGCGCCGACGCTCGCGCTCACGGCGGCCGGTGGCTCCCTCATGGACCGCGTCCGGCGACTCGTGACGCCCGCGCCCGCGGAGATCTTGCCACGCTGGACCGCCGGCGTGATCGCCGTGACGCTCGTGGCGGCGATCGGCGGCGGCTCCCGCCTGGTACGCGCGAGCGTAGCGCCCGCGGTGGCCGACCGCGCGTCGGCGTTCGTCGCACCGGACGGCGCGCGCACCGCGCCGGATACCGTGCTCCGCCATCCCGCGCCGGCGCGCCCGCTCGCGGAGCGGTGGGATTGGGCGCGCCACCAGGCGCAGCAGCTCGGCGGCCGCAGCTTCTGGGTCGGCTACAGCGTGCACCCGCCCGCGGGCGGCGCGGGCGGTGGCGGTGACAGCGCGGGCGCCGATGACATCGCGCTGTTGTTCCACTTCAGGGAAAGCGAGGGCAGGCCGCCCGTCCTCCAGCACGTGCAGCCGACCAGCTTCCTCTTGCCGGTAGACTTTGGCGGAGCGCCGCTGCTCTGGCTTGGGCCGGCGGACGACCGCGCCAGCCTGGCCCAGCTGCAAGCCCTGTTCGCGGCAGCGCCGACCACCGACGTCAAGGAAGACTTGATCGCCGGCGTCGGGCTGCACGGCAGCAGCGACGCAGTGGTGTCCCTCCTCGGGCGCTGGCTGGCGGGCGACGCGCGTGCGTCAGTGCGCGCCCAGGCCGCTGAGTGGTTGGGCCACCGTCCGACCCCGGCGGCGGTCCACGAACTCGCTCGAGCGGCGCGGGCTGACCCTGACGAGGACGTGCGGGAGGAGGCCGCCGAGGCGCTGCGCCATAATGCGCTTCCGGCCGCCACCGACTCGCTGATCGCCCTCGCCCGGGCGGTCGACGATCCCGAGACGCGGCGCGAGGCCGTGGAGGAGCTCGACCACAAGGGCGACCCGAGGGCGACAGCGGCGCTGATCGCGATCGCTCGCGACGACCGTGACGCGGACGTGCAGCATGAGGCGGTCGAGGCCCTGGGAGCGATCAGGGACGGCTCCGGAGTGCGCGCGGTCATCGATTTCGCCCACAGCCATCCGAACCCCGACGTGCGCAGCAGCGCCCTCGGGACGCTCGCCCAAGCGGCGGCTCCCGACGTCGCCCTTGCGGTGCTGAAGGACGTCGCGTACCACGACCGCGACCGCCACGTTCAACGTAAGGCGGTCGAGGAGCTGAAGCGGGTCGACGACGATCGCGTGATCGCAGCGCTCGTCGAGATCGCCCGCCATCACCCGGTCCGAGACGTGCGTCGCGAGGCCCTGAAGCGGCTGGGCGACTTGGAAACGCCGGATTCCGCGACGGCGGCGCTGCTCGAAGGGATCGCCTCGGAGGGATCCGACGCAGACCTCCAGCGCGACGCCGTGGAAGCCCTCGGCCACCTGCCCGGCGCCCAGGCGCTGGCAGGGCTGGCGCGGCTGGCGCGCACGCACCGGAGCGCCGAGGTGCGGCGCGAGGCCATCGAGCGGTATGCCAAGGCCGCCGCACCCGAAAGCGCCCGGCTGCTGCTCACGGAGAGGCTGGAGAACGACCGGTCGCCTTCCGTCCAGGCTGAAGCGATCGAGGGGCTCACGAAGCTGCCGAATCAGCTGGGTCTTGCTGCGGTCAGCGAAGCGGCCCGCGCCCACCCCAACCGCGACGTGCGCGCCGAGGCCCGACGCCGTCTCGCGGAGCGTCCTTAGCCGGCCGCCGCGTCAGAATTGCAGCAGATAGCTGAGCTTCAGGAACACCTGTCGCCCGACCGACGTCGTGGGGTCGTCGGTGCGGTACAAAGCGGGCGGGCTCCCCGGTAGGATGGCGAGGTTCTCGTAGCCGTCCCGGTAGCCGACGTACAGCGCTGTTCCCGGGTTGACGAGGTAAGTGAACAGCAGGTCTACGCCCCAGCGGTGCTGCGGGTCCACCCGGGAGAGGGTCGAGTCCCGGTTCACGATCGAGTAGTCCACGATAGCGCGCAGCGAGAGCGCGCGGGTGAACTGGTAGTTCACCTTCTCCCGCAGGATGCGGTCCGTGAACACCGGCGCGGGGGAGAACGGGACGCCCGGCGGCGACGCGTCGGGGCGCGTCTTCTGTTGCGTCGTTTCGGGGTCGCCCAGATCCCTCAACGCCAGGCTGCCACGAACTGTCGGAAGCAAACCACGGGCGGCTACGGATGCGACGCGAACGAAAGGAATACGGTGCGGCGACTCGAGGCGACCGTCACGCCGGGCGGCCGGCGCGCCTGACGGCGAGGACGTACACCGGTACGCCGAGCGCCAACAGGCCGGCGCCGATCAGGGCATTACGCGGGTTCGCGAGAATCGAGCTTGCCACGACGTACAGCGCCGCCACCACGAACAGGCCGGGTGTCCAAGGATAGCCAGGCACGCGGAAGGCGCCGGGCGGCGGCTTGCCACCTGCGGTCTCGTCCCGGGCTCTATAGATGAAGAGACCCGCCACCGTGAGCCCGAAGAAAATCCAGTCGCCGAAGGCGACGTAGTCCACCAACTGGGCAAATGTGCCGGAGAGCGTCAGCACGATCGCCCAGCCGGCCTGGACCAGGATCGCGAACGCCGGTGTCCGGTAGACTGGGTGCAGCGCTGCGAGCCGGGGCAGGAACGCCCCGTCTGCCGCCATCGCCTGCAGCACCCGGGGCGTCACCAGGATCACCAGGTTCAGGAACCCGAAGGTGGATGCCGTGATACCCGCGGCGATGAGCGTGCCGCCCGCGGGCCCCAGCAGCGCGCGCATCACGTCGGCCGCAGGCGCCGTGCTGGCCGCGAGCTGCGCGGGTCCGAGCACCCGCAGGTACGCGACGTTGGCGAGCAGGTAGACGGCCACCACTACCGCGACCCCGAGGACCAGGGCGCGAGGCAGATTCTGCTCCGGCTCGACGATCTCCTCGGCGATGAAGTTGGTCTGTTGCCAGCCCCCATAAGTGAAGAGGATCGGCACGAGAGCGGCACCGACAGCCATGGCCACTCCGACCACCCCGATCACCCCGCCCGGGTTGGTGGAGGGCGGTGGAGGTTGGTGGAGGACGGTGGAGGGAACGGCGAAGACGAGACCGGCCACGATAAGTGCGGCGAGCGCGGCGAGCTTGAGCAGCGTGAAGACGTTCTGCGTGACGGCCGCCGGCTTGACCCCCAGGTAGTTGATCACCGTCAATAGCGCGATCGCGCCGATCGCGACGGGCACGGTGAGTCCGGCGGAGAGCCCCGCCAGCGCCAGCGCGTAGTTGGCAAACGTCACCGCCACCGCCGCGATGGCCCCCGTGGCGATCACCAGCAGCAGCGCCCACCCGTACAGGAATCCGGCGAGGGGCCCCCACGTTTCCCGCAGGTAGACGTAGCCCCCGCCCGCCTTGGGGCGGCGTTGGCCCAGCTCGCCGAAGCAGAACGCGCCGATCAGCGCGACGACCCCGCCCACGATCCACACGGCGAGGACGAGCGTGGGCGACCCGACCCGCTCGGCCACTGTCGCCGGCGTACGGAAGATCCCGCCGCCGATGATCCCGCCGATCACGGCCATCGTGCCGGAGAACAGCCCGAGCCGGCGGGCGTAGGTGGTCATGGCGCGGGAAAATGGCACGAACGGTGCAGTTCGGACAGCGCCGGCGCGGCACCGGTGCAACAGTCCCTCCCCCTTCCATCGGTCGGGACGCCAGATCAGTTTTCGATCTCGCACGAACCTCCTCAGAGGAGCTCTTCCGATGGCCCCGATCACCTTCGTCGTCAACGGCAAGTCGCGTACGGTCACCGACGCCCCGGACACCCCGCTGCTGTGGGTGCTGCGCGACTCCCTCGGCCTCACCGGCACCAAGTTCGGCTGCGGCATCGCACAATGCGGCGCGTGTACCGTCCATCTGGACGGTGTCGCCACGCGCTCGTGCGTCACCCCGGTCGCGGCGGTGGCCGGAAAGCGCGTGACCACGATCGAAGGCCTCTCGGCGAACCGGAGCCATCGCGTCCAGAAAGCGTGGATCGCGGAGGACGTACCGCAGTGCGGCTATTGCCAATCGGGCCAGCTCATGGCAGCGGCCGCGCTGCTCGCGACGAACCCCCACCCGTCGGACGCGGACATCGACGCCGCGATGACGAACATCTGCCGCTGCGGCACTTACCAGCGGATCCGCGCCGCCATCCACCGCGCGGCCCAGGAGGCGTGACATGAGCACGCCGACGCAGGTCACTCGACGCGCATTCCTCGAGACGGCGGGCGCGGCGAGCGCCGGTCTCGTCATCAGCTTCTATCTCCCCTCCGGCCCCCGCTTCCGCTCCACCACGGCGGGCCCATTCGCCCCCAACGCGTGGTTGCGCATCGGGGCGGACGAAAGCGTGCTGGTGATCGTGGACCGCTCGGAGATGGGCCAGGGCGTGACGACCGCGCTGCCGATGCTGCTCGCCGAAGAGCTCGAAGCCGACTGGTCGAAGATCCGGATCGAGTTTGCGCCTGCCGACAAGGCGTACACGAACCCGATGTTCGGCATGCAGGGCACCGGCGGCAGCACCAGCGTGCGCGCGGCCTATACCCCGCTCCGCAAGGCGGGCGCGGCGGCGCGCGAGCTGCTCCTAGCGGCGGCCGCGCAGACCTGGGGAGTGGAGAAGGCCGAATGCCGCGCCGAGCGGGGCGCGGTGGTGCACGCGTCGAGCAAACGGCGGCTCACCTACGGAACGCTCGTGGCGAAGGCGGCCACGCTCACCGCGCCGCCGGACGTGCCGCTCAAGGACCGGAAGGACTGGAAGATTCTCGGTACCCGGGTCCGCCGGCTCGATACTCCGCCCAAGGTGGACGGGAGCGCGCAGTTCGGGATCGACGTGAAGGTTCCCGGCATGCTCGTCGCCGTGATCGCGCGCTCGCCGGTGTTCGGCGGCAAGGTCAAGAGCTTTGATGCCGTCAAGGCGAAGGCTGTGCCCGGAGTGCGACAGGTCGTCCAGATCTCGTCCGGCGTCGCGGTCGTGGCGGACGGCTACTGGCCGGCCAAGAAGGGACGGGACGCGCTCGAAGTCACTTGGGACGAGGGGCCCACCGCCAGCGTGTCGAGCGCGACCATCGCGCAGCTCTTCGGCCAGCGGGCAGAGCAGGCGGGCGCGGTCGCGCGGCACGACGGCGATCCCGACGGCACGCTCGGCACGGCGCCCGCGAAGGTCGACGCGGTGTACGACCTCCCCTTCCTAGCCCACGCCACGATGGAGCCGATGAACTGCACCGCCCACGTGCGGGCCGACGGAGTGGACATCTGGGCGCCGACGCAGTTCCAGACCGGGGCGCAAGGGTTCGGCGCCAAGATCGGCGGGGTGACACCCGACAAGGTCAAGGTGCACACGACCTATCTGGGCGGCGGGTTCGGCCGGCGCTTCGAGCTGGATTTCATCCAGGAAGCGCTCGAGACATCCAAGGCCGTCGGCGCCCCCGTCAAGGTGATCTGGTCCCGCGAGGACGACATCCGCAACGCGCAGTACCGCCCGGCGAACCATCACCGCCTGCGGGCCGGGCTGGACGCGAGCGGCCAGCCGGTCGCCTGGACGCACCGCATCGTGGCGCCGTCGATCATGGCGCGCGTGTTCCCCGACACCATCAAGAACGGGCTGGACGAGGAGGCCGTCGAAGGCGGCGTCGGGATGCCGTACACCATCCCCAACGTCCACGTGGACTACCTCCTCACCGACACGGGGATCCCGGTGGGCTTCTGGCGCTCGGTGAACAACTCGTATAACGCGTTCGCGGTGGAGACGTTCATCGACGAGCTGGCCCACGCCGCCAAGAAGGACCCGTACGAGTACCGGCGGGATCTGCTCGGCAAAGCGCCGCGCCACCTGGGCGCGCTGAACCTCGCGGCGAGCAAGGCGGGCTGGGGCACGGCGCCGCCGGCGGGCCGCGCGCGCGGCATCGCCGTGTACAAGGCGTTCGAGAGCTACGTCGCGGAAGTCGCGGAAGTGTCGGTAGCATCGGACGGCGCGGTGAAGGTGCACCGCGTGGTGTGCGCCGTCGATTGCGGGCCCGTCGTGAATCCGTCCATCGTCGAGGCCCAGATGGAGAGCGCGATCGTGTACGGCCTCACGGCGGCGCTGTACGGTGAGATCGCCATCGAGGGCGGACGCGTGAAGCAGAGCAACTTCCACGACTACCCAATGCTGCGCCTCGCCGAGATGCCGAAGATCGAGGTGTACATCGTGCCGAGCACGGACGCACAGGGCGGCGTCGGGGAGCCGGGCACGCCCCCGATCGCGCCGGCGGTGGGCAACGCGATCTTCGCGGCGACGGGGAAGCGGATTCGCAAGCTGCCGATTGGGAAAGTGGTGTGACAACGAAATGCGTGGTACGTGGTTCGCGGCGGCGGACCTAGAGGGACAGGATCGCACCGCCAGCAACCACGCACCACTCACCACGCCGTTTCAGAGGAGAGGCCTAACATGAGCTCCCGGGCAGGAATCACCCGCCGCGAATTCGTCGAGACGAGCGCCGGCCTCGTCATCGCATTCTATCTGCCCTCGCGCCGTGCCGCAGCGCCGGATCCCGCGGACGCGGGGTTCGCGCCCAACGCCTGGCTGCAGATCGGCACGGACGGGATCGTCACCCTGACCGTCGACAAGTCCGAGATGGGCCAGGGCTCCCAGACCGGCCTAGCGATGATGCTCGCGGAAGAGCTCGAGGCCGACTGGGCCACGGTGCGGCTCGGGCCGGTGCCCGAGAACCCCGCGGGCTGGTCGCGCCGCATGTCCACCGGCGGCAGTACGGCGATCCGTACGTCATGGGAGCCGCTGCGCAAGGCGGGCGCCGTCGCGCGCGAGATGCTGATCAGCGCGGCGGCCGCGACGTGGGGGGTGGAGCGCGCGACGTGCCACGCCGAGCAAGGCGCCGTGATTCACACCCCCACCAAGCGCCGGCTGCCTTACGGCAAGCTCGCGGCGCGCGCCGCTCAGCTTCCCCACCCCGAGGCCGCCGATGTGCCGCTCAAGGACCCGAAGGACTTTCGCCTGCTCGGCACGCGGACACCGCGGCTCGATACGCCGGCCAAAGTGGACGGCAGCGCCGTATTCGGCATCGACGTCACGGTGCCTGGGATGCTGATCGCGTCGATCGAGCGGTGCCCGGTGTTCGGGGGGATGCTGAAGCGGTACGACGGCGCCAAGGCGGAGGCGCTCCCCGGCGTGCGCGCCGTGGTGGCGCTCGAGCCCAGCGCGTGGACCGGGAGGGGCGGCGCCTGGACGGCAGGGTGCGCCGCCGGCGTCGCGGTGGTCGCCGACACCTACTGGCACGCCGTGCAAGGCCGGCGCGCGCTCGACATAGAGTGGGATGAGGGTGAGGCAGCCGCGCTCGGCTCGGACGGCATCCGCGCAGAGTTCGCCCGGCTCGCCGAGCAGCCGGGGGTGGAGGCGCGCAAGGACGGCGATGCGGCGGGTGCGCTCGCGGGGGCGGCCAAGCGCGTGGAGGCGGTGTACGAAGTGCCGTTCCTGCACCACGCCACGATGGAGCCGATGAACTGCACGGCGCACGTGCGCGCGGACGGTTGCGACGTCTGGGCGCCCACGCAGAACCAAACGCGGGCGCAGGAGGTGGCGGCGGAGCTCACCGGCTTGTCCAAGCAGCGGGTCCGCGTCCACACGACATTCCTGGGCGGCGGGTTCGGGCGCCGGCTCGAACCCGACTTCGTCTCCGAGGCGGTGCGCGTCTCGCAGGCGGTGGGCGCGCCGGTGAAAGTCATCTGGTCGCGTGAGGATGACGTGCAGCACGGGTTCTATCGCCCCGCCACCTACAACGCGTTCGCAGCCGGCCTGGACGCGGCGGGCACGCCAGTCGCCTGGACGCATCGGATCGTGGCGCCGCCCATCCTCCTCAAGTTCGGGCCGCTTGACAAGGGCATCGACCGCACGCTCATCGACGGGGCCGCGAATCTGCCGTACGCCATCCCGAACGTGGTGGTGGACCAAGTGGCGGTGGATCTGCTGCCGATCCCGCGCGGTTTCTGGCGCTCGGTGGGCATCTCCCAGAACGCGTTTGTCACCGAGTGCTTCTTCGACGAAGTGGCGGTGGCCGCAGGCAAGGACCCCTACGAGCTCCGGCGCGCGCTGCTAGCCGATAAGCCGCGCCACCTGCGGACGCTCGAGCTGGCGGCGGAGAAGGCGGGCTGGGGCACGCCGTTGCCGGCCGGACGGGGGCGCGGCATCGCGCTCGCCGAATGGGCGCCAACCACGTGCGCGCAGGTGGCCGAGGTCTCGGTGACGCCCGACGGCAACGTCCGCGTGCACCGCGTAGTATGCGCGGTCGATTGTGGGCCGACCGTCAATGTGGGACAGATCGAGGCGCAGCTGCAGGGTGGCATCGTGTACGGGCTGACGGCCGCGCTGTACGGCGAGATCACCATCGAGCGCGGCCGGGTGAAGCAGAGCAACTTCACCGATTACCCGATGCTGCGTCTGAGTGAGATGCCCGTAGTCGAGGTGCACGTCGTCCCCAGCAGCGACAAGCAGGGCGGCATCGGCGAGCCGTCGGTCGGGCCGATCGCGCCCGCGGTGTGCAACGCGATTTTCGCGGCGACGGGGAAGCGGGTGAGGAAGCTCCCGATCGGGAAGCTGGCTTAACAGCTGAGTGCGTGGTGAGTGGTGCGTGGTTGGTTAAGGATGCGATCCGCCTGTTCGGTTCGCACCGCTAGGAACCACATACCACGCACCACGCAGTGGTTTGTTAGTTCACCACCGTCACCGTGCCGTTCATCCCCGCGTGGTTGGTGCAGGTGTAGTCGTACTTCCCGACGGTGGTGATCGTGCTCTGAAACGTCCCACTCCCGCCAGCTTGATTGGGTCCATTCGCCGGCCGGGGAGTGGGCCCGCCGGTGTAGGTTACGTTGTGGATCACGAGGGGGGACCCCGCCCAGGTCCAAGTGACGGTTCCGCCCGTCTTGATCACCGCGCTGGCGGGGCTGAAGACATTGTCGTTCACGCTCACCGCTGCCGACGTCGGCGGCGTAGTGGCGTGCTCGGTGAAGCTGACCGGGCCCGCCAGACCGGTGAAGGTCGCACTGACGATCTGGATGGTCGAGCCGCCGACCGAATCGGTCGTGGTCGCGACACCGTTTGCGTTGGTCGTGCTCTGCGTCGGAGTCACGGTGCCGCCTCCGGACGCCACCGCCCACGTGATGACCACACTGGGCACAGCCCGACCGTCCACGTCCAACGCGGTCACGCTCAAGGCCGTCGGCAGCGGGTTGTTAAAGTACCAGTTCTGACCGTCTCCCGCGCTCTTCACGAGGTCGGCGGGCGGACCGGGGGGCGTCGTGCCGCCGCCACCGCCCCCGCCGCAGGCCAACGCTAACAACCCCACGCCGAGGGTGTGCAGCCAAGTCCAACGAACGACGGCCATGCGCGCCTCCCCCGTAGCCGTTTGTAAAACGAGTCATCGATCCCAACAGAACACAGCGGGCGGGTTGTGGTTCCCGACAACGTCGGGTGCCACATCCCGCCCCCATGATACCGTTACTGCTTCGCGATCTGCCCCCGGATTTCGCCGCCCGCGTTGGTCTTGGTGTGGATGTTCACGTATGCCTTGCCCGCCCGGAGGAGCACCAGAACCGAATCGAACGTGATGCGGCTGGGACTTGGCAACACGCCCTCCGCGAGCGTTCCGGTGATGGCAGGGCCCGCGTTCGGGCCAGTGAAGAGGTTTACGATGACGCCGGCGGGCACGCCCGGGTCGGCGGGACCGTGAATATGCGCAGCGGTCACACTGTCCGTAAACGGCCCGGTCACGTTCAGCTTGAAGAAGATGCCGGGTACATCGTTGAAGACGGTGAACTCCGCCGTCGCAGTTGCCGACGTCGTCACGACCGGGCTTTCGTTTGCACCGGAGAGGGTCGCTGCAAACCGCTCGTTCGTGGTCGGCCCGACGTCGTCGCTGCAGCTCCCGACCGCCACCAGCGCGGCGAGTGTCAATCCGCCCAACAAGACGTGTCTGCGCATGAGCGCCTCCGTACACCAGGGTGAGAGAGGGACGGCACAATCGTCGCCCTTACGCATACCCGCCGACCGGCACTTGTCAAGCCGCCATTAGCAATAGAAGCCATCAGCAGCCTCACCTCTTGATCCCCTCTCCGTGTGGGTCCTCACCCCCTGTCCCCCTCTCCCTACGGGA
This sequence comes from Gemmatimonadales bacterium, assembly GCA_035637455.1. Classification (GTDB taxonomy): domain Bacteria; phylum Gemmatimonadota; class Gemmatimonadetes; order Gemmatimonadales; family GWC2-71-9; genus 20CM-4-69-16. The sequence continues at coordinate 15,531 of DASPXE010000015.1, forward strand.
GAGGGGGAACGAAGGTCGGGTTGAGTTTCCCCTCTCCCGAAGGGAGAGGGGATGAAAGGGGTGAGGACCCGAAGGGAGAGGGGGTCAGGGGGTGAGGACCGCAGACGGGATCATGGTCGGGAAGTGCAGCTCACTAACGCCGCGCGAGCTGCTCGGCCCGAGCCTTGAGTGCCGTGTCGATATCCGCGAGCGAAACCGGCGCGGGCACGGTCCAGCTACCCCGCTGCATCGTGGGTACACGGACCGAAGCCACCTCGCCCTGCGGCCCGAGCTCGATCACCGCCGTGGCCGCGTCGTCCGCACCCTGGTTCGCCTTGATCACGAGCGTCCACACCCCCTCGCTGGGCCACATCCGCTTGAGGGCGTACACGGCGTCACGCGACGTCTCGCTGAACTCGAGCTTGATCGAGCGCCGCTCGCCGTTCACGATCCCTTCGGCGGTCCCGGTGACGATGTACCCCGTCGGCGTGCCGTGGTGGAAGGCATGCACCAGCAGGAAGGCGCCGCGCATCGACTGGTCGTAGGGGTTCACCGGCAGCTCGATCGAGATCCACGGCGGCCCGGCGAGAGCGGGGGCGGCAACGAGCGCTGAAACCGCGGCGGCGAGGCCGAGAGAATGGATGCGGGAGAACATGGGCGACTCCTGGAAATAGGTTGCTGATGGGATGCCGGTGGGGGCGACGGGGTTTGAGTCCACGTGGTCCGCGGCTGAAGCCGCGGCTCGGCCCTGCCGCTGAAGCGGCGTCAGTTCACTGACGGGCCGAGCCGCGAGTTCACTCGCGACCCTCCCGAGGAGTCGTGGAGGAAGTGGCAGCCCGAGGAGTCCGGCTGAAGCCGCGGCTCGGCACAGCCGGTAAACCGGCGTGGTCTCGCACCCGATACGCCCGTTTACGGGCAGGGCCGAGCCGCGAGTTCACTCGCGACCCTCCCGCGGAGTCGTGGATGAAGTGGCGGCCCGGAACCCGATACGCCCGTTTACGGGCAGTGCCGAGCCGCGAGTTTACTCGCGCATCACGAAGGAAGTCTAGCGTTCGCTAATGCGATACACGTTCCCATTATCGGACAGCACGTAGATGTCCCCCGCCGCATCCTCCCCGAACGACAGCACCTGGCCGAGTCGGGGGACCTTCCACAGGGTACGCGAGGTGATGCGGCCGTTCTGGTAGGTGATGCTGCGCAGCCAGCCCTGACAGTAATCGGAGAAGAAATACTGACCGTCGAGCGAGGGGGACGCGCGGCCGCGCGACACGAATCCCCCGATGATCGAGCAGCCGTAGGAGTGGTCGTACTCGAGCGTGGGCGGCACGAGCCCGGTCGTGTCGCAACCCCCTGCCTCGTAGCAGTGCGCCCCCTCCATCACGTTCCAGCCGTAGTTCAACCCGCCCCGGCTCGCCGGGACGATGTCCAGTTCTTCCCACAGGTTCTGCCCGACGTCCGCGACATAGAGGAGTCCCGTCGCCCGGTCGAACGCGAAGCGCCACGGGTTGCGCAGCCCCGTAGCCCAGATCTCGGGTCGCGCGTCCGCTGCGCCCACGAAGGGGTTGTCGGGAGGAATCGCGTACCGATCGCCGTGGTCGACATCGATGCGCAGCAGCTTGCCGAGCAGGGTGCGCTTGTTCTGGCCGTTGCGGTGCGGGTCCCCGCCGGAGCCGCCGTCGCCCATCCCGATGTACAGCATGCCGTCCGGGCCGAACATGACCAGCCCGCCGTTGTGGTTCGCGTACGGCTGCGGGATGAACAGGATCTGCTTGCCCGAGGCGGGATCGGCGCGATCGCGATCGGCGCTCACCGTGAAGCGCTTCACGCGCGTGTCATCGTGCTTGTCGGTGTAGTTGACGTAGAGCCAGCCGTTGCGGGCGAATTGGGGGTGGAACGCGACGCTGAGCAGCCCTCGCTCCCCGCCCGCGCCAACCGAGTCTCTCAGATCGAGGAACGGCGTCGCGAGTACCTGGCCGGCCCTGATGATCCGGATGCGTCCCGCCTGTTCCACGACGAAGCGCCGGGCGTCCCCCGGGGGAGCGGTGAGGTACAGCGGATCGTCCAGGCCCCGGGCCACCACTTCCACGCGGAGATCGGCGGTGCGCTCGGGCACTTCCTGCCCCAACGCCGTGCCGCTCCAGAGAGCGACAGCGAGCGCGGCAGCGACGCGGGTCACCGGGCCATGCCGGTGCGGGGATCGATATCGCGAATGCCCTTGAGGATGGTCCTACGCCAGGCGATCCGGCGAATGGTGTTCCAGTAGGTCTCGAGTGGCGCCCGGTCGAGCTGCAACGCGCCCGGGCGGGTGACGCCGGCGGGCGGGGGTACCAGCGTGGCGAGCCGGTCGTAGACCCCCGCCCGCAGCGCCGGATCCACCCGCCCCAGCAGGTGCCACAGCGAGACGGCGTCCTCCGGCCGCGCGGCGGCGAGTGCCTGGCGGACCGCCTCCGCCCCACCGCTGGCAAAGTCGAACGCCGCCAGCGCGCGCCGCAGCGCCTGAGGCGCGTCTTCCGCGTACGGCGTCCCGGGGCCGAATCCGCGACGCGTCTCCGCCCGGAACCCGAGCGGCACGATGGAGCGGCGGCCGCTCCAGTCGAACTCCACGTATCCAGCCGACACGCGGATCGTACCGTCGCCGCTCGAGTCCACGGCGAGCGTATAGGCGCACCCCAGATCCACGACGGTGCCGGCGGGAGTGTCGACGAAGAACAATCGGGGCGGCGCGTCCACGGTGGCGTAGATCTCGCCGCGCTCGAGCGCCAGGCGATGGTCGGTGCGCTGCGCCCGGACCAGCCGGATGCGAGTGCCGGGCTTGACCTCGACATGGCCGATGTCGCCCACCAAGATCACGGCGCGCGACGAGTCGTCCGTCTGGAGCCAGTCGCCGACCTTGAGCGCGCCCGTCGCGCCAAGTGGCGTGGTGCCGACGAGCGGCACACCCGCCACGCGCGTCACCTCCCACGCCTCACCTGGACGCGGTGGGCCGCGTCGGCCGAGCAGCAGCACCGCAAGCGCCGCCGCTGCCGCCAGCGGGATCACGAGCCAGGGCACCCAGCCGCTTCCCCCTTCCCCCGTCCCCGGCCTCTTCCCGGCAATGCGCGCTTCAATCGCTGGCCAGAGGTCGTGCGGCGGCTCGATGCTCCTGGGCAGCTGCGCGGCTCGGTCGAGCAGCTCGCGAAACTCCGGCGGGTTCTCGTGTTCCGTCATGACTCCAGCATCCCCCGCAACAATCTACGCGCCCGGAACAGCTGGGCCTTCGAGGTCCCGACGGCGATGCCCGTCAGCTCGGCGATTTCCTCGTGCCGGTATCCTTCCACGTCGTACAGCACGAAGACCTCCCGCGCTCCGGGCGGCAGCGCGGCGACCGCCCGCTCGAGGTCGAGCCCGACCCCCGGATTCGACTCGCGACCCGGCCGCTCCAGCGCGCCCGGGTCGTCGGCCGCGAACACCCGCTGCGCGCGGCGCCGCGCCGCCCGGCGACTCATGAAGACGACGTTCACCGTCAAGCGGTACAACCAGGAAGAGAACGCGCTCTCGCCGCGAAAGGTCGCCAACCGCTCCCACGCGCGGACGAACGCATCCTGCGTGAGCTCCTCGGCCTCGGCGGCGTCGGCCGTGAGCCGCAGGCACAGCGCGTACACCCGCCCCACGTGCTCGCGGTAGAGCGACTGGAACGCGGCCTGGTCGCCCTGCTGCGCCTGTCGGACGAGGTCGGTCACTTCAACTTACGATGCCGCCGCAATGAGATTGGTTGAGACCGGCACCGAGGTGCAGACGTGGCACGGCACGAGATCGACCCCCCTCGAGTGCGCGAGTGAACTCGCGGCTCGGCCCTGTCAGTGAACTGACGCCGCTTCAGCGGCAGGGCCGAGTCGCGGCTTCAGCCGCGACCAACGAGTCGCGGCTTCAGCCGCGCCCGATGAACCCCGCTTTCACGGCAGCCGCACGCCCGGCAGCCCGCGGGTGAGCTCCCGCAGCCGCTGCTCGAGCGCCTGCTGCGCCTGGTCGAGCAGGGCCCGCTGACCGCTGACGCGTTGGGTCACGTCCGTCGTCAGCGCGGCGACCTGGGCGCGCACCGGCGCGCCCTGCCGCTCGGCGACACTGTCTACCCGGGCGTGCAACTGCCGCTCGGCGCCGGCGATCGCTTCGCCCGCGACCGCGCGGACCCGCTCGGCCAACACGCGGTCGAGATTCGACCCCACCGCGAGCCGTGGGCGCGCAAGCGTGCCGTCCAGACTCGCCGCGACGTCGACGGTCGATACGCCGGAGACGACGCGCCACACGATATCGCCCAGCTGCGATGGCGCGGTCGTCGAGTCGCGCGTCCAGTGGACACGCTCGGACCGCATGCTCCAGCGCGCCTGCACGCTGTCGCCCACCAGGGCCAAGCTGAGCGAGACCGTGCCCTGCCCCGGGTCGAGCCGGACGGGCAGCGAGGGGAGCGCGAAACCGCGCAGCGCGACGCCCGTGATGCTGGCGGCCGCGGTGTCGCGCGGCGTGGAGCGCACGTGGTCGACGAGCGCAGCCGCCTGCACGCCGGGGGCCGACGCGTCGAGGGTCGTGGGTCGCTCGTACAGCGTGGGATCGCTCGTCAGCCCCGCCAAGCGTGCCGCGAACGTCCGGGTGGCGCCGCCGCCGCTGCCACCACTCAGCTCGAAGCTCAGCTCGGCCGCCCGGAGCAGAAAGGCAGGGTACGCCCGCTCCCGCGGAAACCGCACCGTCGCGCCCGCGCGGCGCGCGCGCCGCGGCCCCGGCGTCGCGCTCGGCTTCAGCCCAGGTGGCATGTAACGACGGCCCAGCTCCGCCCAGTAAAGCGCGCGCTGAAACCGCTCGATCGCCTCAGACCCGAACAGCGCGGCGCCGATTTGCGGCGCTTCGAGCGCCGGTAGCCGCAGCAGCGCACGCGCGGTCGCATAGTCGCGCTGCCGCACGGCGGCGAGCCCCGCTACTCCCGCCTCGAGCGTTGCGGTGCCGGCGCGCACGCTCCGTTCGAGGCCGGCCAGCCCATCGCGGGTCCGTTTCACCTGGTCGAGCGTGCGCCGGGCGTCCCCGAGCAACTTGAGGTCGGTCGGCCTCGCGCCGCGGAGGCGGTCCGTCATGTGCTTGGCGGAGTCGACGGCAGCGGCGACATCGAGCCCTTGCAGCCCGCGGTCCCAGGCCTGGCGGGCCGAGTCGACCTGCGCAGCGAGCGCCTGCGCGGCAGCGGGCGTGCTGAGCTTGCTCGGGTCGAGCTGGCCCACGTCGATCTTCCCGGTCGCGAGCTTCAGGACCGGCACCTGCAGCTGGGCGAACCAACGCTCCACCTGGCCCCTCACGCCGTCTCCCTGTCCGCTCACCCGCCCGTCTGTCGTTCTCGGCGTCCCGAACCGCAAGCCCTTCGCTACGAGGCGGTCGATCAGGACCTTCTTTTCGAGCAGGGGGAACGGGTCGACGTCAGCGACGAGCTCGTCGGCTTCGAGCAGGTTCTGCAGGGCCTCGAACGGGCTCGCCACGGTGAGGCCGCGCAGCTCCACTCGTGCGTGCGGCACGTCGAGGTGCAGGAGGCGGATCTCGACCGTGGCACCGATCAGGGTCGTCCCTACCGACTCCACGGCGCCCTTCGCGACCCGGTCGGCGAACAAGATCCACGCGCCGAGCCCAAGCGCGCCGCAGATGGCGAGCGGCCTCACCGCCTTCCACCGGACAGTGGCGACGCTCATCTCAGGGCCCCGGCCGGAACAGGCGGTAGATGTCGTACAGCTTTGAAGCGCCGATCAGCTTGTACAGCTTCGACTGCCGCACCCGCTCGCCGACCGTCGCGCGGTAGCGCGTCACCCCCCATTGACTCAGGAAGAAGAGCGGCGACGCGAACGCGACCGCGCACACGAAGCTGCCGAGCACGACAGTGTTGTTGAAGTTGGTGAGCGGCACCACGGGGACGTTGTAGAGCGTGGTCCAGAGCGGCGTGAGGGCCGGCATCTCGAGCAGCAGGGTGTGCCCGATCCGGTCGAACATCGGATCGAGCAGGAACCCCACCGGGATGAACAGCGCGAAGCCGAGCATGGCACCGGGGAAGGAAACGTTCAGCAGCACGATCAGCCCGAACACGACGGCGTTGTGGAGGTTGAAGAGCGGCGTCAGGCCGAGGACGGAGCCGAGCGCGATCCCGGCGGCGATTTGCCCGGGCGTGCCCTCGGAGTGGAGGGCATTGAAGAGCGATTGGAGCAGCTTCAGGATGAGCGTCACGCCACCTCCGGCCGCCGCGTGTGCCAATCGGTCCGCGCCTGATAGGCGCACGCGATGCGCACCAGCTTCGCCTCATCGAACGCCCGCGCCACCAGGCTCAAGCCCGTCGGCAGGCCAGCGAGGCCGAACCCGTTCGGTACCGAGATCGCCGGGACGCCCACCACGTTGCTCGAGCCGATCATGGAAACGCCGCCCCGCACGTCGGGGTACGCGTCCCGGAACGCCTTGTCGAGCGGGCTCGCGACAGTGGTGCGCGTCGGCGTCGCGATGGCGTCGAACGGCTTGAGCAGCTCGTCGTACGCCCGGCCCATGAGACGCCGCACCCGCAGCGCCCGCAGATAGTCTCGCGCCGAGATGGCGAGCGCTCCGTAGCCACCGGTGCGGTCCTCGGGCGCGGTGAGATCCTTGAGGCGGTTGCCGTCGAGCAGGTCGTCGAAGGCGCTCAGGCCTTCGGCCGCGATGATCGTGCCCCCCACCACGCCGAACGGCAGGTCCGGGAGCTCCACGTCCGGAACGATCTGCGCGATGCCGCGCAACACGTCGAGCGTCGCGGTGAAATTCTCCGCCACCTCCCCTTGCACCGCGTCGATCACGCCCTTCGGCACGCCGATCCGGAACCGGCGGCCTCCCCTGCGGGGCTCGGGCGGCGGCGCGCGGAAGCCCCGCCCAACCGACGACGGGTCTTGGGGATCTTTCCCGGCGATCGCGGCCAGCACGAGCGCGCAGTCCTCGGCGCTGCGCGCCATGGGGCCGAGCTTGTCCATCGTCCACGACAGCGCCATCGCGCCGTGACGGCTCACGAGCCCGTACGTCGGGCGCAGCCCGGTGAGGCCGCAGTAGGCGGCGGGCGTGAGGATCGACCCCGACGTCTCCGATCCGATGGCGAATGGCACCAGGCCGGCGGCCACGGCCGCGCCCGGACCAGACGACGACCCGCCGCTCCAGTAGTCGACGTTCCAGGGGGTCTTCCCGGGCCCGGTGAACGAGGCATTGGCCTGGCTGTACCCCATGCCTCCCGCCAGCTCGACCATGGCGAGCTTCGCCACGAGCACGGCGCCCGCGGCGCCGAGGCGCGCCACTACGGTCGCATCCTCGTCGAACGTCTGGGCGCGATAAGGCTCGGCGCCCCAGGTCGTGGGATAACCCGCCGCCGCGAGCAGGTCCTTCACGCCGTACGGGATGCCGTGCAGCGGTCCCCGGATCTTCCCCCGAGCGAGCTCGCGGTCCGCACGCGCAGCTTCCGCCAGGGCGCGCTCGGGCGTCACGGTGACGAGACAGTTGTAGCGCGGCCCGAACCGCTCCAATCGCTCGAGGAACAGCTCGGCCAGCGCGGTGGCGGAGGTCTGGCGCGTCCGGAGCAGACGCCCGAGCTCGGGAATTGAAGCGAACGCGAGGTCGCCGGCCATCACTCCGCCCCGCGGTAGGCAGAGAACACGAAATCGGGCTCGTCGCTGTTGGCGAGGGTCACCCGATACAGGCGCTCCAGACCCTGCAGGCGGTTCTCGATGCCTTGCGTGATCGTCTTGAGGTCATCGGCCGTGAGCCGGTCGCCGTAACGGAGCCGAATCCCCTCGGCCAGGGCCTTCGCGAGGGCCGACGGTTCGGGGCTTGCTTGGGGCTCGGGGCTCGGGAGTGCCATTCCGAGCCCCGAGCTCCGAGTCCCTAGCCCCTCGGTCACAAACGGTGCGGCAGCCGCGAGGGCGAGCCGCTCGGCGAATTCACGACGGGTGAGGGGGTCGGTCATGTAGAAGGGCTCCTGGCAGGAGAAGAAAAGCGTGGCGTCGAGTTTCCCATCCTGAAGGATGGGCTCGGCACAACGCAACGCTGAAGCGTGGTGTGCTTTAACACAGTGTTGTGCCGAGCCCACGCTTCAGCGTGGGAATCTCGGCACGGCGCTAGTGCATCACCGGTCGCATCAGCAGCCCCGTCGTGGACACGCGCACTTCGTACTCCGCCGGCCGCGTCCCCGCCACGAACGCGGCCGAGCCGTATTCGGCATCCACCAGGGGCCCGAGCAGCTTGAAGCGGCGCGCCAGAAAGAACAGGTCGACGGGCCTGGTCCGTGCGACCGAGTACACGGTGTGCGGCCTGGTGCGCTCGTCCGTCACCGAGTTGTAGCGGCCGGTGACCCGGTCGAGCTCGTAGGCCGTATGCAAGCCGACGAAGTTCGCCCAGGGGTGCCATTTCAGGATGTGGGCGTCGACGTAAAAGGCGTCGCCCGCGAGGTCGTACATCGCGAGCCGCTGGTCGGGCAGCACGATCGTGGCCCGGAAGCGTTGCACCCCTACGGGCTCGGTCTTTACCGTAGCCGCCACCTCTTCATAAGTGAGCGCCCGGTAGCCCCGGATGCCCACCGTGATGGTCGCGGCGAGGGCGGCGAGTGCCAGCAGCAAAAGGCCGACGAGCCCGCGGCCAGCACCGCCCAACCAGCGCCCGCCGCGGACGGCCGTGGGGACGCCGCGAAACAGCGCCACGCTCACAACGAGGAGGCAGAAGCCCACGATGACCAAAGTGCTCGGCATGTCGGTCGTGTAAGCTACGAAAGCGACGAAACGACGGAAGGCCGGAAAGTGCGTGACGAAGATCACCCTTC
>DASPXE010000016.1:0-8283 GCA_035637455.1 Gemmatimonadales bacterium
TACGCCTTGAACTCCGAGCGTCGTTCGGCGAACACGCCGAGGCTCGCCGTGTGGCGCGGGGAGAAGAACGCCGGCTGGCGCAGCGTCAGCCCGATGCCGTAGTTGATGGTATCGGACGTCACGTCGTCGTGCAGGAAATGGCACACGTTTCCCCGCAACCCGGCGTCGGTGGGTGAGCCGACCCCGAGCTTGGATACCCGGCCGGTCAGGTCGAGCGAGCGGGCGCCACCGAGGAAGTCATAGGCCGTCCAGCCGCTCTGCACGCGGAAGCAGTCCAAGCTGCCGTACCCGGCTCCGATCCGCACGCGATGCCGCGGCCCTTCGGCCACCCGCACGAGCACGGTCACGATGGAGTCTCCGGGGCGGGGCGCCGTGTCGGCGAGCCCGACGTTCACGGAACGGAAGACCCCCATGCCGTAGAGATCGCGCTGGCTCTGGTACAGCCGGTCCTGCCGGAAGACGTCGTTGGGGTGCACCGAGAGCATCTTCCGCACCGTCCCAGTGTCGACCTTCTCCGTGCCGGTGATCACCACGCTCCCGATCCGCGCACGCGGCCCGGGCACCGCTTCGAGGGTCGCCTCGGCCTTGAGCGCCGCCGCGTCCACGTCATAGCTCCGCAAGATCTGCGCGTACGGATATCCGAGGTTCCGCAGCCGGTCTGCAATCGTGTCCGCCGATGCCTGGAACAGCATGCGGTTGAACGGCTCCCCCTCCTGCAGCGGGAGCGTCCGCTTCAGCGCCGCCACGTCGAGGATCGAATCGAGCCCGACCAGCGTGAGCCTGGTGAGGCGGACCGGCTCCCCCTCGTAGATCCGGAACACGACGTGGACGTCCCCCCCTTCCCGGCGCACCACGGTGTCCACCACCGCGTTCATGTAGCCGCTCTGCCGGTACAGCAGCAGCAGCCGCACCACGTCGCGGCGGAACTCCAGCTCATTGAAATAGCGCTTCTCACCGAGCCCCATCCAGCGCAGCAGCCACAGGCTCGCGAACACGCTGGAGCTCGAGGTGGCGATCGCCGTTTCCAGCGTGTAGTCGTCGATGGCGTGATTACCCTCGAAGGAAAGGCCGCGCACCACCCGCTCTTGCTGCGCCGCGAGGGGAGCCGCCGCGGACACAGCGACGAGCAGAAAAGGAAGGAGGGCACGCAATTGACGGGGCCGTGCTGCTCCCCTATGTTGGCTACCTCCCGCCACACTGTCAACCTTTTCGACACCTGACTGCATGCGCACGCTCCGAGTGACCCCCCTCGCTTGCCTTGCCACGACCCTCGCCTGCGGCGGGGGCCGGGACCGGGGAGGGCCGCCCGGCTCGCACGCATCGCTGCTCGCGTACTACGAGACGTACGACCCGCGCTCGCTCGACCCGGCACTCTCCACCGATGTCCCGACGGGCGAGATGGTAGCACTCGCCTACGACGGGCTGACGCGGTTCGACCCGGATGGCCGGTTACTGCCCGCGCTGGCCGATCGCTGGACCGTAGCTCGCTCGACCTCGAGCGGGCTCCGGTACGTGTTCCACCTGCGAGCGGGCGTCAAGTTCCATGACGGCACGCCGCTCACGCCGGCCGCCGTGCGGCAGAGCTTCCTTCGAGTACTCGCCCCAGGCTCGCGCGGCGGGCGCGCCTGGCCGCTCTACCCGATCGCCGGTGCGGAAGCCTACGCCGCCGGCCGGGCGAGCGACGTATCGGGCATCCAACTGCTGGGAGATACGGCCGTCGCCTTCGACTTGCCTGAGCCGCTCGCGATCTTTCCCAAGTTCCTCGCGATGCCCGTAGCCGCGATCGTACCGGCGCCCCTCTCCCCGCAGGCGGACCTCGGTCAACATCCGGTGGGCACCGGCCCCTGGCGCTTCGTGGCCTGGCAGCACGACGACTACCTGGTGTTCGCCAAGAACCCGGACTATTGGGGCGGGGCGCCGGCCGCCGACACGCTGACGGTGCGGATCATCCCGGAGCCGCTCACGCGGGCGGCGGAGTTCGAGGCGGGGGGGCTCAGCGTGATGGAAGTGCCGTTCGGCGAGACGGCGCAGTGGCGGCGGCACCACCCGGACCTGTTGCTCGAGAAGCCCGCCCTGCGGGTGGTGTACGTGGCGCTCAACAACCGGCGCGGACCGCTCCAGGACGTGCGGGTGCGGCAAGCGATCAACTACGCCGTGAACGCGCCCGAGATTCTCGCCACCGTATACGGCGGGCGCGGTATTCTCGCCCGGGGCGCGATCCCGCCCGGACTGGCCGGCAGCGACACGGTGCGGGCGGGCTACCACTACGACCCCGTCGAGGCAAAACGGCTGCTCGCCGCTGCCGGCTATGGAAGCGGGATCGCACTGCAGCTGTGGCGCAATACGAGCAATGTCGAGCTGGCGCGGGTGGCGCAGGCGGTGCAGGCTCAGCTCGAGCCGGTCGGCATCCGGGTCGAGCTGGTCGAGCGCGACGCCTCGAGCCAGCGCGAGGCGGCCCGCAAAGGCGAGACCGACATGGTCGTGCTCGACTGGTGGGCCGACTACCCCGACGCCGACAATTTCCTGTACCCGCTCTTCTTTTCCGGCAGCTTCGGCCCCGGGGGCAACTATGCGTTCTACTCGAATCCCGTGTCCGACTCGCTGATCCTGCGCGCCCGCCGTACCACCGACGACGCGGCGCGCACCGCCCTGTACCGGCAGATCGACGAGCGGGTCTACCACGCCGCGCCGTGGCTCTACCTGTGGTTCCCCACGGACCTCTGGGCGAAGCGCCCGGACGTGACGGGGTGGGACGTGCCGGTGATCTTCAACGGCCAGCACTGGACGGGAGCGCGGCGCGCGCCGTGATCCCGCTGCTCACCCGCCGCCTCCTGCTGACGCTGCCCACCCTGCTCGGCGTGCTCGTCGTCGCGTTCCTGCTCCTCAACGTGGCCCCGGGCGACCCGGTCACGGCGATGGTGGGCGAGCGTGCCGACTCGGCGACGATCGCCCGGCTGCGCGCGGAGCTGCGCCTCGACGACCCGCTCCCCGCCCAGTTCGCCCATTACGTCTGGGGCGTCGTGCGCGGCGACCTGGGACGGTCCTACATCACCCAGCGGCCGATCGTCCAGGACCTGCGGGAGCGCTTTCCCAAGACGGCCGAGCTCGCGCTCGCCGCCATGGCGCTCGCCGCCGTCTCGGGGATCACGCTGGGCATGCTGGCGGCCGTCCGCCCGGGTGGAGCGGTCGACCGGATCGCGATGCTGCTGTCTTACCTCGGCGTCTCGTTTCCGGTCTACTGGGTGGGGCTCCTGTTGATCCTCGTGTTCGCGGTGGCGCTCCAGTGGCTGCCCCCTTCCGGGTCAGGCGGGCTGGCGTACCTCCTCCTGCCCGCGCTCACGCTCGGCATGCGCTCGATCGCGTTCCTCGCCCGCATGACGCGCGCCGCCATGCTGGACGTCCTGTCGAGCGATTTTGTGCGCACTGCCCGCGCGAAGGGATTGGCCGAGCGCGCCGTCGTGCTGCGCCACGGCTTCCGCAACGCCTTGGTGCCGGTGATCACCGTGCTCGGGCTCGACACCGGCAACTATCTCACCGGCAGCATCCTCACCGAGACGATCTTCGGGTGGCCCGGGCTGGGGCGCTATGTGCTCACTGCGATCGACAAACGAGACCTTCCCGCCATCCAGGGGAGCGTCCTGTTCATGTCGGTCGTCTTCGTCGTCGTCAACCTCGTCACCGATCTCCTCTATGCGAAAGCTGATCCTCGCATCGCTTACGATTAGCTCCACGCTCACGGCGCAGTCGAAGCCGCGCACCGCCCCCCTCAGGGGCTCGCTCGAGCGGCGGCTCGCGACACTGCTCGACCAGCCTCCCTTCGACCGCGCGAACTGGGGTGTGTATGTCATGGACGACGGCAAAGTGCTGTTCGCGCGCAACGCCGACCGCTTCTACGTCCCGGCGAGTAACACCAAGCTGGTCGTGACGGCGGCCGCGACGGTGCTGCTGCCGCCCGACTATCGCGTGACGACGAGCGTGTACGCGAACGGTCGGGTGGACAACGGAGTGCTGTACGGCGATCTCGTGCTGTACGGGCGCGGTGACCCGACCTGGTCGGAGCGCTGCTTCGCCGTGGACAGCCTGGCGCCGGGCGCCTGCGACTCGGCGTTCACCGCCGTCGACGCCCTCGCGGACTCGATCCGCGCGCGTGGGTTGAGGCGCGTCACGGGGAAGCTCGTGGGTGACGGCTCCTACTTCGATCCCGTGCTGGTCCACCCCGGCTGGAACGCGTGGGACTTGAACTGGTGGTACGCCGCGCCCGTCTCGGGGCTGGGCTTCCACGACAACAGTGTGGACTTCCACATCGCGCCCGGCGCCGCCGTGGACCAGCCGCCGGCGATCACCTGGTCACCCGAGCTCGCGCTGTTCACCTTCGAGAACCGCGCCCGCACCGTGCCCGCCGAGTCGAGCTCGACCATCGGCGACAACTTCTTCCGCACGCCCGGCAGCTGGGACATCTGGGCCGAAGGGACCGTGGCGCTGGGCCGCAAGCCGTGGATCGAGAGTTTCGCGCTCCCCGACCCCAACCGCTACGCCGCGCGGGCGCTCGCGGCCTCCCTGATGAAGAAAGGCGTCGCCGTCGAAGGCGGCACAGCCAGCACGATCGACTCCGTCACTTACCGCAGCGTGCGTGGCTGCTGTGCGCCGCTCGCGGAGTACCACGGCCGTCCGCTCCCGGACATCATCTTCCCGATTCTGAACTCGAGCCAGAACTGGTTCGCGGAGATGCTGCTCAAGATCCTGGGTCGTGAGCTCAAGGGGGAAGGGTCCTGGCGCGCCGGGCTCGAGGTGGAGCGCCGCTTCCTCATCGACTCCGTGCGCATCGACTCGACGGCGTTCGCGTTGGAGGACGGCTCGGGGCTCGCGGCGGGGAACCTGGTGACGCCGCACGCATTCGCCCAGCTGCTCGCCTACATGCACCGCCACCCCAAGCGCGCGCCCTTCCTCGCGGGGCTACCGCATTCGGGACAGCCGGGCTCCCTGTTGAAGCGCTTCGGCGGCACCGCTCTCGAGGGACGGGTGATCGCGAAGACGGGCAGCATCGACCGGGTCAACAGCCTCTCCGGCTTCATCGAGCGCCCCAACGGTCGGACGATCACCTTCAGTATCCAGGCGAACACGCACGCCGTTCCCTATCAACAGATGCTCGCGCAGATCGATTCGGTCGTCGTAGAAATCGGAAAGACGTCTCGATAAACCGTCGCGGAGAAACGTCACGAAACAGCGTCGCGGGACGACGTCGTTCCGAGACGTCTCTTCGTGACGTCGTTTCGTGACGTCTCTTCGTGACGTCTCCTAGTCTTCTGTCTGCCCGAAGATGGCCATGTTCGAGCTATGGCCCGGCTCGACCTTCGTCGCCGGATTGATGAAGTGCACGGCGTGGTTCACGGCGATCGCAGCCTCGGACGCGCCGGTGGCAATGAGCTTGAGCTTCCCCGGGTAGGTGATGATGTCCCCGGCCGCGAAGATGCCGGGGATGTTCGTGGCCATCGTCTGCGACACTTTGATCTCGCCCTTCTCGATCTCGAGTCCCCACTCGGCGATGGCGCCGAGGGCGGAGATGAAGCCCAGCTGCGGCACGACGCAGTCGACCGGGACGCGCTCCTGCTCCTTGGTCTTGTTGTTGACGATGGTCGCGCCCTCGATCCGGTCGCCGCCGTGGATCTCCTTCAGCTCCCAGAACGTGCGCAGCTCCATCTTTCCGGCGGCAGCGAGCTCCTGCACTTGCCGTACGGTCGCCGCATGGGCGCGGAAGCCGTCGCGGCGGTGGATCATCACGATCCGTTGCGCGACCCCCTGCAGGTTCACCGCCCAGTCGAAGGCTGAATCGCCACCGCCCACCAGCAGCACCCGCTTCCCCGAGAACACGGTGGGGTCGAGGATGCGGTCGTGCAGCCCCCGGCCGTACCAGCGGTCTACATCCTTGAGCGGCAGCTTGCGGGGGGTGAAGGCGCCGATCCCACCGGCGATGAGCACGGTGCGCGACGGATACTCGTCCCCTTCGGTCACCACAGTGAAGAGCGGCTTGCCGTTCTCGGAGGCGCGCTGCAACCCGATGACCTTTTGACCGAGGTGGACCGGTGCCTTCCACTGCAGCCCCTGCTCGGCCATTCCCTTCACGAGGTCCTTGGCGAGGATCTTGGGGAAGCCGGCGACGTCGAAGATGTACTTCTCCGGGTAGAGCGCCGTGAGCTGGCCGCCGACCTGATCGAGGTTGTCGATGAGGCGACAGGAGGCCCCGCGCATCCCCGCGTAGAAGGCGCCGAACAGTCCCGTCGGGCCGGCGCCGATTATGGTGATATCTTTGACGTCTTGCGGCATGGCGCGAATGCTAATGAAACATCTCGGGAGCGGGGAGAGGGAGAAGAGCGCGGGTGAAGATCTACACGAGAACCGGTGACCGGGGCGACACGGGTCTGTTCGGCGGCGGGCGCGTGCCCAAGGCCCACCTCCGCGTGGACGCCTACGGTCAAGTGGACGAGCTCAACGCCGCCATCGGCTTCGCGCTCGCCCAGGAACCGCGCAGCTTCTGCCGCGACCTGCTGGAGACCGTACAACGGGACCTGTTCACGAT
The DNA here is from genome assembly GCA_035637455.1 of Gemmatimonadales bacterium. Classification (GTDB taxonomy): domain Bacteria; phylum Gemmatimonadota; class Gemmatimonadetes; order Gemmatimonadales; family GWC2-71-9; genus 20CM-4-69-16. The sequence goes on from DASPXE010000016.1 coordinate 6,575, forward strand.
CGGCGCGGAGCTGGCGACGCCCGACCCCGAAAAGCTCGCGAAGGCGCTGCGGGGGCCGCCCGTCGGTCCGGAGCAAATCGCGGCCCTCGAGGCCGCGATCGACCGCTACGAGCCGCAGCTGCCGGCGTTGCGGCAGTTCATCCTGCCTGGCGGAGTGCCGAAGGCGGCCGCGCTGCATCTGGCGCGCACCGTGTGCCGCCGCGCCGAGCGCGGCGTCGTGCGACTGTACACGGAGCACAACCCCGGCAGCCCGTCATCGGTGGTTCCTTACCTCAATCGGTTGTCCGACCTGCTGTTTGTGCTGGCGCGCGTCGCCAACCACGCGGCCGGCGCGCCAGAAGTGCAGTGGTGAAGATCCGGGTCCCGATCTCGGAGCACCGCGACGCGTCGTATGATATCCGAATCGGCCGCGGGCTCCTGGCCGAGCTGCCCGAGCTGGTGCGAGCCATCTGCCCCGCCGCCGGGTATGCGGTGATCACGGACTCGCATGTCGGGAAGCTCTACGGGGCGCAGGTTGTGGCACGGTTGCACCACGGCACGTTGCCCGCAGAGCTGTTCGAGTTCCCCGCCGGCGAATGGAACAAGACCCGCGAAACGTGGGCATCCCTCTCCGATCGGATGTTGGCTCGCCAGCTCGGGCGGGATTGCGCCGTGATCGCGCTGGGCGGCGGCGTGGTGGGCGACGTCGCCGGGTTCGTCGCCGCCACCTACCTGCGCGGCGTCCCCTATGTCCAGGTTCCGACCTCGCTGCTCGCCATGATCGACTCGGCGATCGGCGGCAAGACCGGGGTCGACGTGCCGGCGGGGAAGAACCTGCTGGGCGCGTTCCACCAGCCGCGCCTCGTGATCGCGGATCTCGACGTGCTGACGACGCTGCCCGCCGTCCAGGTCGCGGCGGGAGTGGCGGAGGCGGTGAAGCACGGCGTGATCGCGGACGCGGAGTATTTCGGGTTTCTCGAGCGCGAGTGCCGGGCGGTGCTGGCCAAGGACGCCGGCGCGCTGAAGCGCGTCGTGTCCCGCTCGGTCGAGATCAAGGCGGCAGTGGTGGCTGCCGACGAACGGGAAGCGGGGCGGCGCGCGACGCTCAACTTCGGCCATACCGTGGGCCATGCGATCGAAGCCACCGCCAAGTTCGCGGTGCTGCACGGGGAAGCGATCGCGATCGGCATGGCGTGCGAGGCCCGGCTCGCAGAAACCTTGGAGATCGCCGAGCGCGGGACTGCGGACCGGATCCGCAGCGTGCTGGAGCGGTACGGCCTGCCGCTCGCGCCGCCAGAGCCCGCCGCTGTGGACGACCTGATCGCCACGATGCAGGTCGACAAGAAGACGCGAGCCGGCACGGTGCGTTTCGCGTTGCCCCGCGCGATCGGCGCGATGCACCGCGACGGGAAGACGGGATGGACGGTGGCGGCGCCGGAGGCAGTCGTGAGGGAGGTGCTGGGAGGTCGCTGAGGAGCGGCGGCCCGGAACGCAGTAGGGGCGCAGCATGCTGCGCCCCTACGATGCGAATTCGGCAAACACGGTGCGGTTACATCGCGACCGGCGTCCGCGCCGCGCGCTGCTTGCGGATGCGCCAGATGCCGCGGCCGATGAGTAGCAGGCCCACGACCGCGAGCGCCACGCCGCTGTTGGTTCCGATGAGCGCCAGCCGGCCCGACAGGCCGCCGACGATGAAGACGAGTCCGATGATGATGCTGCTCACAAGGGCT
>DASPXE010000017.1:0-7862 GCA_035637455.1 Gemmatimonadales bacterium
AGATTGAACGCCTGGAAGATGAACCCGATGCGCCGGTTCCTGATCCGGGCCCGCTCGGCGGCCGAGAGATTCGCGACGGGTCGGTCTTCGAGCAGGTAGGTCCCCTCGGTCGGCGTGTCCAGCAGGCCGAGCAGGGACAGCAGCGTCGTCTTCCCGCACCCCGACGGCCCCGCGATCGAGACGTAGTCGCCCTGCTTGATCTCGAGATGGACGTCCGCGAGCGCATGGGTCTCTACCTCGTCGGTGTAGAAGACTTTCTTCACGCCTTGGAGCTGAATCAGCGGCGAACCGTTGCTGGACATCGCCTCTCCTATCTCTTGATCCTCACTCTGTCCACGTTGTCCCACTGCGACATGTCCGACAGGATCACCGAGTCGCGCACGTTCAGGCCACGCATCACCTCGATCGTGTTGACCGAGCTGCGCCCTACCTGGACCTGGACGCGGGTCGCGTAGTGCCCGTCTTCGGTGATCTTGAACATCCCGATCGTGCTGTTCGGCTGGCCGTAGGCGGGCCGCCCGGTGTAGAGCACGTGCTCGAGCCGCTCGATCTCGATCGTCCCGTCCACGCTCAAGTCGGGTCGCGCCCCCGGCGCCGTGCCCTCGAGCGCCACGTCCACCGCCACGGTGCCGTTGATCGCGTTGGGATCGCTCCGGATCACGTGACCGGGAATGATCCCGTTGCGCGTGTCGATCGCCGCCTTCTGGCCGATCGTCACGTCCTTCGCCTGCGTCTCCGGGATCTGGAGCACCGCCTTGAGCTTCCCGGGCTGGACCACCTTGGCGAGCATCGTCCCGCCCAGCACGTATTGGCCGAGCTGGAGCGTCAAGTCGGAGACCACGCCCGAGTCGCCGGCCCGCACTTGCAGCGACCGCAGCACATTCTGCTGGAACTCCGCGACGGCGCGCAGCCGGTCCACCTGCGACCGCTGGACCGCGAGCTGCGAATCGATCGTCTCGGCCATCAGCGCCAGGCGTTGCTGCTCGATCCCGTAGCGCGTCTCGAACTCCGCCGCTTTGTCCCGCGCCAGGGCCGCCTCATTGCGCGACATGCCGCCGTGCGCGCCCAGCGACTCCGCGACCTCCGCCTCGCGCTTCGCGTTCAAGTACTCGGTGCGTGTGGTCGCGACGACGCCGGTCTGCGTCAAGCGTTGATTCTCGAGATTGGTTCGCTGGCTCACCAGCTCGGCGCGGGCTGCCGCCAACTGCTGCTCGGCCTGGAGCGCCTGGATCTGCACATCGGGGTTGGACAGGTCGAGCAACACGGTCTCCGGCTTCACATGCTGCCCCGGTTGTGCGAGCACGCGATCGACGCGGCCGGCAGCGAGCGACGTGATGAACCGGATGTGCTCCGGCACCAGCGTGCCGGGCCCCCGGACCTCGCGCACCATCTCGCCGCGGCGCACCGAATCCACCCACAGGGTCGCCCGGTCCACGGTGGGCGCGGCGGGCTTCAAGCTCGTCAGGAAGACGGTGAGCAGCACGACCGCCCCGGCGGCGATGCCCCCTTGCAGGTACTGGCGACGACGCTTCGAGGTTTGCGGGCGCGGAATGTCCACGAGCCGTAGACTCTAGCAGAGACCGTACCACCGGATGGGCGGAGCTAACCTGATACTGACAAACGGCTTGGGCGCGGAGCTCGCGCCTCACACGGTGCCCGAGGCGTGCGGTTGTGGGATGGCCAATCCCACAAGCGGACACGTGGGGGCCCCCAGGCCCGATGTGCGCGAGTGAACTCGCGACTCGGCATCTGCCCGTAAACGGGCGCGCCTGTTCCGCTTCATGCGGAAGGGGCCGAGCCGCGGCTTCAGCCGCGCATCATGGGCACGGCGCTTGCCCGCTCTCGCCTGGCACCTTCCGGCCCGGACCTTGATGCGACACGTCACGCTGGCCCTCCGCACCCTTTTCAAGACCCCGTTCGTCACCGGCGTCGCCGTCCTTTCGCTGGCCCTGGGCATCGGCGCCAATGCCGCCATCTTCTCGCTGTTCGACCAGATCTTGCTTCGCCCCCTTCCGGTGCCCGACTCGGACCGGCTCGTCAACCTTGCAGCTCCCGGCCCCAAGCCCGGTTCCCAGTCGTGCGGGCAGGCGGGAGACTGCGACGTGGTGTTCAGCTATCCGATGTTCCGGGACCTCGAGCGAACGCAGACGGAATTCAGCGGACTCGCCGCGCATTTGGCGTTCGGCGTCAGTCTGTCGTATCGCGACCAGCCGACGACGGGAGAGGGGATGTACGTCTCAGGGTCCTACTTCCCGACCCTCGGCGTGCGTGCGGCCCTCGGACGCCTCCTCGCGGCCGCGGACGATCAGAGCATCGGTACCAGCTTCGTCACGGTGCTCGGGTACGGCTACTGGCAGTCGCACTTCGGGAGCGATCCCGGCGTCCTAGGTCGCCCCCTCATCGTCAATGGACGGGTCATGACGATCGTCGGCGTGGCCCCGCGGGATTTTCAGGGGACCACGCTCGGCGTCCGGCCCCTGGTGTTCGTGCCGATCAGCATGAGGGGTGTGCTCGAGCCCGGATTCCGAGGCTTCGAGAACCGCCAAAACTACTGGGCTTATCTGTTCGGGCGCCTAAAGCCGGGCGTGTCTCTGGCGCAGGCCAGCGCCGGGCTTAACGCGCTGTACCATCCCATCATCACCGACGTCGAGGCGCCGCTCCAAAAGGGCATCAGCGACCAGATGATGGCCGAGTTCCGCGTAAAGCGGGTCGTCCTCACTCCAGGACAGCAGGGGCAGAGCTCGATGCTCCGGGACGCAAAGACGCCCTTGGTCATGCTGTTCAGCGTCACCGCGATCGTACTCCTCATCGCGTGCGCCAATATCGCGAATCTCCTGCTCGCGCGGGGCGCCGGACGCGCCATGGAGATGGGCGTCCGTTTGGCCCTGGGCGCCCGCCGCAGCCAGCTGATCACCCAGCTGCTCACCGAATCCGTGCTCCTCGCCTCCCCGGGCGCCCTTGCCGGCTTGATCGTGGCCAACTGGACTCTGACCGGCATCGCCGCTCTCCTCCCGCCCGATGTCGACCAAACGCTGCGGTTTGCTCTCCAGCCCGTGGTGCTGGTTTTCGCCGGCGCGCTCGCGCTCGCCACGGGGATCGCGTTCGGCATGTTCCCGGCCTGGCACAGCACGCGCGCCGAGGTGGTCGCGGCGATTCGCGCCAACGCCGGCCAGATCTCCGGGGCACGGGGCGCGGCCCGGTTCCGGGCGTCCCTGGTCACCGTCCAGATCGCCCTGGCCACCACGCTGCTCATCGCCGCCGGGCTGTTCGTGAAGAGCCTGGTCAACGTGACTCGGGTGGATCTGGGGATGCGGGTCGACCAGGTGGTCACGTTCAGCATCGCGCCGGAACGGAGCGGGTACGATAGCACGCGCGCGCTGCTGCTCTACGACCGCGTGGAAGACGCGCTAGCCGCGATCCCCGGCGTGAACGGTGTGACCAGCTCGGTGATCCCGCTCTTGGCCGGGTACACCTGGGGCTCGGACGTCTACGTGCAAGGGTTCCCGTCCGGGCCCGACGTGGACAAGAGCGCGCGGTTCAGCGAAGTCGGCGCGGGCCACTTCGCCACCCTGGGCGTCCAAGTGCGAGCCGGCCGCGAGTTCACCAAGGCGGACCATCGGGGGGCGCCCCGGGTGGCCGTGGTGAATCAGGCTTTCGTGAAGAAGTTCAACCTGGGTCAGGGCGCCGTGGGGAAGTTCATGTCCATCGGGCCCGGCCCGCTGAATACCCAGATCGTCGGCGTCATCCCCGACGTCAAGTACAGCGATGTCAAGGAGGCGGTGCCGCCGCTCGTCTACACTCCGTGGCGGCAGGCTACGCACGTCGGAACGATGAACTTTTACGTGCGATCGGCGCGATCCGAGGCGCTGCTCCGCGCGCTCCCGGCCGTCCTCAAGCAGATCGACCCAGGCCTTCCGATGAACGGCCTCAAGACCATGCCGGAGCAGATTCGAGAAAACGTCTCTGTAGACCGGCTGATCAGCATCCTGTCGGCGTCGTTCGCCGTGCTCGCCACCCTGCTCGCCGCCGTGGGCCTGTACGGGGTCCTGGCCTACAGCGTGGCCCAGCGTACGCGCGAGATCGGCGTGCGCATGGCCTTGGGTGCCGACAGCGGGCGGGTGCGCGCGATGGTCCTGCGTCAGGTGTCCGCCACGATGCTGGTGGGCAGTGGGATCGGCTTGGCGGGGGCGCTCGGTGTGGGGCGCGCCGCCCGTTCGCTCCTCTACGGGCTCGAGGGACACGATCCCGTGGTGTTCGCTCTCGCCGTCGTGCTGCTCATGCTGGTGGCGCTCGGCGCGGTATACGTTCCGGCCCGACGGGCCTCGCTCGTGGATCCGGTGCGGGCGCTGCGCTACGAGTAACGGCGCACGGCCCCCTCCTCACGTCCACACCACCGGCACCCGGTACGGCTCGAACGAACGATCCGAGGTGACGATCGTGAGTCCCTCGTCCAGCGCCTGCACGATGAGAAGGCGATCGAACGGGTCGCTGTGGTGACGCGGCAGCTCCCGCAGCAGGTCCCCGTGACGTATGGTCGCCGGAAGCGGGAGAAAGCGATTGCGCGCGACGATGTCCTCGACCGTGTCCTTCAAGTCCAGCTTGCCTACGGCTCCCTTGATGGCGATCTCCCATGCGCTGACGGCGCTCACTACAACAAGTTCGGCCCGCTGCACCGTGCGAACGGCAGCGGGCCGAAGCTTCTTCAGGTGCCACCGAACCAGCGCGTTGGTGTCGAGCAGCAGCCTCACTCGGATTCGCCGGTAAACAACCGCAAGACTTCGGGCGGCAACGGCGCGTCGAAGTCGTCGGCGATCCAACCCCTGCCCTTCCCAAGTCCGTACTTACGCAGGTGGCGGGTGTCTTTGGGCGCGAGCGGGACCAGGCGCGCTTTCGGCTTTCCGGACTTCGCGATGATGATCTCCCTCCCCTGCGCGGCCTGCTCGACCAGCTCGGAAAGATGGGTCTTTGCCTCGTACAGGCTCACGGGCTCTCGCACGCGATGGGTTTTCTTGCGACGACGCATCGGACCACCCCTGGCGTCCTGAACTCGAAGGGTAATGCATTTGACCAAATTGGTCAAGCTCACCCGTCCGTCACCGCTCCGAGGCTCGAGCTCGACACCAGCTTCGCATACTTCGCCAACACCCCTGACGTGTACATCGGCTCGCGCGGCCTCCAGCTCGCCCGGCGCCGGGCCAGCTCCGCGTCCGGCACGTCGAGCTCGAGCCGGCGCCGCTCCGCGTCGATCGTTATCCGATCTCCCTCCTGAATCAGCGCGATGGGGCCGCCGACGGCTGCCTCCGGCGCGACGTGGCCGACCACCAGGCCGTAGGTCCCACCGGAGAACCGTCCGTCGGTGATGAGCCCCACGGCGTCGCCCAGCCCCGCACCGATGATCGCGGACGTGGGCGAGAGCATCTCGCGCATCCCCGGGCCGCCCTTCGGCCCCTCGTAGCGAATCACGATCACGTCGCCGCGCTGCACGCCTCCCTTGAGAATCGCGTCGAGGCACGCCTCCTCCGAGTCGAATACCCGGGCCGGGCCGGTCATCCGGAGTGATTTCACGCCGGTGACCTTGGCGACGCCCCCGTCCGGGGCGAGGTTGCCGCGCAGGATCGTGAGGTGGCCTTGGGGGTAGAGCGGCCGCTCCCAGGGTCGAATCACCTCTTGATCCCGCCGCGGCGAGTCCGGAACGCCTTGCAGCACGTCGGCGATCGTCCGGCCGGTGATCGAGAGCGCGTCGCCGTGCAGCACACCCCGGGAGAGCAAGATTTTCATGACCTGCGGGATCCCGCCGGCGCAGTGCAGATCCGTGGTGACGAACCGGCCCGAGGGCTTCAGGTCGCACAGCACCGGGACCCGCGAGCGGATGGTCTCGAAGTCGTCGAGCGCGAGCGGCACGCCGGCCGCGCGGGCGATGGCGAGGAGATGCAGCACGGCGTTGGTCGAGCCACCGATCGCCATTGTCACGGCGATCGCATTCTCGAACGCCTGGCGCGTCAGGATCTGACGCGGCCGCAAGTCCCGGCCGATCGCCTCGACCAGTGCCGCAGCCGACTGCGACGCGTTGTCGGCCTTCTCCGTGTCCTCAGCAGCCATCGTCGACGAATAGGGCAGGCTCATCCCCATCGCCTCGATCACCGAGGACATCGTGTTCGCTGTGAACATCCCGCCACAGGAGCCCGCCCCCGGGCAGGCGCGCCGCTCGACCTCGAGCAGCTCGGCGGCGTCGATCTTGCCGGCGCTGAATTCGCCGACCGCTTCGAACGCGCTCACGACCGTCAGATCGCGACCGGCGTAGCGGCCCGGCTTGATCGTCCCGCCGTACACGAACACCGCCGGGATGTTCATGCGCGCGATGGCGATCATGGCGCCCGGCATGTTCTTGTCGCACCCGCCGACCGCGAGCACACCGTCCATGCACTGGGCGCTGCACACGGTCTCGATCGAGTCGGCGATCACCTCGCGGGAGACGAGCGAGTACTTCATCCCCTCGGTCCCCATGGAGATCCCGTCGCTCACGGTGATCGTGCCGAATAGCTGCGGCATCACGCCGAGGGTCCGCAAAGTGGATTCGGCGCGTCGCGCCAGCAGGTCGAGCCCGAGGTTGCACGGGGTGAGGGTGCTGTACGCGTTGGCGACGCCCACGATCGGCTTGGCGAAGTCCTCATCCCCGAAGCCCACCGCGCGGAGCATGGCGCGGTTGGGGGAGCGCCGAGCGCCTTGGGTGATCGTGCGGCTGCGGAGGGTCATTCGAGTGCGGAGTGCGGAGTGGGGAGTGCGGAGTTTGCGGGCATGCCTTCACTCCGCACTCCGCACTCCGCATTCCGCACTAGGTTGGCGATCCGCTCCCCCATCTCCCGCGTGCCGAGGCCGGGCTCACCGGGCTCCGCGATATCCCGCGTTCTCGCCCCCGCAGCGAGCACCGTGCCGATCGCCTGCTCCACCGCATCCGCCGCCGCCGGGAGCCCGAGCCCATGGCGCAGCAGCAGCGCCGCGGAGGCGATGGCGCCGATCGGGTTCGCAATCCCCTGCCCCGCGATGTCGGGCGCCGACCCGTGCACCGGCTCGAACAACCCCGCTCCCGCCCCGAGCGACGCCGAGGGGAGCAGGCCCAGCGCCCCGGTGAGCACCGCCGCTTCGTCGCTCAAAATGTCGCCGAACATGTTCTCGGTGAGGATCACGTCGAACGCGCTTGGATCGGTGACGAGGCGCATGGCGGCGTGATCGACGTACAGGTGCTCCAGCCGAACGTCCGGGTACTCGTGGCCGATGGTCGTGACCGTGTCACGCCACAGCTGGGAGACCTCGAGCACATTCGCCTTGTCCACCGACGTGACGAGCCGGCGGCGGCCCTGCGCGGCCTCGAAGGCGACGCGCGCCACGCGCGCTATCTCCGCGGTCGTGTAGACCAAAGTGTTGACGGCGCGGGACCCGTCTCTCCCGCGCGGCTCACCGTAATACAACCCGCCGGTTAGCTCCCGTACGATCAGCACGTCGACGCCGTGCAACCGTTCCGCCTTGAGGGGCGAGCGGTCGGTCAAGGGGGGGAAGACGGCGACCGGGCGCAGGTTGGCGTACACGCCGAGCAGAGCCCGCAGCGCCAGCAGGCCGGTCTCCGGTTTCAGGTGGCGGGGCGCGCGATCGAGCGCGGGATCGCCCACCGCGCCGAGCAGCACCGCGTCGGCACGGTGGACGGCCGCGCGCGTCTCGTCCGGCAGCGGATCGCCCGCCGCCGCTACGCCGGCGGCGCCGACCGGAAAATGCGGCGTCGTGAGCTGTATCCCGAAACGCGTCCCTGCCGCGCGCAGCACGCGCTCGGCCTCCGCGGTCACCTCCGGGCCGATGCCGTCGCCCGGCAG
>DASPXE010000018.1:0-2758 GCA_035637455.1 Gemmatimonadales bacterium
GCGATCAAGATCAAAGTCGCGGCGCCGCCCGAAGATGGAGCCGCAAACGCTGAATTGTGCCGGTTCCTGGCCGTGCGCCTAGGGGTTCCGCGACGGGCGGTCACCGTCACCCGAGGGAGCACGGGGCGGCGCAAGACCGTCAATATCGCGGGCCTCGAGACCGATGCGGCGATCCGCACGTTATTGGAGTCGGGAGAGGGAGGGCGCGCATGAAACTCCTGAAGGCGCTCGTCAGCTTCGTCGTGGGCACGATCGTCGGGGTCCTGGCGGGACACGTGCTCGGGGTCTGGGGACAGCTGTTGGGATTCATCGCCGGCGCGTTGGCGGCGTGGTGGGTGGCGCAACGGGTGTTCGACGGATGACTACGCTGTCAGCCGTCGGCTCCCGACGTTACTGACGGCCGATCGCTGAAGGCTGATAGCGACTCTTGAATACGCGAAACAAGTAATAGAGCGACGGGAACAACACAGCTGCGCCGAGCGCCAGCCCGCCGAGCACGAGCCGCAAGGTGACATCCGGCGCCGCGGCGGCGGCGACCGTGAGGTCGGGCGGGAGCAGGTAAGGATACTGGCTGATTCCCCAGCCCCACAGGATCAGCGACACCTGGGCGGCGGCGGCGAGGCGGGCCACACGGTAGCGCCTGCGCCACAGCGCAGAGAGGGCGGCGACAGCGGCGGCGCCGGTGAGGAGATGCAGCGGCACGGCCCACGGCGCGAAGATCAATCCCGCCCGCATGCGCGGTGCTCCGCTGCCGGACAGCACCAGTACCAGGAGCGCGGCGCCGAACAACGCCACACCCGCGCCGAGCGCGCGACGGCGGAAGTCTTCCCGCAGCTCCGGCTCCGTCGCTTCGAGCGTCAGGTAGACCGTCGCCAGGAACGCGAAGGCGACGAGCGCGAACGCCCCGACGCTCAGCGCGAAGGGCGTGAGCCAGGGCGCGACGTAGCCTGTGAAGAACCGGGTGCCGGGGGCCGGCGCCCCGGACACCGCACCCGATGCTACGGCTCCCACTGTGACGCCCAAGAGCACCGGCGTGATGAGGCTGGCGACCGCGAAGGTGGCGGCCCAGTGGCGCTGCTCCGCATCGGATTCGCCGCCGTAGCGCCAGAAGGTGAAGGCCGACCCTCGTAGCACGATCCCGATCAGCACGAGCGACAGGGGGATGTGCAGCAAGATGCCGAGCCGGGCGAACGCCGGTGGGAAGCAGGTGAAGAGCAACACCACCGCGAGGATCAGCCACACGTGGTTCGCCTCCCACACCGGTCCGATCGCGTGCGCGATCAGGTCGCGCTGGGCCTGTTTCCGCGGGCCGCGGGCCAGCAGACCCCACACCCCGCCACCGAAGTCGGCTCCGCCGAGCAGCGCGTAGGCGTTGAGCGCGAGAAAGAGGATTCCGGCCAGGAGGTTGGGGAGGGTCACGAGATCCCCGTGTGCGCGGTACGCGGTACGCGGTTGCGGACTGCACGATACGGCCGCGCGGATCGCGCCAGAGGCAAGCGCGCACCGCGCACGGCAGATCCGGTCACCGGGATTCCCCCTCCCGCATGTAGAACCCACGCCACTCCGGGATTTCCGGGCTGCGAATGATCTGCCGGTAAAGGAGCCACCCGACGATCACGCCCAGAAAGCAGTAGAGCAGCGTGAACGTGAGGAACGGTACGATCAGGCCCGGCATCGGCGTCACGGCGTCGGCCGTCTTGAGCACTCCGTAGATCACCCAGGGCTGCCGGCCCAGCTCCGTCACCATCCAGCCCGCCTCGACCGCGATGAACCCCAGCGGCGTAGCGAGGGCGAGCGCGCGCAGCAGCCACCGGTCGTGGGCCAGATCCGCGCCCCGCCAGGCGCGCCAGCCGGCCCACAGCGCGACCAACGCCAGATAGGTGCCGAGCGCGACCATGAGCTGAAACGTGAAGTGCACCGCCGGGACGTCAGGCCACTCGTCGCGCGGCGCCGCGTCGAGCCCCTTCACCACCGCTCCGGGGTCGTGGAAGGCGAGGAGCGAGAGGCCGTAGGGCACCTGGATCGCGAAGCTCGTCTCGCGCCGATCCATGTCCGGCCAGCCGCCGAGCGTGAGCGGCGCGCCCGCCCGCGTCTCGAACAGGGCTTCCGCTGCGGCGAGCTTGACCGGCTGGTGGCGCGCCAGGTGCCGGGCGCTCACGTCGCCGGAAATGGGCTGCAGCACGGCGGCGGGCGCACCGACGATCAGCGCGATCGCCAGCGCACGGCGGTGGAACGCGTTGGCGGGGTCCTTGAGGAGCAGGAGCGCGTGGATCCCCGCCACCGCGAAGCCGGTGGCCGCGTAGGCGGCGAGCGTCATGTGGAGCGCCTGCGGCAGCGCGGCCGGGTTCGCCATCGCCGCGATGGGATCGATGTTCACCGGCTGGCCTTGAGCCAGCTCGAACCCGGTCGGCGCGTTCATCCAGGCATTCGCGATGACGACGAACACGCCGGAGGCCGCGCCGGAGAGCGCTACGATGGCGCCGGCGGCGAGGTGCGCCCGCGGTGGAATCCGATCCCAGCCATACAGGTAGATGCCGAGGAAGATCGCTTCGGTGAAGAACGCGAACCCCTCGAGCGAGAACGGCATCCCGATGATGGGGCCCGCGAATCGCATGAACTCGGGCCACAATAGCCCGAGCTCGAACGACAGCACCGTGCCCGACACGGCGCCCACGGCGAACAGGATCGCGGTGCCCTTGGCCCAGCGCTTCGCCAAGTCCAAGTAGATCGCGTGGCCCGTCACCTGCCAGCGGCGCTC
>DASPXE010000019.1:0-1590 GCA_035637455.1 Gemmatimonadales bacterium
CTCCGACGGGGCCGATACGTTGTCGTTGATGTCCACCGCACGGACGCGGTATGTCGCCCGCCGTCCCGGCGCGCCCAGGAAGTCGACGTAGCGGTTGAACCATGATGTCTGCACATCGATCGCCGTGAAGCGCGTGCCGTCGGTAGATCGCTCGATCCGGTAGCCGCGAAGATCCGGCGCCTGGACCGGCTCCCACGCCAGCTCGATGTGTCGTTCGAAGCCGCGCGCTCGCAGGGTGCGCGGCACGGGTGGCGGCGTCGTGTCGCGGGGGTCGCCGCTCGTGATCGCGATCTCGTCGATATGGAGTGTGTGCGGTGCGCCGTCGTCCAGCCACTGCTCGAAGAACACGGTGGCCGCGCGGTGCGGGTCGAACGTCCGGCCGTCCTGCAACGTCATGGCGAGCTGCCCGATCGGCACCGACACGCGCGTCCACTGCCTGGCGGGAAGCCCGTCCGTGTAATAGTCGGCGAGTCGCAGCTCGCGACGCAGTCCTTGCGCGTCCTCGATCCCGACCAGCGGGAGCGCCCCGGCGGGAATCGCCGCGTCCGTGTACGCTCGGAATACCAGCGAATCGCCGGTGAACTCAGCCGTCTGATTGCGCCAGCTCTCCCGGTGCACGCCCGCGTGCCACGTGCCCCCCGGGCGGGAGGTCCACGTCAGGCGCAGCGCGTTCGGGGGCGTGAAGACGTGCGCGGTTTCGACCGGGAGCCTGCCGCGTACGGCGGCCAGCGTGCTCGGGGTGATCGCCCGGGCATCGCTGAAGTAATAGGCCGTGTCGGTCAGGCTGCGCTCGAAGAAGACGTGACGATCGTGGGCAGTCTGCGCCGACGCCGGAGCGGCGAGGAGCAGAAACGCCGTCCCGTGACTGGCGAGCCGCCTAGTCAGGGTGCCGATGACCGTGCCGGGTCGTGATGACCACCACGCCGTTCGCTCCCCGGATTCCGTACATCGCGGTGGCGCTGGCATCTTTCAGGATATCGATCCGTTCGATATCACCCGGGTTGAGCCACGACAAGCCGTGCCTGGTGGTCACTTGCACGGGCATTCCATCCACCACATACAGCGGCTCAGTGTCGCCGTAGATGGAGCTCCGGCCCCGGATCTGGACCGAAATGCCCCCGGTCGGCAACCGGATGACCTGCACGCCGGCGCTCCGACCCTCGAGCAGCTCCTCGACCTGCGCTGCGGGGATGCCGCGTAGATCCTCGGCGCTCACCGTGGAGACGGCGCTCGCGGTCATTTCCTTCGGGGGTGCTGCTGCCGGGGAGGATGCGCGTGGGTGGGCGCACCCCAGCCACCCCACCCCAGCCGCGACGAGCATGACGCCCAGAGAGGTCCGCGAGCCCCGCGTCACCGCCCTAGTACCCGGGGTTCTGCTGCAGGCCAGCGATGGCCGCTTCACCCGCCGGGATCGGGTACAACGTGTCCCGCGGTGCGAAGGCCGCGCCCATGAGCAGGGCAGCCCGGCCCGGAACCACCCCGTTCTGCCGGATGATGTCGAACCAGCGCTGTTGCTCCATCCCCAGCTCCACGCGGCGCTCCTGCCAAATAGCATCGAGCAGCGCCTGTCCCGTGGCCGTCATGTTGGGA
>DASPXE010000020.1:0-1519 GCA_035637455.1 Gemmatimonadales bacterium
ACCGACTCGCTGAACGACGATCCGCTGCTCGTCGCGGCGCTCGCGGACCTGGCGCGACGCACCGCGGCGGAGCGCGGGTGGGTATGACGTGCGTCGTCGTGGGGGCCGGCCTCACCGGCCTGTCGGCCGCGTGGGAGCTGACCAGGGCGGGGGGCGAGGTGATTGTGCTCGAGAGTGAGCGGCGCGCGGGCGGCGTCGTGGTGACAGAGCGGCAGGACGGCTTCCTCGTGGAGGGCGGCCCCGACGGCTTCCTCGCGGCCGACGGCGACATTCAGGCCCTCGCCCGCGAGCTCGGGCTTGGGGACCGGCTGGTGGACCAGCGGGCGAAGGGTGCGATGGTTTGGACGGGGAAGCGGCTCGAGCCGCTCCCCCTGGGGCGGGCGGCGGAGCTGCTCGGCATCGAGGGCGCTTCGGGCGTAGGGGCGCAGCATGCGGCGCCTCTACAGGGCGGCTTCCGGAGCTTCGCGGGCGGCATGGCGGAGATCAGCGACGCGCTCACCGCCCGCCTACACGCCGCCATCCGAACCGCGCAGGGAGTCACGGGCATCGCGCCCAGCCGCCGCGGCTGGCGGCTCGCCGTGACGGGCGGCTCGCAGGTCGAGGCGGAGGGGGTCATCCTCGCCGTGCCGGCGTGGGTGGCGGCGCGGCTCCTGGCCACGGTCGGCCTTCCCGGAGCGCGCGACCTGGACTACGTGGTCTATTCCCCGAGCATCACGGTGTCCCTCGCGTACCGCACCGACCAGCTGAAGGGCAGGCTCGACGGGACGGGCTTCGTCTCAGCGCCCCAATTGGACGGGCCGGTGCGCGCCTGTACGTACGCTTGGCTCAAGTACCCGGGGCGGGCGCCGCCAGGATTTGCATTGCTGCGCGCGTTCCTCGGGCCTGTCGACGGCGATCCCGCGGCGCTCGCGCATCGCGAGCTGGCGACGCGGCTCTCGCTTTCGGGGAGCCCGGTATGGAGCCGCGCATTTCATTGGCGCCGCGGCCTGCCGCGCTACAAACCGGGCCAGGCCGAGCGCGTCGCGCATGTGCGGAACCAACTGGGGCGCCTCGCGCCGCTCGATCTCGCGGGCGCGGGGTTCGACGGCGCGGGGGTGTCGGCGTGCGTCAAGTCGGGGCGAGAAGCGGCGCGCCGCGTCGTAACGCGGCTCAGCTCGGTCCGCGGCTGAAGCCGCGACTCGGCACTGCCGCTCAAGCGGCGCGCCGGTCACGGGCAGGTGCCGAGTCGCGAGTTTACTCGCGCACTAGGCGTCCAGCAACTGTTTCGCTCTCCGCACTATGTTCTCCACCGTCAGCCCGAGCTCCCGATAGATCCGCTGGTACGGCGCCGACGCCCCGAACCGCTCGAGTCCCAACACCGCGCCGTGATCTCCCACCCAGCGATACCACGGCTGCGGTGAGGCCGCCTCCACGGCGAGCCGGGCGCCTACGGCGGGTGGCAGCACGGCGTCGCGATACTCCTGCGGTTGGCTGGCGAAAAACTCCATGGAGGGCATGCTGACCACGCGCGCCGCGAGTC
>DASPXE010000021.1:0-15701 GCA_035637455.1 Gemmatimonadales bacterium
AGCACCTCTTCCAGAATTGCCACGCCGCGCTCGAGGTCGTGCGGTGTGATGACGAGGGGCGGCACGAGTCGCAGCACGTTCGCTCCCGCCGTCAAGACGAGCAGGCCCCGCTCGCGCGCGGCGGTGACGAAGGGCGCCGCCGGCTCCGCCAGCTCGAGACCCCACATCAACCCGCGCCCCCGGATCTCGCGCACGCGCGGGGAGCGCGCGGCGAGGCTTGCCAGCCGCGTCGCCAGCCACTCGCTCTTCTGCCGCACCGCGGTCAGAAAGTCGGGCTCGGCGATGGTGCGCACCACCGCCAGCGCGACGCTCGACACGAGCGGACCGCCGCCGAACGTCGTGGCGTGGTCGCCCGGCTTGAGCGCAGCCGCGATCGCATCCCGCAGGAGCACCGCGCCCATCGGCAGTCCTCCGGCGAGCGGCTTGGCGAGCGTGAGGACGTCGGGCACGACCCCGGTCTGTTCGTACGCGAACAGGGTTCCGGTACGTCCCAGCCCGCACTGCACTTCGTCGAAGATGACGGCGACGCCCCGAGAATCGCACAGCTCCCGCAGGAACCCGAGCCACTCCGGGTCGACGGGGCGCACGCCGCCCTCGCCCTGCACCGGCTCCACGATCACCGCCGCCGTGCGGGACGCCGACACCGCATGATCCACGGCCGCCCAGTCCTCACGCGGGACGATCCGCACACCGGGCACGAGCGGCTCGAACGGCTTACGGTACTCGGGGCGATCCGTCGCGGCCAGCGTGGCGAACAGCCGCCCGTGGAAGCTACCGCTGAAGGCGACGATCTCGGTCTTCCCCGACCATTTGCGGGCGAATTTGAACGCCGCCTCGTTCGCCTCGGCGCCCGAGTTGCAGAAGAACACCCGATCGGCGAACGAGCGTCGCACCAGCTCGTCGGCCAGCCGCTCGCCGGGCTCCGTGCGGTACAGGTTCGAGACGTGGACCAGCCCCGTGCCGAGAGCCCGTTCGACAGCCTCGCGTACCACGGGATGGTTGTAGCCGAGCGCGTTCACACCGATGCCGGCGACAAAGTCGAGGTACCGCGTGCCATCCTCAGCCACGAGCTCCGCGCCGTCCCCGGCCACGAACAGGGGGCCGACCCGGGCGTACACGCCGAGCAGCGCGGCGGGTGAGGCGGAGGCGGCCGTGGAGGTGGCGGTCACGCCGCTTTGACGGCAGGCGGGAGGATGCGAGTGCCGGCGGAGTCGTCCCCGAGCAGCTGCAAGTCCCCGATGCGCACGGCGTGAGCGCCGGCACGGATGGCGGCGGCAGCGGCGCGGAGCTTGGCGGCCATGCCGTCGGTGGCCGCCCCCAGCTCGATCAGCGTCTCGATCTCTCCCGCCGCGACCGCCGGCTGCACGGCGCCGTCCACGCGCACGCCGGGCACGTCCGAGACGAACAGCAGCTCCGCCGCGTGGAGCGCGCCCGCGACGGCCGCGGCGGCGTCGTCCGCGTTGACGTTGAGGGGGAGACCGCCCTCCGCGGCGGGCGCCATCGGCGCGATGACGGGCGTCAGCCCCGCGAGCAGCAGGCTGTGGAGCAACGAAACCCGGACGGCGACGACGTCACCTACGTGCCCGAGGCCGCCGGGCGCGCGCTGCGCCGTCAGTAGGCCGCCGTCCACCCCCGAGAGCCCGATGGCGTCCAGTCCGGCCCGGCGCAACGCCGCCACCAGCATGCGGTTCACCGGCCCGGCGAGCACCATTTCCACCACTTCCGCGATCGCGGGGCTGGTGACGCGACGGCCGTCCCGCTGCTCGACCGGGAGCGCGAGGCGCTGCGACAGCGCGCTCACCGCCTCGCCGCCGCCGTGCACGAGCACGACCGGCCCGAGCGCCTTGAGCGCGTCGGCGCATGCGGCGAGCCACTCGGGGCGATCGAGCTCGTGGCCGCCCAATTTCACCACGCGGACCGAAAGCATCAGAGCGCGCTCCCGATATGATCACACGCTGAAGCGTGCGCTCGGCGAATCACTGTCCTTAAGGACAGTGTTGTGCCGAGCACAGGCTTCAGCCTGTGAATGACGAGAGAAGTGGCCATCGGTAGTCATACGTCAGCATGCGAGCCCCGCGGTCTCCGGCAGGCCAAGCATCACATTCATGTTCTGGATCGCCTGCCCCGCCGCGCCCTTGACGAGGTTGTCGATCGCGGCGATCACGGTGAGCCGCGGCCGGCGCACGTTGGCGACAGGTACGACACCGATCGCCACGCGATTGCGGTACACGACGTCCTTGAGGGACGGCAAGGTACCGCGGGTGAGCACCACGCAGGGCTCGCCGTCGTACGCGGCCTGGTACAGTTCCTCCGCCGTCGCTTGGTCCAGCACCCGGGTGAGCGGAACATGGATCGTTTCGAGGATCCCCCGCTTCACGGGCAGGAGATGGGGCGTAAAGACGAGATCGCCGGTGAAGCCGCCCTCGCGCTCCAGCGTGGCCCGGAGCTCGGGAAGGTGGCGGTGCTCGTTCCCCACCGCGTAGGCTCGGAAGTCCTCGGTTACCTCTCCGAACAAGAGCTCGCGCTTCGGCGTCCTGCCGGCACCCGTCACGCCCGATGCGGCGTCGATCACCACCTCGCGCGACGCGTCGATCAGCCCCTGTTGCGCGAGGGGGATCAGCGCGAGCAGGGCGGCGGTTGGATAGCAACCGGGATTCGCCACCAGCTCGGCGGCCGCTACGCGCGGCCGCGTCACCTCCGTCAGCCCGTAGACGGCTTCCGGTGACAGCCGGAAATCCGCCGAGAGATCCACGGCGCGCTTGCCGGCCGCCCGTGCGTCGTGCACGTAGCGCCCCGACACGCCGTGCGGCAGCGCCGACAGCACGATCTCCGCGGCGTGGAGCGGCGCGTCATCCGCCCGCCGCAGCCGGTGACCCTCGATGACCTCGCCCGCCGCCGACTCCGCGGTGGCGAAGACGACCGCGGCCCCGGGGTGGTGGGCGAGGAGCCGCAGCAGCTCCTGGCCGACGTATCCTGAGGCCCCGAACACGCCGATCGGGACGAGTGCATGATTATTCATTTCTTCGGAAAAATATGCATGACCGGCGGGAATGCAAGGGCGCTGGCGCCGGGGGTTGGGCGGGCGGTGAACCCTGGGCACGCGGCTGCCGTTACGGTGTGTATCCATGAGCGCTGACCCAGGCTCCTCGACTCCTACCGTCGAACCCGACGAGATACGTCGCGTCTCAGTCACCGAGGCGCGGGCGCTCGCTGCGAGTGGGCGCGCCGTCCTGGTCGATACGCGCGATCGCCGCCTGTACGACAATGCCCATCTCCCGGGCGCGATCTCGCTGCCCCTCGCCCAGATCGCAGCGACGGACGGCGACGTACCTGCCAGCGCTGGGCCGCCCGAGGCCGTGGCGATCTTGTACTGCGCGTGAGCGGATGAAGCCACAAGCGCCCGGGCGGCGCGAAAACTGATCGCCGCAGGATCCGACAGAGCCCGAGTCGCGGTGCTCCTGGGCGGCATCCGAGCCTGGCACCAGGCGGGCTACCCGATCGAGCGATGGAGCGAGCGGGCGTGAGGGCGACGTCGCTACGCGAGAAGCGCGGCGGTACCTTGGGGAGGATGAGCGACGTGCTCGAGGCCCTGCGCGAGGGCTTAGCGCCTCATTATTCCGTGGAACGCGAGATCGGTGCCGGCGGGATGGCCCGTGTGTACCTGGCCCATGAGCGCCATCCGGCGCGCAAAGTGGCGGTCAAGGTGATGGACCCCAAGCTCTCCACCGCCGAATTCCGCGAACGCTTCATCCGCGAAGTCGAGCTCACCTCGAAGCTGAACCACCCGCACATCGTGCCGATCCTCGCAGCCGATGAATGCCTCTTCGTCCCGGACGGACCGGACGGTCTCTGCTACTACGTCATGCCCTACATCGAGGGCGAGTCGCTGCGGCTCCACCTGCTGCGGGAACAAACGCTGCCGCTTCAGGAAGCGCTGCGCATCACCTTCGAGATCGCGGATGCGCTGAGCTACGCACACGTTCACGGCATCATCCACCGCGACATCAAGCCGGAGAACATCCTGTTGTCCGAGAACCACGCCCTCGTCGCGGATTTCGGGATTGCGCGGGCGATCAGCGCGGCGGGCGGCCGGACGCTCACCGGAGGTCAACCGGTCGGCTCGCTGGCCTACATGAGCCCGGAGCAACTGGCGGGCAGCCGGGCAATCGATGCCCGCACCGATGTCTACAGTCTGGGGTGTGTGCTCTATGAAATGCTGGTGGGCACACCGCCGCTCCTGGACGTCGCCGAAGGATCGGCGCCCACACGGGCCTCGCTCGAGACCATCCTGCGGGGCCGCGGCGCGAGCCCGCGCACCGCCCGATCCGTCAAGGACGTGGTCTCTCGGGCGCTCGCCGCCTCGCCCGGCGATCGGTTTGCCACCGTGGACGACTTCGTCGCCTCGCTGCGGCAGTCGAGCGAGGGTCGAGGGAGGAGCGGCTGGCTGCCCCGGATCAGCCAGAATACCGTGCTGACGGTTGGTGCGGCTAGCATCCTCGTCGCCGCTGTCGCATTCCTGCTGCGCGCGGGGCGCCGACCGGTGCTCGATCCCCGGCGCGTGGTCGTCGCCCGCTTCGAAGACCTCTCCGGCGATCCCCACCTCGCTCCACTCGGGCGCCTCGCCGCCGATTGGGTCACGCAGGGGCTCGCCCGGCGCGGGACGGTGGAGGTCGTCCCGGCGGCCGGGAGTGGGCATCTCGACGCCAGGGGCATCCAGGCGCTCGCCGCCGAGGCGGGCGCCGGGACGGTGATCTCGGGGTCCTACTTCAAGGAAGGAGACTCGGTTCGCTTCCAGCTCCAGATCATCGACGCCGAGCGCGGCACGGTGCGACGGGTCCTCGAGCCGGTGAGCGCGTCGGCCAGCGCCCCGCTCCAGGCGGCTGATATCGTGCGAGTTCGCGTGACAGCCCTGCTCGATACCTTGTTCGTCCACACCTCCCGGAGCCGCCCGCAGGGGACGCCCTGAAGGCGACGCCACTTTCTCACTCTACCCGCTCCAGCCGCGGGTTCGGCCGGTAGCTCCGGCCGACTTTGGCGCACGGCTTGCCCTCCACCCGCACGACGTCCGCGGTGAAATCGAAGCGGCCCTGGAAGAGGCTGGAGCCGACGCCGTACATGTCGACCGGAACGTCCTGCTCCTCGAACTGGCGGATCTTCTCGACGGTGAAGCCGCCCGAGACGACGATCTTGACGTGCTGGAAGCCCTCCCGGTCGAGGGCGCGCCGCACGTTCCAGACGAGCTGGGGGTTGACTCCGGTCGGCTTGAACGTGCCCATCTCCGGGATTACCGATTTGTCCACCAGCGTCTCCGCGGTGTCGACCCGCACGCCGTACAGCCGCTCCCCCAACGCTCGCGCCACCTTGAGCGACGTGCCTACGCAGTCGTTGTCGAAGTCCACGAGGGTGATGAGCCGCACGCTCGAGTCCATCAGCTCGGCGAACTTCTGCGAAGCGAGCACCGTGTCGCCGTGGTAGGCGGCGATGAGCGCGTGCGGCACGGTACCGATCCCTTCCGAGCCCCACCACGATGCTTGCGCGTCCGTCGACACGCCGATCGCCCCCGCAATGTGGGCGGCGTAGCCGTCACCGGTCTGGACCAGCCAGTGGTCGTGCCGCGCCGGGAAGAACATCACCTGCTTCGGCTTCGCGGCTTCGACCACGCGCCGCGTGTTGGTGCCGACTTTGGTACGGCGGGCCAGCACGCCGAGATAGAGCGTCTCCAGGTGGGCGAAAGCGTCGTACGGTCCCTCGATGAGCAGCACCGTCTCCCACGGCGCGATCTCGTCGCCGTCGAACAGGGCGTACACCTGCACCTCGTCCCAGTCCATACTGCACAGCTTGAGGATGGCGATCGCCTCGTCGATCCCGCCCAGGAACGCGTGCGCCTTGCCGAACACTTGCATGGTCACGCACGGCCGGTGGTGATCCTTGAGGAGCACGTCGCGCGCGCGCACGAAGTACTTGTCGGAGTAGTAGCCCTCCCGCATCCGCTCGACGGGGAGATGGAAGATGGCGGGATCGAGGCGCTGCTTCCTGGTCATTGGTGGAAGATATCGCGCTCAGCGCGCGCCCGGCCACGCGAAGGTGGCCACGACGGTGTCGCCGCCCGGCAGGGCGAGCCGGCGGGCCACGTTGTCGAGCCGCCCGCAGCGGACCTGGGCCGGGTCCGCTGAGCCGGGGACGACGAGCCGCAGGCACACGACGTCCGCGTCGATGGCGAGCGCGCTGTCACGACCGGTGCGGGGCGGCTCCGGCCGTTGCAGCGTGACGTCGAACTCGGCCCGCTCGGCACCCAAAGTGAAGCTGACCCGGCGACCAGGCGCCTCCGGGACGAGGTCCAGGGCCCGCGGGCTGCTCGCCGTGTCCCCGCGCACGAGGCTCAGCCGCACCGTCACACGCCGCGGCGGCACGACGGCTCGGGCGTTGAAGGCGACCGCTGGGTCCTCGAGGGTCACTTCTTCGTTCGGCCGCGTCTCTCCGGCGGCGAACTCGCGGTCAACGGAGATCTCCACCCACAGCGCGTGGCGCTGATCCGCCCACTCGGCGCCGAAGGGATAGAGCCGCGCGGTCCCGCCCCAGGCGACACGCGCCCAGCGGCGGTAGCTGTCTTCCTCGAACAGCGGGAGCCCGCGGCGCGACCGGCCCGCCGGCCGCCGGCTGAAGAACAGTCCGGCCAGATTCACCGTGTCCGGCTCGGGGAGTGTGCCGAGCAGCCCCTGCAGCTCCCCGGTCGCGACGCCGAGCGATAACCGCAGGGTCGTCTCCGGCGGTCCGCTCACGACGGCCGTTGCGAGCAGCTGGGTGTCGACGCCGGCGCGCTCGACCACCCGCAAGCGGTACGTCAGGCGGTAGGTCGGCGCCTGCGGGCAGGCGGGGGAGGTGGGGAGCGCGGCGATCAGCGCCGCCACGACGCTACTGCGCCACAAACAGCGCACGCGTCGCCTCGATCGTCGCCGGGCCCGGCCCGCCCCACTGCAGGTGCCCAAACCAGCCCGCGGCGAGGCCGGCGATGAGGCTGATCACCATCCACAGCCCTAGCGTCCGCCCTCGGATCGCCGGCCGGGGAACGGTGTGGGCGTGGGGCTGCCCGGCGGATCGCGCGAACGCCACTCGCATCTCGAGATGGCTCACGCGGACCTCCGCACAGTGCCGGCAGCCGGCGAGGTGGCGCGCCAGCGCCGCGCGCTCGGGCAGGCTCAGCTCGCCGTCGAGCTCCTGTTCGATGTGGCGCACCCAGTCGTCGTGCATTACGGCAGCTCCTCCCGCACGCGGTAGCGCAGGGCGCGACGCTGCATCCAGCGCACGGCCAGCGCGTCGACGAAAGATCGGAACACGCGGTTCCACATCCCGTACTTCGTGCGGCCGAACCGCCGGGGCCGGTGCCGCACCGGGACCTCCACCACTGTGCCCCCGTCCATCTTGATGAGCGTGGGCAGAAAGCGGTGCATCCCGTTGAACAGCGGCAGCGCGCGCACCGCGTCGCTGCGGAACGCCTTGAGCGAGCAGCCGGTGTCCCGGATCGTCTCGCGATTCAGCCAGTTACGCACGCCGTTCGCGATGTGGCTCTGCAGCCGCTTCCACGCGCTGTCGTGACGGCTCACGCGGTAGCCCACGACCGCCGTCGCGGCGCTCTGCTCCAGCTCGGCGAGAAGGGCGGGGACGTCGGCGGGGTCATTCTGCAGGTCGGCGTCGAGCGTCACGATGGCCCCACCCCGCGCGGCCCGGAAGCCGGCGGCCAGCGCAGCGGTCTGCCCTGCATGCTGCGCGAAAGCGACGATGCGCAGCTCGGGGTAGTCCCGCGTCAGCCGCTTGAGCACGTCGAGCGATCCGTCGGTCGAGGCGTCGTCCACGGCGACAATCTCATAACTCGGCCCCCCGCCTCCCCTCTCCGGCTGGAGCGCACGGGCGATCTCTTCGAGCAGGAGCGGAACGTTCTCGCGCTCGTTATACACGGGGATGACGAGCGTGACGTCAAGCGACGGTCGGCCGGACATACTTCAGCTCGGGCGCACCGCGGACTACGGCGCGCGGGCCTGGTGGATCTTGAGGGTTCACGGTCGGAACGGTATCGTCGCGCCGCGGGCGGAGCAAGTTGACAGCCGCCGCCCCAGCGCGTAAAACCATGCACGCACCCATGCCGGAGCGCCGCGTGTCCGACGTCCTGTCCCGTCGCGAGTTCGCCGCTTCCAGCGCCGTCGGCGTCGCCGCCGCGGCGGCGGCGGACATCGCCTACCCCATGCAGCCACCGCGCCCGCTGCCGCCCCCCAGCCGCTGGGCCGCAAAACCCGTGGCGCTCTCCAGCGTCCACGGGCTGCGCGCCGTGCAGAAGGCGTTCGACATGCTCATGCAGGGCGCCGACACGCTCGACGCGGTGATCGAGGGCGTGAAGATCCAGGAGCTCGATCCGAACGATGATTCCGTCGGCTACGGCGGGCTGCCGAACGCCGCGGGCGTCGTGCAGCTCGATGCGTCGTGCATGCACGGACCCACCAGGCGCGCCGGAGCGGTCGGCGCGCTCGAAGGCATCAAGACGCCGTCGGAAGTGGCGAAGCTCGTGCTCAAGTACACGAACCACATCTTCCTCGTGGGCGAAGGCGCCAAGAGCTTCGCGCTGCAATACGGCTTCAAGGACGAAGACCTGCTCACCGAGCATGCACGGGAAGTGTGGCTGCACTGGCGGGCCAACCTGAATCCGGACGACGACTTTCTCGACGTGCCCGAGGCCGAACACATGGTGGCGCGGCCGACCGGCACGATCAATTGCGACGCCGTGACCCCCCAGGGCGACATCTCCTCGGTGACGACGACGAGCGGGCTCGCCTTCAAGATCCCCGGACGCGTCGGGGACAGCCCGATCATCGGTGCGGGTCAGTACACCGACAACGACGTGGGCGCGGCGGGCTCCACGGGGCGGGGGGAGTCCAACATCAAGGTGTGCGGCGGCTTCCTGACCGTGGAGTTCATGCGGCGCGGCCTGAAGCCCACGGACGCCTGCCTCGAGACCCTGAAGCGGGTCGTCCAACTGACCGAGAAGCGGCTGCTCGGCGCCGATGGCAAGCCAAAGTTCGGCCTCGAGTTCTACGCCGTGAACAAACGCGGCGAGTTCGGCGCCGCCTCGCTCTACCCGGGGCGCTACGCGGCGCACGACGGCACGGAGGCGAAGCTGCGCGATACGGCATACCTGTACGAGCGGCCCGCTGCGAGCCGCTAGCGCCGCGCTCGCGCTGCTCGCCGGCGCCGCGCCGAAGCTCGCCGCCCAGCGCTACTGGCGGGGCCAGCTGTATCCCTACGCCTATTACAACACGATCGACGGGTGGTGGGGCGCATTCCACTACGGCCGCTACAGTCCGGTCGGGGCCGTCGAGCGGCCGGAGGACAACCTCGCGTCCTTGAACTTCGACGCCGCGGCGAGCACCCAGGGCAGCTACGTCGTCCTGGCGGACGCACGGGCGCCAGCGTGGTGGGAAGGGTGGCGGGTCGGGCTGCGGCTCACGGCCGCGCGTGCCAACCGGCTCGGGTACTACGGACTCGGGAACGATACCCAGTACTCGAGCGACAGCCTCACGACGGCGGGGCCCTACTTCTACCGCGTGAGCCGCACCTATTTCGCCGCGCGCGCCACGATCCAGCGACGGGTGGTCGGTCCGCTGCGCGCGCTCGCGGGCGCCACGCTCGAGCGCAGCGACTTCCGCGCGCTGCCCGGGCCCAGCGTCTTCCGCAACGATCTCGCGTCCGGGACGGTGGACCCGGCGACGGTGCCGTTCACCGACAAGATCATCCGCGCGGGCTTCGTACTCGACACGCGCGACAACGAGCTCGACCCACACAGGGGCGTGATCGTGGAAGCGCTGTTCGCGAGCGGCACCGGCTATACGCGTTCCACCGCCGACGCGCGCGCGCAGGTACAGCCGGTCGAGAGGCTGGTCGTGGCCGGGCGGCTCGCCGCGGAAGGGATGGGCGGGAGTCCGCCGGTCGCGGCGCAAGAGGAGATGGAATCGAGCGAGCGGCCGTTCGTCGCCGTGGGCGGCTACCGCTCGCTGCGCGGCTACCACGATGGGCGATTCACCGGACGCGGCAAGCTGCTGGGCGGCCTGGAAGCGCGCTACGCCGTCCTCTGGAAGCCGAGCCTCGTCGAGCTCAAGATCGTGGCCTTCTTCGATGCGGGGCGCGTGTTCGGCCCGAGTGAGGCAGTGCGGCTGACCACGGCCGGCCTGCACACCAGCGCGGGCGGTGAGATCGCCGTGCGGTTCCTCCGCAACTCGCTCATCGTCGTCGGCTACGGCCGCGGCAGCGAGGGCGGGCAGCTGGTGTTCGGGACGACGTGGAGCTACTGAAATGCGGAGTGGGGAGTGCGGAATGCGGAATTGCGGTGAAAGGTCGATCGCGCCTCGACGCCTACCCTGACATTCCGCATTCCGCACTCCGCACTAACTACAGCTCACGAATGTCAATCCCGCGTTTCGCAAGCTCGGTGACATACTCCCCGAACGGCACCGCCTCGTCCGGGGTGTGCACGCCCTTGGCGCTGATCCGCCCGTCCACCTGCATCACGCCGGTGATCGAGAGCGAGTAGCCGGTTGTCCGCATCATCGCACTGACGCCGCGCGCTTCGTCGTAATAGTCGAGCAGCTGCCACGCAGCCCGTTTGCCGTTCCGCCCGCGCACGTCCACGCGCAGCGCGACGAGGTCGCGCCCTTCGGGCTTCGTGAGCTTGGGAGACACGGCGGCGATGAAGAGATCGCGCGGTGCGACGTCCGCTCCCCTCACCTTGACGGGCGTGAGGTCGAGGAGGCCGAGCTCGCGGATCGGCCGCATGACAGCGAGGTGCCCCGGGTACCGCAGGGTCTTGTACTCCATCGTGCGGACCCTGCCCTCGTACACCCACGGCAGGATGGAGATGCCACCGCCCGTGTGGAACGCCTCGAGCACGCCCACCGGCGGCGGGAAGGTCACTTCCTCGAGCTCGGAGAGGGCGTCCACCCGGGTCGGCTTGCTGTCGCGCAGCACCCAGGAGGGCGTGGTGTAGTAGTCGAGCGCCCCTTCGAGCGAGTAGACGATCTGATAGTTCAGGGGCGGCTCGGGGTGCTGCGGCAGGCCGCCCACATAGATCTTCACCACGTCCGCCTCGCCGACCCGCCGGATGCCTTCCGCGGCGAGGATGTTCACCATCCCCGGCGCTAGCCCGCAGTCCGGGACGACGGAGACATTCCGCTGCGTCGCTGCCGCGTCGAGCTTGCGCTGCTGGAAGACGATTTCGGTGTTGCCGCCCAGGTCGGCGCAATGGACGCCGACCTCCACCGCCGCCTTGGAGACCTCGAGATTGAAATGGTACGGCGCCGCGTTCAGCACGGCGTCGTGCGCCCGCATCGCGTCGCGCACGGCCGCGGCATCTCGCACGTCGAGCTGGACGAGGGCGAGCCGCTTACCGACGAGCAACCCGAGGAAGGCGGGGATGCGGTCGAGCTTCAGGTCAGCCACCGTGACCCGTTCCACGCCGGGGTGCTGCAGCAAATCGTAGGCGCAGGCGGACCCCTGGAGCCCCGCGCCCAAAACCAGCATGCGCATGGCGCAATTGCCTCCGGACTGCGGTGAGGAGAACGAGCGGCGGAAAGCTAGCCGGGCCCTGCGAGCGACGGAACCCCGTTTCGAGCGATAGAGAACGCCCGCCGGAAGCCCGACTGCCGAACCGCGGGGCGCGGATCGAAGCGCCAGCTTAGATTGGCGCGCGATGACCCAGGCCGATCTCACCCACCAGCGGCTGGTGCGCGCTGCGCTCGAACTGTTCACCACCACGGGCTACCACCTCACGACGACGCCGCTCATCGCCAAGAAGGCCGGCGTCGCGGAAGGCACCATCTACCGGCACTTCGCCTCGAAGCAGCACCTCCTGAACGAGCTGTATCGCGCGGCGGGGCGCTGGGCCGTGCGCCTGGTGAAGGAGGCGGACGCGCTCAAGGTAGGCCCGCGCGAGAAGCTCGCGGAGCTGGGCCGGGGGCTCGCCGCTGGAGCGGGCCGGGAGCCGGCCGTCGCGCAGCTGTTCTTCCTGCAGCGTCATGGCGACCTGCTCGACGACGAGAGCGGGAAGGTCGCCCGGGATTTCCGGCTCGGGCTCGAGAGCCTGATCGCGCAAGGGAAGGCGGACGGCTCGGTCAAGCCCGGGGCGGCCGAGGTGTGGGCGGCGGTGTGGCTCGGCGTGATGACGCTGGTGATCGACCGGGTGACATCTAAAGAGTGGCCGGAGAACCACGCCGGCGTCGCGCTCGCGCTCGACGCCGCCTGGGATGCAATCGCGGCTCCCCGGGTGTGAGGTCGCGGGGGGCTCGCTCCGCGACAAAAATACGCAGTCGCTTCGCGAGCCCCCCACGACCTCACGCCACGTCCTGCCCGCCCGACCGCCTAGCCGCCGCTGTTCAAGCAGTGGACCCCGCCGGCCTCACCCCCGCCGCAGCGTGAACAGCTCGATCTCCGGCGGCGTGAAGACGCGGATCGGCACGCCGACCACGCCGATGCCGCGACTCACGTACAGTTGACTGTTGCCCCTCTGGAAGTGCCCCATCACGTACTTGGTGATCAACCGACCCGCCGACCAGCCGATCCCGGGCAGGTAGAACTGTCCACCGTGGATGTGCCCGGCCAGCGTGAGCGGGATGCCGCGCGGTGCTGCCGTGTCCCAGGCACCCGGACGGTGCGCCAGCAGGACATGGAACGCGTCCGGCGGCGCCGCCGCGAGGGCTGCCGCGACGTCCTCCGGCTGGGGGTCGTCCGCCGTCCAGTTGTGCGGGTCGTCGATGCCGAGCAGCGCGAGCGTTGCGCCGCCCCGCTCGATCAGATGACAGTCGTTCTGCAAGAATACCTGCCCCGCGTCGCGGCAGCCACGGATCACCTCCTGCTCGCCGGTATAGCGGTCGTGGTTCCCGAGCACCGTGACGACGCCGAACGGCGCGCGCAGGTCGCGGAAGGCGCGCACGTAGGCCGGGATGTAAGCGCGTGAAATGTCGATCATGTCGCCCGTCTGCACGATCAGATCGGGCGCGAGCACGTTCGCCTGCCGGACGATCTCTTGCATCCGGTCGGCGCCGAGGTGGATGCCGGCGTGCAGGTCGGAGAGGTGGAGCAGCGTGAGGCCGTCGAGCCCCGACGGCAAATCGGGGAACGTCAGGGTGCGGCGGGTGAGCTGAGGCAGACGGTACGCGCTCCAGATGCCGTACGTCGACAGCGCGGCGCCGGCGCCCGCATAGGCGTACGTGGCGCGGGCGAGGAAGCGACGCCTTGAAATGCGACGGTCAGACGGAGCGGCGGTCGGGCGGTCGGAGGGTTCGGGGCTCGACTGACCGCCGATCCACCTGACCGCCTGACCGCCGATCCACCAGACGAACTTGCCCCCGACATACACCGCCACCAGCGCGCAGAAGATCCACCCCAGCAGCTGCCAGGCGATCCAGGGCCCGAGGTAGGGAATCCGTCCCACGCCCCACACGCTGCCGAACAGCGCGCGCCCGGCGACGAAGGCCCAGGGCAAGTTGAAGATCGTGAACACCGCCGCGAGGCCGGTACGCACGAGGCGCGCCCGCTGCGGCCGCGTCGGGTCGGGCAGGCGCTCGCGCAGGTACAGATAGAGCAGTAGCTGCGGCGCCACGAACAGAAGCAGATAGATTAGGCGCGTGATCATGCGCTCAGTCGCCGTCCTCGGTCTGGGCCTCGCCGTCCCGCTCGCGCCGGTCGCCGGCCAGCAGCTCACGGCCACGGAGCGGGCGGAGGCGGTCGCCACCATCTGGGCCGAAGCCCGCTACAATTTCGCCTCCTGGGACCGGGTTCGGGCCGATTGGGATTCCGCCCTCGCCGCGAACCTGAAGCTCGCGGCGCAAGTCCAGTCGGACGTCCTGTTTTACCGCCGCCTGCGCCGCCTCGTCGCCCTGCTGGGTGACGGCCAGGCCGGCGTCATCCCGCCCGCGCACCTGCGGTCGCGCATCGCGCGCCCGCCGCTGCTCCTCCAGAGCGTCGAGCAGCGGCCGCTCATCCTCGAGTACGCCGAGAACGACGAGATGCGCGTGGCCCGGCCCGAGCGGCTGGCCGAGATCCTGGCCGTGCAGGGCGTCCCGGCCGAGAGCTGGATCCGCGACTCGGTGCTCCCGGAGATCTCGGCCGCCACCGCGCCCGACCGCTGGCAGCGCGCCGTGCAATGGATGCTCCAGGGGGAAAAGGGCACCACGCTGCACCTGCTGCTGCGTTTGCCCGGCGGCGACCAGCGCGGCATCAGCGTCACACGCAGCGTCTCGCTCAACGACCGCTGGCCGCTCGAGCGACCCGAGCTCGAAATCGATTCCCTCCCGGGCGGCGTCGTCCGAGTGCGCCTGAACGCGCTCGCCGAGGAGGACGTCGTGCGGCGCTTCGACCGCGCCTTTCCCGACTTCGCCGGTCTGACCGGACTGATCCTCGATCTGCGGTACGCGGCGAGCGGTGAGAGCCGCTATGGCTACGAGATTCTGGCGCGCCTGACCGCGCGCGCCTTCCCGGCGGCGCGCTGGAGAACGCCGCAGTACCGACCGGTGTTCCGCGCGTGGCGAGTGCCCGACTCGGCCTTCTCATGGTACGGCCCGCCCCCCGACACCGTTTCGCCCCGCACCGAGCGGCCCGGCTACACCGGACCGGTCGCGGTGCTGGCGTCGAGCGCGACGGCCGGCGCGGCGGAGGACCTGCTGGTGGCGTTCCGGAACGCGGCCCGCGGCGTGATCATCGGGGAGACCTCAGCCGGCAGTCCCGGCGAGGCCCTCACGATCGCGCTCCCCAAGAACTGGGCGATACAGCTGTCGGTGACACGCCATGCGTTTCCCAACGGGGAAGAGTTCGCCGGGCGGGGCATCCGGCCGGAGCTCCCCGTCGCGAGCACGGTCGCCGACGTGCTGGCGGGGACGGACGCGGTCCTGGCGCGGGCGCGGGAGTACGTGAGCGGGAAGCAGCGGTAAGGCGGCAGCGTCCCACGAAGCGACTGTGTGCCTGTCGCGTAGTGAGGCGCTGCCGCCTTACCGCCGCTAGCGTTCCAGACTCTCCCTGAAGAACCGGATCACCGCTCCCCACGCGCTGTCCGCCACCTCGGGCTTGTCGCGCGAGCGCAGGAATCCATGCCCCACGCCAGGGTAGACCGTGTAGCGGTAGTCCTTCGCATACTGCTTCACCGCGGCCGCCACGTCGGCCAGTCCCGCGTCGATGCGCGCATCGTTCTCCGCGTAAACGCCGAGCCCCCGGGCGCGGATACGGGCGATCGCCGCGGCCTCGGGGCCGGGTCCGTAGCACACGACGAACGCCCGCAGCGCCGGGTTGTTGGTCGCGTAGCGGAAGCTCTGGCCGCCGCCCCAACAGAAGCCGATCACGCCGATCCGGTCGCGCCGCACCGCCTTCAGAGTTCTCAGGTATGCGACCGTCGCGTCGAGATCCAGGGTCACCGTATCGGGGTTGAGACCGGCGATCAGCTTGCGCGCGTCGTCGGTCGCAGGCGGCGTGCCGCCCCGGCGCGACAGCAGGTCGGGCGCGAGCGCGACGAAACCGTCCTTGGCGAGCTGCTCCGTCGTCTGCCGGATGAAGTCCGACATCCCGAAGATCTCATGGATCACCACCACACCGGGCGCGGGGTCTTTGCGCTCCGGATAGGCGAGGTAACCGGTGATGGTGTCGCGGCCGGAGACGTACTTGACGTACTCGGCGTG